>DATMXF010000201.1:0-28021 GCA_035561835.1 Patescibacteria group bacterium
GAGACAGACACGCCGCCATCGGAAAGCCCTATCACTACCCAGCCCGGATCGCAAGTCACCCCCTTTGGCGCGGAACAACCAATAGCAGTTCCCCCGTCCCACCCGATCACTGCTACCCCAGGACAGGAGCCTCAGAGCTCCCCTTCTCGATATAGGCTGCGGGCTGAGGCGAAGGAGACGACCTGGATTGGGGTGTCCGCAGACGGGTCGCCTCGGAAAGGAGTTCTATTACGTTCGGGCGAGACGGCGCAGTGGTCGGCGAATGATGGATTTGTGGTCACCATCGGCAATTCCGGAGGGGTGGCCCTTATGCTGAATGGTAGGCCGATTTCATTGAAGGGGGAGCGGGGTCAAATAATCCGGCATCTTGCCCTACCTGGAGAAAGCGGGCCGCCGCTCGCAGGGCAGTAAGATGGGGATCGGAATGAATCCGGGCATCGCCCACGATCATGGGGATTTCGTGGGTCGGCGTTTGCAGATCGGGATCGTCCTGAATCTCCTATTTGCCTTGACGGAATTGGCAGCAGGCCTGACCGCCGGAAGCCTCGCGCTCATCGGCGATGCGTGGCATAACTTCAGCGACGTCATCGGGCTGGCCATTTCCTGGGTTGCGCTTCGGCAAATGGAGCGCCCTGCCAACGAACGCAAGACATTCGGCTATCACCGGGCCAGCATCCTCGCCGCCCTCGCTAACGGGATCGCGCTGATCGGCGTCACCCTGTGGCTGTTCTATGCGGCCATTCATCGGCTGGGATCCTCGGCTGTGCCTGAGGCGCCCATCATGATGGCGGTGGCAGGGATCGGGTTTCTGATCAATATCGGGGTCGCACTGTCGCTTCGGCGAGGAACCCGAGATCTCAATATTCGAAGCGCCTTCCTGCACCTGCTGAGCGATGGGTTCGTGTCGCTCGCCGTCGTGGCAGCCGGCGTCATCATCCTGTTCAGCGGTTGGACCCTGATCGATCCGCTTCTGAGTTGTGTGATTGGGCTGTTAGTACTGATCGGCTGCTGGGACATCGTGGCGGAGACTGTCAATGTATTGATGGAGGGCGTTCCGCGCGGGGTCCAAGTGGATCTCCTCTTGCGGGCTGTGCGCAGCTTCCCAGAGGTCAAAGATATACACGACCTGCATGTCTGGAGCTTGAGCTCTCATGTCTATGCCATGAGCTGCCACCTCCAGGTGACTGATCTCCAGGCCAGCCAGGGCAATCGACTGCTCGACCGGATCAGTCACATGCTGAAGGAGCGATTCGGCATCGCCCACACCACCTTCCAGCTTGAAGCTGGGGCCTGCACCCTTGAGCAGGTCTGCGCGCTCAATTCCTTAGAAACAGCGGTCAGCGCTCAGCCGTCAGCCCCGGATAAAAGGGGCCTCCCTCTTCAACAGAGCTGATAGCTGATGGCTTATCGCGGTCAGCAGTCAGCCTCGCTAAGGTACGTTCGCTCGCTTTTTTCCTTCCCTCTCTCCGGCAGGATCTCCTTAATGAAGACCTGAAGTTTCTTGAGCGCGGTCTTATCCTGACCTGCGATCATGGCTATCACAAGACCGACAACCTCCTGGGCTTCCGGAAGGTGTGGGGACGATCCCAGAGGGAACTGGAACAGGTCTTCGACCTTCACCTCCAGGACCGAGGCGACTCGTTGAAGGGTTCTTAGGGTCAGATTGCACCGCCCCGCCTCGATCCGCTGGAGGTATTTATAATTGAGGCCCCTTGCCTCGATCGCCTCCTGGCGAAAACCGCGCACCGACCGAAGGGCCCTGAGCCGTTTGCCCAGCAAGATCTGAACAGCTTCAGGTGATCTTTTGGAACCGATCTGCCTACTCATAGCAAGGTTGACACCTTCAGCTATGCGGTCTATGTTATGAAGTATCCGGGGTTCTTTCTACCCCGCAACGCTGTTCCCTTACTCCCTCAGCCTGCAAGGCCTCGAGGAAAGGAGGAAGCCATGGACGTTCAGCGGGTGATCACAGGGCTTAATCGAGTTTTGGCCATCGAATATGCAGCCATGATTCAGTACCTCCAGGACAGCGTCCTGATCCAGGGCCTGGAGCGGGCGTACCTCGCCGACTTCTTCAGGGATCGGGCCAAAGATGAGATGGGGCATGCAGAGCGCCTTGGCGACAAGATCGTGGCGTTGGGCGGCGTCCCCACCATTGAGCCGGCGCTGATTACGCAATCGCTCGAGGTGACCGAGATGCTTGGGCAGGGCCTGGCGGCGGAACGAGATGCCCTTGCAGCCCTGAAGGCGCTCTTGTCCGAGGTTCAGGATGATGTCCCCCTCCGTGTGTTGGTTGAGCAACTTTGTCTCGATACGCAGGGGCATATCGAGAGCTTCGAAAAGCTCTTGGCCCAGAAGCGACTTGTCATCGCTACCAAAGAAGTGCGCTTAAAACAGGTTGCTTGATCCAAGACCGCCGCTTCCCCATCGGAACCCTCAGGGGCAGAGCGATAGGCTCAATCCTTGAGGGTTGCTGTGTGTGTCTTTGACGATTTTGCATGTCATTTTCAATTTCGGGATAGACGATTTCACCCGACTGGCGCCCCTCCCCAGCATCGTCTTCAGGGCCCCGATCTGAAGTGTATCGAGCTGGATCCGCCTCTGGATGTACCAGCCGATCCCCTCGCCCCATGCCAAGAGGCGAAGCTCTAACTTCGTTTTGCCTTCAGAGGCCAGAAGGGCGACCTCGAGTCGTGTCGTTCCGTCCTCGTTGAACTGCCCACCCAGAATGAACTCCCTTTCCTGCAAGGCCATCCTCCTGCTTTCCCCTTCTTCCGCCTTCCGGTGTTCCTGACGCATGTCAAGACCTCCTTGCTATTCAGTGACCGTAAAGAGCGCCATCATCCCTGCGGTGATGTGATCGTTTACATGACAGTGGAGCAACCATGTGCCCGGGTTATCCGGCGCCATGTCGACCGTCTTCATGCTCCCAGGGAGGAGCTCCACCATGTCGGTGCGCGCTCCCAGCATCAGCACCGTCTGGCCATGCCAGTGCGGCGTGTGCAGATCGACCTCAGTCCCAATGCTCATCATGTACCAGCGCACCCGCTGGTCACGCTTCATGGTGAGCCCGGGCAGGTTGCCGTAGACGTAGCCGTTGACCGAGTGCATCAGATTGCTCTCCTGAAACTCGGGATCATCCAGGTTCTTCATCGTTTTCTTAGGCTTACCGGTAAAGTGGTTGACATTGTGCTCCAGATAGTGGCCGGCATTTTCATCAAGCACGGTCCATAGCGTGACAAACTCCCGATCGATGTCGCTGGGGGAACCGTCAGGGTTTGCGCTTCCCTTGCGTGTGATGATAAGCGGCCCGACCAGACCGGTATTCGTATCCGCCGGCTCATCGGTGTGGGCGTGATACATCCAGAGGATGGAACTCCCGTCCATCGGGCCGGGGCCTGATCGCTCCAATGCCTGCCAGGCGTAGGTGTGAGTCCCGCCAGGAGGAACAGCATCGTCAGCCTTGTCGGCTCCAGAGGTACCGTCGTTGTACGGAGCCCCCTCCGAGTCCTTAAGATATGAGACGCCGTGCGGGTGGATGCTAGTGGCAAAGCTGGTCATATTCTTGAAGATAACCTGGATGGTGTCACCGACCTCCCCACGGATGACTGGTCCCAGGACACCCAAATGCTCCCATTGTGGCCCGCGAGCTTTTTCAGTAGTAAAGGTGGCATCGGTGAACTCGCGGTAGACCGCCTTGCGATAGACCTTGCCGATCCGCTGCTTACCGCTCTGAACAAAGACATTTTCGCTCTCTCCAAATGCGTTTCCGCTGATCTGGTTGATGCCGGTCGGCGCGTAATCCCAATCAACCTCGGCGGCGGCGACAAAGTAAGTCCGAGTCTGCGCCGCCATGGTCTGCGCGCAGCCAATCAGCGAACCGGCCAAAGACAACAAGAGTGTCAAGAGAATCAGCGATCCCTGGTGTCGGTCCAATCTGTGGCGGTGAAGCAGTCTTTGCAAAGTGGTCATGATGCTCCTTCCTTTCTCCTCGTGGATGCCTGTCTGCCAAGACGCAGCCAGGGAAAAGGGGCGCTTTTCAACGATCTCCCCCCGTATATGCGCTGCGTGCGTTCCGGCACACGGCGAGCAGGACAGCGATGATCAGTATTGCCATGGTTGTCTGGAGAAGAAGAAAAGCCCCAATCTTGTAATAGGCGAACACGGGATGTGCGAATCGGGTCAGCCAGCCTGCAGCTTCATCTGAAATCGCGGATAAGAAGGTCAGGTGTATCAACCAGAACTTGACCCGAGGCCTGAAGGGCACGAACAACACGAGGTGGGTCAGCGTCAGGATGAAGATCCCCATCGCCAGGAGATGGAAATGGCTGATTTCGAGTAAGACCTTATAACTGCGAGGCGGCATGAACTGCGCTTCGGAACCCCTATAGTGAGCGACGACGGACTCGTAGTTAAGCTCCATCTGATTAAAGAAGAACAATGCGTTGGTGAGCCAAAGGCCCGCACTGTAGAAGAGAAACCACAGAATAATGGCGCGAAGGAGCCGGTTCTGGGTCCATTCCCCCGTAACGACGAAACGCATCATCCTCCCCCCTTGGCGATCAACACCTGATAGAGGGCCAGCACTTTGCGCACCGACTCGGTCATCGCCCGAGCGGTCAAAGTCGCCCCGGTGATTCCGGCGATCTTACCTCCCACCCGGAGATCCTGGGTGAGCCTTGCCTGATCGAACTGCTTGAGCCAGCGTTCTGGCGGGAGGTAGTCTAGGGGCTCATAGAAGGCCAGGATGAGCGTGGACGCCACCCGCCCATCGGGGGAGAGCACAACCATGACGGCCTCGGGGAGGGTGCGAACAGTGTGCATATCGATTATGGCGTAACCCAGAAGTTTCTCACCCCGCCTTCCCATATACATCGTCACTAGCTTTGAATCGAGTCGCGTGCGTGCGAGGGTCTCAACCTGCCCTTTCTGGTCCACCGTCAGAAAAAACGTCTTGTTGTCAATGACATCGGCCTCCGGGAAGGCCGCCTTGATGGCCTCGTCCTTGGCGTAAAAGACTTTGGCAAGTAGGTTGTCAGGTGATGCGAAGACCAGCACGACGAGTATCAGGATGATCAAGAAACGCATCTGCCTTCTCCTTGAGGTAGAGGGTGACCGGGGCCTTCCAGGCTTACTACTCTGCTGCCTCGTGAGCCCCCGTTCACCCTCCTTGCATCCTCTCCAGCGCCGGCTAAAAGATGAATCCGAGGCCAACAGTGACCTCGTCGGCGACCTTCCCCGACTCCGCACTGAGGTCCCGATAGTCGAACTTGAGCACTACGTTAGGGATAGGCTTGAAGCTGAAGCCAGCGTTGATCACCCTATTGTCTTTTGACTTATCAGGGGTGAAGCCGGATGGGACATCAGCTTGGGTATCGAGCCGCTCGTACCGGATGAAGGGAGAGAGAGACATCTCGGTCCCAGGGAAGAGGAGCGGCAGGATGTCATAGCTGACCTCCGCGTAGCCTCCCACGATCCGGCTGCTGATGGTGTCCTTCAAGTCGATGCTCAGGGCGCGGGCGTCACCGATGTGTCCCTGGGCGAACAGCGTGCGGAGCCGCAGACCTCGATACTCATACTGGCCATGGAACTCGTAGAGCCTCAGGTTTGCAGCGATCTCCTTCCCATTGAACCGTTGGTCCTGTCCGGTATCACCCCAGAAAAATGAGCCCCCTACCTGGAGGCCCGGGGTTGGGGTGTAATCGAGGCGGCCGGTCCAGGCAAAGTCTTCAAACAGGGCTCGGTTCCCTTGCTGCCTGGTGCCTCGGATGTCGGTCCTGGTAAAGCCTTTGGCGTTCAGACTGTTTGTGACATAAGTCCGGTAGGTCAGCCCCGGCAGAATCGTGCCGTGAAGCCCTACCCCAAGCTCCCGCCAGGTGGTCGGGATGATCCGTCGCTCCACCTCCGGGCGCTGGTTTCCGAAATAGAAGAGGGGCTCGTGGATCTCGTTTATAAATCCCATCGGCATCAGGACCAGCCCCGCTCTGATGTTCACCGGCTCGGACAGAAGGAAGTCCAGGTTGGCGAATTCGACCGAAACCGATCCGCCGCTGGAGGATTTGGTTGATGAAGTCGTCCCATGCTCAAATTCGATCTCCGAGTTCATGATGATCCGGTCGGAGAACTTATACCCGATATAGGTGACGAAGCGCACGAAGTCGCCGACATCCCTCTTCTTGTCCGGCTCCTCGTTGTCAGTAGTGAAAAAGACGGCGTTGGCCTCGCCGTAGCCGCCGATCGAGAGCCCTCTCGGCACCGTGTAGACCTTCGATGCCGCCGGACCCAGACCGTAGAGGCTCTTGTACTCGACCGTTTCAGGCAGGATGTACCTGCTTTTGATCGCCTCCAGCTCCTCGGCGAGGATGCCGGTCTTTCGCTCCTGTTCTTCGCCTCGCCTGGCCTGCTCTCGCAGCGCCTCGGCTTCTTTGGCGGCCCGTTCCTTCTCAGCCGCCTCGATTTCCCTCATCCTTCGATCCTGCTCCTGCTTGCCCTGCTTGAGCTGTTCAATTTGCGTCTGAAGCTCCCTCAGTTGTTTCTCCAGAACCTCTAATGGTGGTGGCGCCGCGACTGCTATGATGGGCGAGGCGATCCCGACCATCAATGCAGCCATGAGACATCGCAACACCTTCCTCTCCCTCATCTTTTCTTTCTCCTCCTTTCGGTTGCTTCGTCACCGGTGTGTATTGTGAGATCATGGTTCAAGTCGTTCAAGCTCTGCCGAGCGATCCAGGAGCTCCACCCGGCCGCGAAGCCCCGGCGTCATGTGAACCAAGACCCTTCCTGGATGGCGGGCGAGCGGGTGGACTACGATCCCCTCGACCCCGCTCACGCGTTGAATGAAGGCCATCGCACCTGTCCCGTGTATCATCGCGGCAGTCGCCAGGCCGTCGGCGCGCATGGCGCTCTTTGCGATGATGGTTGCGCTCAGCGCGCTGTTCGCCGGCATTCCGGTTCTGGGGTGTAACAGATGCCCATATTGCCGTCTGCCGACAGTGAAGTAGCGGAAGTAATTTCCGGATGTTGCCGCCGCCTCATCCTCGACCAGGACCGTGAGCAGCAGCCTCGAAGGCGCGAGCGGATGCCGCAGGCCAATCCTCCAGAAGCTCCCATCACGGCTGCGGCCGACGACTCGGAGGTCACCCCCGGCATTGACCAAGCCACTGTGAACGCCTCGCTTCGTGAGAGCCTCCGCCGCGATGTCAACGGCATAGCCCTTGGCGATCCCCCCTAGATCAATGCCCATCCCGGGCTGTTGTAGCTGAACGCTGCGGTTGTTGGGATCAACGGAAAGGCCACTGTGGGCCACTAAGCCGAGGGTGGTCCCGATCTCGCACGATGATGGAATCCGGCCTCGTAACGTCGCGCGGCGCCAGAGCTGCATCAACGGGTAGATGGTGACATCAAGGGCGCCACCGCTCATCAGTGCTATATCCTTTGCCTGTGTCAGCACGCCGAAGGTCTCCTCCCCGACTGAGACAGGGCGTGTGGCAGCCAAGCGGTTTACCAGGCCGATCTCACTGTCGGATCGAAAGGTACTCATCAGGCGATCGACGTCCGTCATTCGTTGCAGGCCGGCTTCGATCGCTTGCCTCGGGATCGCGAGATCGGGATGATTCGCCTCGATCTCCACGACCGTGCCCATCAGAGGACGGCCGAGAGTGAGCGTCTGCATCCTTGGGTTACCCCACGCTCTTCCAGGGAGGATGATTCCGAAAAGCGTTCCCGTGAAGCCTCCGGCGATCGCCAGGAGGAAGCGTCTTCGACTCGAGTCGAACTCGTCAAGGATCTTCAAATCGCGTTCAGCCATAAAGAAATCCCTTCCTCACCTTTCTTGTCACCACTTCACGGTTACCCTTGTGTCTTTCACGCGAGACTGAACTAGACTTCTCCTCGGGAGGTTGTTAAAATTACAACGCCGGGAAGGCCGGAAGTGCAAAGGGACCAAAAAGGTCAGTTGACACCAAGGCCCTCCGAGGCAGCAGGCGACCCCACCGCGCCGGCCGGCAAGCAGGGAGCGGTGGGGTCGCCTTTTTAATTCAGCGGTCAGCTATCAGCAGTCAGCCCGTCGCTGATCGCTGAATGCTTTACTTCTTCCTGTCATGTCTCGTCGTTAATCTCCGAGGCCTGATTCACTGCGCGACTCCATTGATGTCGAAACAGACCACGTGCGTAGGGTTGGCCTTGACGACGACCAGGGTCCCCGGCTCAATAATCCTCGTTGAATCCTGGCTGCTGTGGATCTTCTGACCGGACGGCAGTCGCACGCAGTAGAGGTTGTCGGCGCCACGGAACTGCCTGGTCAGGACGATCGCCTTGCCCGCCTGATCGGGGATCAGATCAATATCATCAGGTCGGATCATCACCTCCACCGCCTGTCCTCCTGCGAGTCCTCGCTGGTTCGGTAATATGCCGAACTCCGTAGTGATTCTCTCGCCTTGGACGAGGCCAGGAATGAAATCGGCAGAGCCGACGAACCGAGCGACAAAACGGCTGGCCGGGGTGTGGTAGATCGCCTCCGGATGGTCAAGCTGCTCCAGGCGACCGTGGTTTAACACCCCGACCTGATCGGCGATGACAAACGCCTCCTCCTGGTCATGAGTCACGAAGATCGCCGTCGTCCCGGCCTGGCGGAGAATCGAACGGACATCTTCCCGCATCTGCGCCCGCATGTCGGCGTCCAGGTTGCTGAACGGCTCATCCAACAACACAACCTGCGGGCTGGGGGCCAGCGCGCGGGCCAGTGCAACACGTTGCTGTTGCCCACCGGAAAGCTCGTGGGGATATCGCCCCTCAAGCTTCGAGAGCCCAACGAGGTCGAGCGCCTCCGCAATCCGGTCGCGTTGCCGCTCCCCACCCCACTGGCGCAGGCCGAATGCAACGTTCTCCAGAACCGTAAGGTGCGGGAAGAGTGCATAGCTTTGGAACACCATTCCTACGCCCCGCTGCTCCGGCGGCAGAAAGATAGTGTCGTGGGCGACCATTCGTCCGCCGATCTCGATCCGGCCGCTATCGGGAATCTCGAACCCGGCGATCAGGCGGAGGGTTGTCGTCTTTCCGCAGCCGCTTGGACCGAGCAGGGCCAGAATCTCCCCTTTCTCGACAGCAAAAGAGACCTCCTCGACCGCCATGACCGATCCGCCTCCATAGCGTTTGCTGACCTGCTCGATCCGGATAACCGTAGGGCGCGGCGATGAGCTCTGTACAGCCTTGACCCTCTTGGAATGGCTGATGTGTTCCAACTGAATGACCTTCGTTCCTGCCACCGTCATCCCTCCTGCCCTCTTATTCACTTCGTTAGTCATCACACATATCCGCTCAATCGAGCTGTGATAAGGTGGCATCACGTCTGGTGATCAGGAAGAGGGGGAGTGCGGTAATGGCGATGAGAATCAGCGAGGTCGCCGCGGCTCCTACGTTGTCGACCTCAATGGAGGCGATCCATATCCTGACCGGCAAGGTATCGAAGCCGGCCGGACGTAGGAGGAGCGTAGCCGCCAGCTCCTTCATCGACGAGATAAAGACCAGCATCCACCCCGCTGCAATCCCTGGTCGAATAAGCGGGAAGGTGACCTCCCGAAGTGCCTGCCAGCCGGATCGGCCGAGGCTGCGAGCCGCCTCCTCCAGACTCGAATCGACCTGCACCAGCGCGGCGGTGCTGCCCTGAACCGCCTGCGGCAGAAACCGCAGGAGGTAGCCGATGATCACCATAGCGGCGGTCCCGTAGACCCAGGGCAGGTAGGCATTGTACAGGAGGATCAGACTCAACCCAAGGACTGTGCCAGGGATCGCATACCCGAGCTGGGTGGCGGCCATGAGCAGCAGTCCGGCCGGCCCCTGCCGACGCTGGGCAAGGTAGGCGACAAAGAGCCCGAGTCCCGATGCCACCGTAGCCGCTACGGTCGCCGTCCAAAGACTGTTCCACAGAAAACGGTGGCCGGCGATGAGCGTGTGCAGGAGGCTTATCGGCGAGCCGGTTTGATAGAGCAGCAGCGCAACCGGCAGAAACACCGAGCCGCCAAGGACGATGTAGGTGCAGCAGAGGGCCGGGAGTTTCCACCGCCCCAGCGGGTAAATGGTGGGCGGTCTGACACCGCTCCGCCTCTGGACAAAGCCGCGGCGGCCCAGACTTCCCCGCTGGGCCATTAAGACCATAGCCGTGATGAGGACCAGAATGGCAGAGAGGACGGCGGCGTTCCGCTGGTCGAAACGGGTGTTGAGCTGATGAAAGATCTCGGTAGTAAAGGTGTTCACCCGGAGTAATGAGACGGCGCCAAAGTCCGAAAGCGCGTAGAGGAAGACCAGCAAGCCTCCGGCTAGAAGACTGGGGCGCAGTAGCGGTAACGTGACCCGACGGAAGGCGTCAATCGGCCTGAGGCCTACGGCCCTGGCCGCCTCTTCGAGAGCCGGGTCGGATCCCTTCAGGGCGGCGCCGGCCATGAGCAAGATGTAGGGATAGGTGAACAGGCCGAGCACGAAGATCCCACCCCACAGGCCATAGATGTTGACGATCGGTCCGCCTGCGCCGGCGGCCTGGTACGCGGTATTCACCCAGCCGACCGGTCCGAGCAGCGTAATGTACGTGAAGGCGCCGATATATGGGGGAATCGCCAGCGGCAGCACAGCCACCGCCAGGAGGATGCGTCGCCCCGGAAGGTCCGTGCGGGTGAGGATCCAGGCCGGCGGCAGCCCAAGGAGTAGAGCCCACAACGTAGCGAGGGAGGCAAGCAGCAGGGTTCGCGCGATCAGCCACAGTACGGAGCTGTCGACCAGGGTCGAAAAGGCTTTCATCCCTCCCGCAAAGACTGAGATCAAGAGAGCGGCCAAGGGAGAGGCCGTCAGAAGAATAATCAGAACTGTTCCAGCGACGGTTGCGGGCCCATGACCCAGCACGTGGGACCGCCACAGCGTCCCCAGTCCTCCCTGTTGTATGTACCGCACGCTGCTGCTCATCATGCCTCGCTCTTGACCATGCCTTTCGGTGGTGGGCCGACTTTTACAGGCCGGGGAACAGGGTAATAGTCCGATCCTCCAGATCGGCCAGACGCTCTTGATTGATCTGAAGCACCTTGAACCCCGAGAGGGGCCTGACCGGTCCGGGATCTATCCCAGGTAGCAGCGGAATCTCGAAGGCGTGCTTCACCAGGAGTTCCTGCGCCGGCTTACTGAGGAGGAAATCGACGAACCGCCTGGCTTGGTTGAGATTATTCGAGCCCTTCACGATTGCCACGGCGTTAGGGTTGACCAGAACGCCCATCCCTCGCGGTCCCTGATCCGGATAGACGACCCCGACCGGCAGGTTGGCATCGAGCGCCAGATGGTAGTTGGGCGAGTTGGTCAATCCTATGGCAAACTCCCCGCTCCCCACGCCGCGCCAGACATCGGAGTTGTCCGGTAGAACCTTCAGGCCGTTCTCCAGGAGCTTATCGACATAGGCCTTGGCCTTCGCCTCGCCCATCACCTCGACCATGGCGCTCAGCCAGGAAAGGGTTGTCCGCTCGCGTGTGCCGGCTATGGCGATCTTCCCTTTCCACTTCGCGTCGGTCAGGTCCAATATAGAGTTCGGGATATCGCCGCCCTTGACCAGGTCCTTATTGTAAATGACGACCCTGGCGCGCCCGGAGATGCCGGTCCACAGCCCGCGGGCGCTTTTATGTTCGACTGGTATCGCGCGAGCGCCGGGAGAAGCGTACGGCTCCAGGAGCCCTTCCCTCGCAAGGATCGCGCAGACGCCCGACTCGGTGGCGATGAAGATGTCGGCCCTCGGCCGCTGCCGTTCCTGGAGGATCTCGTTCGCCAGACCGGAGGTCTTCCCAACCTTCAGCGCCACCCTGATGCCGGTCTCACGCTCAAAGAGCTCTACAACCGGCTTGATGGCGCTCTCCTTACGGCCGGAGTAGATGACCAACTCGGAGGCCGATGCGGGAGCATCTACACACACAACCAACGATGCGATAAGCACAATCGCCCACCAGGACAGGAATTGCGTTGATGGGTGCCTGAGCACCAGCCTTCTGAGTTGTACCATTGCGCCTCAACTCCTCCACAAAGCGTTTGACAACACAAGCAGCTCTTTACAGAACCCGCTTACTGTTCACTGAAATCGGGCCGTCGCGATCGCTTCCAGGCTCTCTTCCTTATGCATCCGCTCGTCATGCCCGATTTGACGAAACAGATCCGCCATGCTCTCAAAGGAGGCGTAGTCCTCCTCAAAAAGGCTTTTGAAGGGCTCCGACTCCAACTGGGGATTTTCCGCCACAAATTCCATATATTCGTGCTCCGCATGGTCCTCAAATTGAGCGTTCAACAGATAACTCCACGACGGCTTTATGACGTAAAGGAGCCAGCAGGTGTGGTAGTACATGGCGGCGATCACCTGAGGCAAGACGCGATAGAGGAGAAAACTCTCCTTTATTCCGCGGGCGTGGGTGAGTTCCTCCAGGATAAGCAGGTGCCACATCTCGTTGTCTTGCGCCTCGCGAGCTTCCTTGACCCGGTCGAAGACCCGGCGGGCAAAATTACGATCTGCATACATGTGAGTAATGGCGACGTAGGCGACGTTCTCCCAGGACTGATACGGGACACGGGCGATAAGCTCCAGTACCTTGAATTTGCTGAGCGTCTTTCGGCGACCGTATACGAGGTCCATCGTCATGAAGAGGAGACGGGCCAAGACGCCGTACTTTATCCTTGGAGAGCCGAGTGTGACTTGCTGCGCTTGATAGCGTTGTTCGACAGTAAGTTTCTGCAGTTTTGAACCCAAGTTACAACCTCCACCGGGCACATCCTGAACTGTACCCGTCCAAGAGCCGGGTGTGCGGCTCGTGTGGACAGCTGTCATTCCACCTCTCGGTTGCGGATCTGCGGGCACAGCATGACAAAGACATTCATTTTCAATTATATCGAACAATAGTACGTCTCTTCGTGGGCCTCAGCCGGCCCCTATCGCATGAACTTCGGGTCCTCTGCCGGCGCCGGCGCTGCAGTCTCGGCAAAGGCCGTACAGCTCTAATTTGTGATGCTGAATTTGGAATCCGAGCCTGCGAACGACCTGTTCCTGGAGCGCCTCGATCTCGATGCTTGCGAACTCGGTGATCTTGCCGCACTCGGTGCAGATGATGTGGTCGTGGTGGCGCTCGCTGGAGGCATGTTCGAACAGGGCGCGTCCATCGCCGAACTGCCGCTCGTGGGCAAGACCGGCGTCCTTCAGAAGTTTCAGGGTCCGATAGACGGTGACGAGACCGATCCGCGGGTGCCGACCCCGCACCCGGCGGTAGAGACCCTCGGCGCTGACGTGCGTCGTGGTGGCGAAAAAGGCCCGCGCGATCAACTCGCGCTGGCGGGTCGCCTTCAGCCCGGCTCGATTCAAGTACTGTTTGAACTGAAGAAGTTTATCTTGCATCGTAAAGAAAGTGAAAACGATTATCAGTGTCAATGAACGGAGACAGATTAAACGTTGGCTGGAACAGTGTCAAGAAAAAAATCAAACGGGCGGGCCACCACTCGAATAGCGATTGATGACGTAACCTGTTCATGGGTCAGTCGTTACCAGGAAAGGCCCCCTCAGCGGTCATTGCGAGGGGGCGGTTAACCCGGAGCTCGGAGCGAAGCAAAAGGGACCGTGGCAATCTCACAGTAGTATGTGGAGTGATGCTGTTGGGTCGGCAAGAACGGGGAGATTGCTTTGCTTCGTCGCCATAACCAGTGTCCGTGGCTGGTGAACGAAATGAGGATAGTACCCTCTCCTGAATACTCTTGACTGGGGTGTCTTCACTCGATACACTATGTTTTGGGTGAGACACAATGCGAAAATATGAGAAAAAGGCCCAAGTTTTGTTGACTGAACGGCAATATCGCGATCTCCTGGAGATTGCCGAACAGCAGCACAAGCCTCTGGGTACCTTACTTCGCGAGGCCGCTGAAGCGGTGTACCTCAAGCAGAAGCACGCTCGCGATAAGGCCCAAGCCGTCCAGGCCCTGCTGGCCCTAGCCGAGACCGAGGTTCCGGCAGAGTACCAGGACTGGGAGCGGCAGTACCTTTCCGATAAGGCCGGCGGTCATGGCGGCGACTGACGCCCACTTTCTCGACGCGAACATTATCATGTACGCGATCGGCAATGACCATCCCGCCAAGCCGGGCTGCGTGGCGGTCTTGAAGCAGGTCGAGGCCGGCGCCATCCAGGTCGTGACCAATGTGGAGGTGTTCCAGGAGTTGCTCCACCGGTACTATTCGCTCGGACGCTATGAGGTGGCAGACCAGGCCTTCACGAACCTGAAGACCCTGTGTGAGCAGATCTTGCCCGTTCTCGAATCCGATCTTGACAGGGCCTACACGATTCTCCACGAACAGCCCCTGATCAGCGTCCGCGACGCTATTCACGCCGCCACTATGCTGCACAACGGCCTGCACACTATCATCAGCACCGACCGACACTTCGACGCCATCCAGAGCCTCACCCGCATCGATCCCAGCACCTTTCTATCTGCCGAGGGGTAATCTGCTCCGCGTTTCGTGGTTACTCCAGGGAACGGTCACGCCGCTGGGTGTGTCGCAAGGGCAGAGTTGAGGAATGGAGCAGCCGGTAGCGGGATCGACCAGATCACCTGTCCGAGTGAGTCCGCAGACATCGCTCGAATTTGACACGCCATCCCCATCGATATCGGTATCGCAGGCGTCGCCGATACCGTCACCGTCCGTGTCCGTCTGGTCGGGATGGACCGCACGATGGCGATCTGCCTGGGGCGCCGATTACCGGGATTACACTGTGCTGATGTATTCAACCCGTGCTGCCACGCGGCTGAACCCGATGCGCGTGTACACACGCTCTGCCTCCGGCGTGGCCACCTCGAGCGCGATGAGCGTGGCGCCTGCTTCACGGGCGATCCGCGCTGCGTACGCAGTGAGCAGGCCGGCCAGGCCGCGCCCACGAAACTCCGGAGCGGTAGCCATTCCGGTGATATGGCCCACGCCGGCGGCCGTGTGCAGGTGTACTGCTGCGGCAAGTTGCCCCGCAACCCAGACGCCGAGCTGGCGCATACCCGCCGACCGCATGCGCGCAACCAGCCTGGCGCGCAACGTTGGCTCCTGCCATGCTGACTCGCCGGAGCCGAAGCTGACACTCAGGATACGCCCGGCGGCCCGCATATCCTCAGGCCCGGTCTCGCCAAGGCGCACATCTGCCGGCACCGGCTGGTCGACGGGCTCGCGCTGAAACATGACGTACTTGCGGGATTCGAGCGCGCAACCCGCCGCCTGCAATGCCTCGGTCAGACCCTCAGGCGTCGTCTCGAGCGTAAAATTAAAGTGCGGACCATGGCCCCGCGTACGGTAGTGCGCCATGACCTCCTCGATGCGCTCACGCCCCGGCATCGCGCTCCACGGTACGACGTCGGCATAGTTGTAGGCGGATACGGTGAGCTCGTCGTTTATGAAAAGTACGAACGGGCGCATAAGGGCTGCCAGGCAACCCATAGAGTGGTTACGCTCAACGAGGTAAGTTTCGTAAGACTCCAGGGCATTGCGAAGTGATGCGTCCACACACGCACCTTATCGTGAGTGAGATTCAGGATTCTTTGAGAAATGACAGGACAAGGCGGTTAAACTCCCCGGCGTGGGTGAGGATTAATGCGTGTCCGCCGCCCTGGATCACGGCCAGTTTGGCGCCAGGGATGTGCTCGTGGAGTGTCCTGGCAAAACGCAGTGGGGTCAGGAGATCGTCATCGCCGGCCACGATCAGAGTCGGCGTAGTAATCCGGCTCAAGCGATCTTCAGTAAAGTGACTGAGCCCGGCTTCAACCTGGCGGGCGTAGACGTCGGCCGGGAGAAAGTATGGATCCTCCATGAACCGGGCAGTGGCCAAGTCCACGAATCCCGGGATGAGATAATCCTGGTACGTGAATACCCATGGACTGGTAGCCCGCGCATACTCCTCGCGGCTGAAACGAGTCCGCATCAGCGCGAACGAGTTCAATACGTCGGCCCCACGTCGGTCGGCTGAGGTGTAGGTCGAGACCAGGACCAGTCCCTGGACCCTGGCGGGATGAGCGATCGCCAACTCCTGGGCAACCGCCCCGCCCATGGAAAGGCCGACGATGTGGGCCTTATCGATGGCGAGCGCGTCCATCAGGCGAACGGCATCATCGGCCATGGTCTTAATCGTATAGGAGTTCGGCGAGCGATCGCTTTGACCGGCGTCGCGGTTGTCGAACGCCAGGCAACGGAAGTGCCGGGTGAACAGCGGCATCTGCAGCCCCCAGACCCGGTGGTCGATGCCGAGCCCGTGGATCCAGACGATCGGTTCCCCGTGACCGTCTTCCTCATAGAAGAGCTCGATCTGGCCGACTCGGACCTTTGGCATAGAGGCGATTGTAAGCGCATAGGTGAAGGCTGTCAATCAATCCACACGCGTCGCGCGTCGCGATTGCTTGACACCCTTCCTCCCCTCAGTTAAGGTCAAATAAGAGGGAATACAATGCCTGAGTCCCATGAAAGAGATAACGAGGCGCTGCCGCGGCACACCAATCGGCTGATCCACGAAACCAGCCCCTACCTCCTGCAGCATGCACATAACCCGGTAGACTGGTACCCTTGGGGAGATGAGGCACTCCGCCGAGCCAAGGAGGAGAATCGCCCGATCCTGCTCAGCATCGGCTACTCCGCCTGCCATTGGTGCCACGTGATGGCACATGAGTCGTTCGAGAGCGAGGCGATTGCTGAGCTGATGAATCAGTACTTCGTGTGCATCAAGGTCGATCGGGAGGAGCGACCCGACCTCGATGCGATCTACATGGCAGCTACGCTGGCCCTGAATCAGGGGCAGGGTGGATGGCCGATGACCGTCTTCCTGACCCCCGCACAGCAGCCGTTCTTCGCAGGGACCTACTTCCCACCCAGAAACGGGTTGGGGCGGCCCGGATTCCCGGCGATCCTCAAGCGGATTGCGGAGGTCTGGCGCGAGCAGCCCGACGCCCTGCGGACCCAATCGGCCGAGATTGCTGAGCGGTTGCACGAGAGTTCTCGCCCCCCCTCGCCCATGCCGGTGGGACGGGCTGAGATCGCTGCCGCCGTCGCCCACTTCGCGGCGACCTTCGATCCTACCTTCGGCGGATTCGGCGCCGCCCCCAAGTTCCCGGCCGCAACCGCCTTATCGCTCCTGTTGCGCCATCACCGGCGCACCGGCGATGCCCACGCCCTGCAGATGGTGCGGACGACGCTCGATGCCATGGCGCAGGGCGGGATCTACGATCAGATCGGCGGCGGATTTGCCCGGTATTCGACCGATGCGCATTGGCTGGTCCCCCACTTTGAGAAGATGCTCTACGACAATGCGCTGCTGGCCAGGACCTATCTGGAGGCCTTCCAGGTGACCGGCGACCCGTTTTATCGGCAAATCGCGACCGAACTCCTCGACTATATTCTGCGCGAGATGACTGCCCCGGAGGGAGGGTTTTACTCCGCCACCGACGCCGACTCGGAGGGGGTCGAGGGGAAGTTCTACGTCTGGACACCGGCCGAGATCGACGCGATCCTGGGGGAGGAGGAGGCACACCGGTTCTGCGCCTATTACGACATCACGCCATCCGGGAACTGGGAGGGTAGATCCATCCCCAATATCCGGCGCATGGCTGCACAGGTGGCCACAAAGCTCGGGATCAGCATCGAGGAGCTTGCCGCCTCCGTCGATCGAGCGCGCCCCAAGGTCTATGAGGCCCGTCGAGAGCGGGTACCGCCAGGCCTGGATGACAAGATCCTCACCGCCTGGAACGGCCTGATGATCAGCGCGATGGCCGAGGGATACCGTGTCCTCGGCGAACGGCGTCACCTTGACGCCGCCGTTCGCGCAGCCGACTTCCTGCTCTCTACGCTCCTGCAACCGGACGGGCGGCTGCTCCGGACCTACCGGGCCGGCAAGGCGCACCTGCACGCCTATCTTGAGGATTACGCCTATCTCTGCGAGGGACTGATCGACCTGTATGAGGCGGGGGGCGCGGCTCGATATCTCTCTGAAGCCGCGAGAATGGCCGAGCGCCTCTTGGCCGATTTCACCGATGAGGAGAGCGGCGCCTTCTACACCACCTCGCGCGATCACGAAACGCTGATCCTGCGTCATCGGGAGGGGACGGATGGCGCCACACCCAGCGGCAACGCCATCGCGGCCTCGGTGCTGGCCCGCCTCTCATTCCACTTGGACCGGGAGGAGTGGCGAAGGGCGGCCGAGCGGGCGATCAGCGCGTATGGGCAGCAGATCGCCGACTATCCGCACGCCTTCGCCAAGAGCCTCGCGGTCGTGGACCTCCTCCTGGAGGGACCGATCGAACTCTGCCTGATCGGTAACCCGAGAGAGGCGGGACATGAGGCGCTCCGCATGGAGGTCGGTCGCCACTATCTTCCAAATCGAATCATTGCGCACCACGATCCAGCGGCAGACGAGCCCTCCGATTTCCCTCTGGTAAAGGGAAAAGGGTTGGTGGGTGGTCGCGCGGCGCTCTATCTCTGCCGGAACTTCACCTGCCAAGCCCCGATTACCGACCCCGCGCAAGCGGCCGAACTCCTTGGCGGTGCCGCGCGGCGTGGAGCAGGCGGCAGACGGTCAGCCGTCGGGAGCTTCCTGCATGGCAGCGCGACGGAGGCCGGCACTATTGCCTATGCAAAGCGCTTCGCTCCACTGGGCTACGGGCCACTCGGGGCAACCGGCCTAACCACCAGCAAGCTGGGCTTCGGTGGCTACCGGATCGACGATGAGACGCCCGAACACACCGAAGCCCTCGAGCAGGCGCTGCGCCATGGCTGCAACCTGATCGACACCTCCACCAACTACATGGATGGCGGCAGCGAGCGGTGCGTCGGCGCTGTTCTCGGCACGCTGACGCGCGCCGGAACGCACAGACGCGAGGAGGTCATTGTCGTCTCGAAGATCGGCTACGTCCAGGGACAGAACCTGGAGCTGGCCCAGAAGCGAGAGGCGGAGGACAGGCCGTTTCCAGAGATGGTCAAATACATGGACGGCTGCTGGCACTGCATCCATCCGGAGTTCCTGCGCGAGCAGATCGAACTGTCGCTTACCCGGCTGCAAATCGAGACCCTCGATGTCTGCCTGCTGCACAATCCTGAGTACTTCCTCTCAGACGCTAAGGCGCACAGGCGCGGCGACCTGGAGTCTGCTCGTGACGAGTTCTACCGGCGACTGCGAGAGGCGTTCGCCTTCCTCGAAAGCCAGGTGGCAGCCGGCACGATCCGATGGTATGGCGTCTCTTCGAATACGGCCGTGTCGCCTGCCGCTGATCCGGAGGCGACATCGCTAACCCGGATGCTTACCGCCGCACGAGAGGCTGGTGGGTCGGCCCACCACTTCCGGATTCTGCAGCTCCCGATGAACCTATGTGAGTCGGGCGCACTTCTCACGCGGAACACCGGGCCGGACAATCAACAGACGGTGCTGGAGACCGCATCCGACGCGGCAATCGGTATCCTGGTCAACAGACCGCTTAATGCCATCGTCGGCAACAGGATGGTCCGGCTGGCGGCGAGCCAGGGTCGGCGCGTCCAAAACACGATCTCGGCGGCCATCGACCCGTTCCTCCCTGAGGAACAACGAAGCGAGAGCCTGTCCCGCAAGGCGCTTTGGGTGTTGGCCAGCACCCGTGGCGTCAGTTGCGTCCTGAACGGCATGCGGACCCGCGACTATGTTCATGACTCGCTCGGTATCCTGCCGTGGCCTCCGCTCGCTAACGTCATCCCGATCTATCAGGCTGTGCAGGACCTCACGCTTCACGGGGTCTAGACGCGGCGAGCGCTTGACTTGAGCCGGGTAAGCGGGTAGCCTGTGAAGCTTGAGTGGCAAAGGGGACTTCACGATGGTGCCTGAGATGCTGACAAAATGCGTACATGCGCTGCCGGGGTATCTCCCGCCCCATAAACGGGATAAGCGACGCGCCGACAGTTATTTGAAGACGCTCGAAACGCGCGCGAAGGAGAAGGTCGCGCTCGAAGCCCAACTGGAGGCGAATCGACTGAAGCGGGCAGAGTTCTGGAAGCAGAACGGCTACGGGTGGCTACTTCGGCTTGACCGTTACGCGACATGGAAAGAGAAACATGCGGCCTATCAGGCGCTCGCGGAAGAGCGGGTGCAGCTCATTGAGAAGCTTCGGCAGAAGACCCTGGACCTTCACCGTAGCCCTGAGGACAAGGACGGCGATGGTCTGGTCGATACCGATCAATACCCGGATAAGGTCGGCCAGAAGAAGGCAAAGCCGGCCTGGATTGCATTGGTCGATCCCGGCAACTGCTCCGGGTGCAGTGGCCACGATGTCAAGCCGGGGGAGTGGGTAACGCCGTGTCAATCGGTCTGCCCGGTGGATTGCATCTCGCACCTGACGCCAGAACAGGTCAAGATGCATGGGTACGACCGGGGTGTCCATGACAATGTACCGCCCGTTCAGATCCGATTCGATGAATGTATCGGATGCGATAAATGCGCACAGGCGTGCTCACGAGATGCGTGGAACGCCATCACCATGGTGAGGACCGAGAAACTCGAAGAGTTTTTCGGGGTCAAGCTCACCAATAAATACCCAGGCCGCGCCTCGAACGACATCGACTTCTCCATGCTGGACCAACTCACCGACGAGGAGTTTGTCGGTCTGTACACGTCGGTATGATCCCGATGGACCGACAGCAGATCGCTGAAATGATCCGGGCTTATGGGCGGGCCGCTCCAGTGCTGGAGGCGGAGCGGCTGCGGTGGCTTGCCCGTCTTACACCGCAAGAGGCCCGGGCGATCTATGAATCGCTCTATGAGACGTGGGAGCGCGGGGGGCTACGCGCGGGGGGAGATTGGATAACGCTGGATCGATGGCGTCTTGAGACCAAGCTCGCCGTGCGTCAGACTTTTGCGCTCCTGGCCGCTTCGAGGAGCGGGCCGTGATTGCACCCCTCGAGGCTGTGTGGGAGGTCCATGGGTTTCTAACTAACCCAAGATGGATTAGATTTTGTTGAATGCGTTCGATGTGCGCTTACCCAGTACGTATTCGCTGGCGTGGCTATGGAAGGGGAACCGTCGATTGGCTTTCAGCGCGGCGCGATCTCATAATCGATAACTGAGAAGTTCTTGTTTCATATATTGTGTGTCATCGAAGCACTGGGGAGGTGACTTATGACCCGTGAAGAGCTGTTGGCGCGGATCTCCATCAATCCAAACATCTGTTTCGGGAAACCTTGCGTGAAAGGCCACCGAATATGGGTGTCGTTCATTTTGGACCTCCTCGCGAGCGGGTGGAGCCACAAGGATATCCTGGACAACTATCCGGGCCTGGAAGAGGCGGACCTCCTGGCTTGTATCGCGTACGGCGCAGAAATGGCGCGTGAACGATACGTTGAAGTACCCATGGAGACCGGACGGTGAGAATCAAACTCGACGAAAACCTCGGAGAGCGCGGGGCGCGCTTATTTCGCGCCGCAAACCATGACGTGGCTACCGTTTTCTCGCAGTCCATGACCTCAGCGTCCGACCAAGAATTGATCGCCGTCTGCCGGGCCGAGTCCCGCTGCCTCGTCACATTGGACATGGACTTCAGCAATCCCTTGATCTTCAAACCTTGGGAATACTCAGGAATCGCAGTGTTGAGGCTGCCCAGAAAGCCCACAGATGAAGATTTGTGGACCCGCTGCCGGACCTTGATCCGCGGCCTTCAAAAAGGTGACATCAACAAGAAACTCTGGATTATCGAACAGGAGCGTATCCGGGAATACCAGCCGGACATTCCTGATGAGGAAATCTGAGTGGTGCTTGGAATTGCGTTCTATGCTACCTGCCGTGGAGATGCCTACCACTCTATCGTCAACACCTGATGCCGAATCCCTGTTCGCCCTGGGGCTCCCCCCAGACAACCTCAACGCCGCGCACACGCGCCGCTGGAGGGCCCTTCCGACACCAGGCGATCATCGCTTCCACGGTCGACTTCTCGCCTTCAAACACCGCCTCCACCCGACCATCCGAGCTGTTCCGCACCCAACCAGCAACACCTTTAGCTGCCGCCTCATCTGATGTGCAGGCACGGAAACAGACCCCCTGGACCCGCCCCGAAACCCAGACATGCGCCCTGACGTTCTTTTCCGCTTGCTCTGCCATCATCGTCTCCTCCCTATTCGGACACCGCCGCGCTTCGCCACAGACGCCGGTAGTAGCGATCCAGGGTGGCGTCGGAGCCGATCATCGCCAGGGAGCGCGCCATCATTCTGTAAACGGCCCCCCGTGGAACCTTGATGACGACGCCAGGATCAAGCAGATTGGGCGATCGCGCGAGTAGCGCCAACGTCTTGAGGCCGATGAACAGCGGCCAGATACAGGCCAGGCGCATTCGGATTTCTCGCTTCGGGATTGCCAGTGTATAGGCCCAACCTTCCTGGTAGTGATCGAGCGTAAGGGCGAGGAGGGACCGCAGCAACGGCTTGACCTTAACAACGGCGGTCGGGTCGAGCAGATCAGCAGGCTGAAGGCCCAGCGCTTCCAGCTCCTGCCGCGGCAGGTAACAGCGGCCTATTCGAAGGTCCTTCGGGAGGTCGCGCAGGACGTTCGTCATCTGGAGCCCCTTGCCGAACCGAACGCCGCGCCGCCTCATCGCCTCCCGATCCCATTCGGCAAGGGAGGGGCGATGCGCCATATGGATATCGGTCCAGAACTCTCCCGCGCAACCGGCGACATAGTAGGTATAACGGTCCAGATCGGCTCGCGTCTGCAGGGCGACGAGGCGGCCCTCATCCTCTCCGGGGAAGGTGGCAAGGTCCATAACCATCCCGTCAGTCAGGGTCAGGACCACGCCACGCACCAGCGACTGATCGGATGAACTGAGAGATCGAAGGAGGGCGAACGCTTGCTGAAGGCGGGTCAGCAGCTCTCGCTCCGCCGCAATCTGCTGCGGCCCCGCAAGGGCCTCGCTGATCGCCCGTAGCGGTCCGGCATCTGAATCCCTCAGGGCCTCGCGGAAGAGCTCAAGGTACTTTAGGCGATCGGCTCGACCGATAAGGGCGGTGTCGGCAATGGTATCTGCGGCCCGGGCGAGCAGATACGCCAAGCCGATCGGCCGCCGCACGTCGCCGGGAACTACACGCAGGGTCAGATAGAATGAGCGGCTGACTCGCCGAAGGAGCGTGCCGAGCAGGTCGTCATCGTTCATCGGGGCGGGCGGTTCGACCGGACTTACCACAGGCAGTTCGGCTGGGTTCACCACAGGCGGGGGCTAATCCAGGTCGATGTCCCGGGTGGGCCGGGCGACCGGTTCGTCTTTCGCCTTCTTGAGCAGTTCTTTGAATTTCCGCTCCAGGAGCTTCCCTTTTTCTTTTTCCGCTTCCATCGACTCTTTAAAGCGCGCCTCCCGCCGGCCAGCCTCGCCCTTCAGCTCCTCGAGCGCTGCCTTCAGGTCGGCGGGGGGCGTCTCCTTGGGTGGCAGCTCGTGATGCAGGACTTCGCCAAGTTCGGGGTCCACGGCAAGCCTCGCCTGGCAGCAGGGGCAGATCACCTCGATGGTGAACTTCGCCTCTTCGCTCATCATTCACTCCCAATCCGGCCTCGCACAAAAGACAGACTAGCACACCGCACGCCCCTTGGCAAAGTCAGAGCGAAGGGACTTCTGGAATACTGCACTATCCTATTTAGTTGACAATTCTGTATACCAATATGTATATTTATAAAGAGGTGGTTGGCTTAAATTATATCCCAATAAAGGGGGGTGTGTGCGATGCCAAGCGCAAGAATCTCAGAGCCTGCCCACGAGGTCCTTCGGAGACTTGCAGATGAATCCGGCGAGCCGATGCAGGCGATTCTCGACAAGGCTGTTGAAATGTACCGGCGCCAGCGATTTCTCGATGAAAGCAACCGAGCCTTTGAAGCCCTGCGGGCCGATCCAACGACACGAAAAAGCGAACAGGCGGAACGCGTCGCATGGGACATCACCTTGGCCGATGGGCTGGATAGGGAGTAAGCCATGGCGGAGCCCTCGCGAGGAGAAGTCTGGCTGGTCGATCTGAGCCCCAGTCGAGGTCACGAGCAGGCAGGCGTCAGGCCAGGGCTGGTGGTATCGGTAGATCCGTTCAACCACGGGCCGGCAGGGCTGGTGGTGCTGCTACCGCTGACTACCGTCGCCAGGGGAATCCCCTTCCATGTCGAAATTCACCCCCCTGAAGGGGGCGTAAAAGCCAGGAGCTTTATCAAGTGCGAGGACATTCGCTCTGTAGCCAAGGAGCGGCTGTCACGGCCGTGGGGAAAGATTTCCGGGAGCACCTGGGCGGCCGTTGAGGATCGGCTGCGGATTCTCCTCGGACTCTGATTACCCTCAGTCAGTCTCTCCCTCCCGACACATAGGTCCTTATTCGGGCCATTCGATACCATAGCTGCGTCATAAGATGTGGAGGATTCCTCCTCACGGCCTTTCCGGAGGGCTGAGCGCTGGCTGCTGCGAATTCCGGGAATTCCGGGGACATAATACTCATTGTCCTTTTTCTTCCCATCTGTAACCTCTCTGTCAGTTCACCTGCGGTAAAAGACGCCAATCGCTGGTTTCCTGTGTCGTGAACGGTGATGGTTATTCCGCCTGTCTGCGTACAGACATGCACGGGCATGGGCCTGACCTGCCTGCCCTGTACGTGATACGGGAGAATCCAGAAGGCACCGATGATCCGAGAAGCCTGTGGGAGGAGATTCAGCGGTTGTTCATTGTGGAGCGGTGCAACGCCGCAGCGCGTGGCGAATGGATTGACCTTCGCCTTCGACACAAAGCGCAAGGCGATCCTGCTCGTAGCGGACGATAAATCGGGTGTGAGCGAAAAGTTGCTACCGCATGATGATCTCGGATGAGTCGTACCATGCCAATGCGCGCATTATGACCATGTCGCTCGCTCGATCAGCTTCATGAAATTCCGTTTAGGCTTGTGGGCGACGCGGACCGACTCGAGGTACCGCCCAAAATCGGCCTCGCGTCCGAGGCGCACCATCAGCTCGCGAATCTTCCTGAGTAGGCCGATCGCCTCCCGATACGCCTCGTTATTCTTTTGGCTTAGCGTAGGCTCGATCTGGCGCTGGTAGACCAGCAGAGCGTCTTCAGGATGTTCCTTCTCCCGCTTTGCTGCCAGTTCCATCCAAAGGTTATTCGAGCAGCCGCCCTGGTTAGCCTCCTGCCATGCCGCCTCAACGTCTTTCTCCCACAGGAACACTCGGACAAGTTCCGTGTGGTCTACCTGGCGGGACCGCGCCCACCGATCTTTCCGGGTCTCGCGCTTCGCCTCGGCAATCGATTGCCGGAGACGCTCCAGCGCCTTCGATCGCCACGCCTTCCACTGACCGATCCTGTCGGCATGGGTCGCCAGATTTCGGTACCGTTCGAGCATTGACGATTCAACGAACTCCGCCCAGATAAGCATCATCGCCTCATCGTGGCGTTTGCGCCGATGGTACTCCTCAGCCAGGAACTCGCGCAGTCGCGAGTCGGTCCGTTCAGGGAAGGCCTTGACCCCGCGCTCCGCCCACTCGAGCGCCTGGTCGTGCTGCCGGGCACTCTTATACGTCTCGGCGATTTGGAGGTACGCATAGGCGGAGGAGAGATCCCTCTGCTTGATCGCAACCAACGCCTCGACATCCCCGGTTTGCCGGGCCAGTATCTCCATGATGTGTGTAATTCGAAATCGCTTTCCGTACTTCTCCGAATCATCGCGCCCTGGGCCAAGCATCGGCACCTTGGTCCATTCCGCCTTGGCGAGCTGCCTGTAGACGGCGAGTCCTTTCTGTCCGAGGACACCCGCGTACGTCTCCGCCGCGCCATAGAAGGTATCCCAGTCCGTGCGGAGTTCCCACTCGAAGAGGCGCTCCGCCAGAACTTCGGGATCCGGTTTGGCCTTTCTGCACGCCTTCAGGTGGAGTTCCTGGAGTCGTTCCAGGATGCCGCCCATGTAGCCATCAGAATCGTCAACCGATCCAATGGCATCCTCGACCGCAGTCAGCGCGTGCTCGGCCAGATCAATGACTGCCGTCGCGTGTCCTTCTCTCAAAAGTTCCTCAATCGAATCGATCGCCTCCTCGATCCCTCGCGTGTAGTCGTACATATCGCCGTATCCGACGAACTCTCCCGGGTTAATCGCGGCATCGATGGCTTGTCGGTACGTTGTAAGGTCCAGGCCCTTGGGCCGACTCTTGGCGGTTTTCATAAGGAGCTGCCGGCGCAGCCGATCGTCGTCAATGGCCCGATCCATGATCATGTCAACGAGCGCCTTCTGATCCTGGCCGAGGAGATATTCGCGAATATCGTCCATAGTCACCGTCGGCTTGGAAATTTTCTTGCTTGGAGTCTTGTCCGGTCGATCCTGGTCGAGCCACGCCAGCCCGACCGCCACGCAGTGCTTGCAGAAAACGCCGTCGATTCCCATGGGGCAGGTACACGAGTACCCAACTTCACCGTCCTCGATCCACAGCTTGACGCGATACGACCGGGCGCCCTGAACCTTTGCCGTAATCGTTCCCTCGTGCTCCGCGAGGGAGCCGACCTGACCATTGGCGAAATAGTCCTCGCCGCGCTCGAACGACCGCGCGCCGGCCATGTGTCGAAGCATGCGGAGATCAAAGGTCGCCGTCATTTCAGGCCAGACGTACGCCGGCAGGCTGCGTACCCCTTAAGCGTACGGCTGCTTCGTGAAGCTCCTGAAGCACACCGTCCCGATCAATGAACCGACAGCTTGCAAAACGTGTAGATCTGCTCGGCGTCGTCGATGGCAAGTCCGGCCTCCTCCACCGTATAGTAGTCCTTCGGTGTACCGACATCAAAGCCGTTGGGATGCCTGGCAGGGAGATCATGCTTATCCAGTCGCTTTGCGGCCGAGAGGAGTGGCATAGTTAGCCCGGCACAGCCGCTGTGTCGGCAGTACGATCTGCGGCAAGGCGCAGCAGTCTCAGCCACCTCTTCGAACAACCACGTCGAGGCGTCCGACAACGGTTTACGGCTCGATGCGTCCGCTACTCGGCCTTTCGGCTTCGGTATAAGCGAACGTGTACCTTCTCAATGGTTGCCAGGCCCTCCGTGATGTCGTCATCAATCAGGTCCAGGAATGCCTCGATCTTCTCGCGGCTGTCGACAATCTCCACGACCACCGGCAGATCGAGCGAGAGCCGTTCGATCTTGAACGTATGGAGTCGACTATGGGCGCCGTATCCCATCAGCCCCCGAAGCACCGTCGCCCCGGCCAGCCCTTGTTCACGCGCCTTGAGGACGACCCACTCGTACAGCGGCTTCCCGGAATGGCGGTCACTTTCGCCAACGAAGATCCGGAGCAGGTGGCCTTCCTGTGGGAGTGTCATTGCTTCACCTCCAGATGGCATGCGCCGTCGCCCGGCCGACCCAGACCGCCCCGATCGCCAACACTGCGTGGGTCAGCAGATTCATAGCGGCGAACACCCACTCGCCGTCACGCAGCAGGTTGACCGTCTCGTTGCCGAAGGTCGAAAAGGTCGTGAACCCGCCCAGCACCCCGATCACAATCAAGGCGCGCGTTTCCGGTGACAGGAAGGCGCGCGCTTCTGCCAGCTCGGAAAGGCCTCCGATCACGAAGCAGCCGATCACATTGACCGCCAGTGTGCCAAAAGGGAAGATTTCGCCCATCCGATCCTGAACGTACCCACTGATCAGGTAGCGGGCGACCGAGCCAAGGAACCCTCCAATGCCTACGAGCAGGACCTTTCCCACAATGCCTCGTTTGAAGTGGTTCGGCTTTTGGGTGCGCCGGTCAGCCTAACTTGCCCTGCCTTTTGTAGCATCTGCGGCGATCAGCTCGCCTTACGCCTGGTCGTTACGGACGACTAGCAGAGGCGGGGGCGTCGTCGTAGATAGCGGCCCAACCCGACGGGTCCTGGAAGAGGCGAATGCACTTGATCCGCCTATCCTCGGCCAGGGCGAACCAGTGGCGGGTACCCGCAGGCACTGTGATCAGATCGCCTGGACCTACCATCACATCAAAGTACTGGCCGCTCCGCCCGCGGATCGTGAAGAT
>DATMXF010000202.1:0-3385 GCA_035561835.1 Patescibacteria group bacterium
TTCGACATCCGCTGGAGCTGGGAGGAGTTCAAAGAGTTGCTGAAGATCCCCGGCAATGCCAGGCGGATGCGACTGGCGATCTCGACCCGGACATCGCTCTCCGAGACCGACATCGACCGGATTGTGCCGGAGCTGTTTGCGCTGAAGAAGGAGTTGTATCTGAAGCGCGTTGAGGCGCTGCCGCTTCTTCCCGGTGTGGCCCGGATCATCCACGAGGCGATCGATCGCGGTATTCGACTGGCGATCGTATCGGTGACTCACGAAGATCAGATTCTCGCGCTCCTGAGGGCGCAGATTCCTGAGGCGCTCGATGCCTTCGACCCGATTTTCGGCCAACAATCCGGCGAGAAGAACTCGGCCCTCTATGCTCGGTGCGCTGCGATGCTCGGATACGATGCATCGGAGATCCTGGTCATTGAGGATTCCGAGAGAGGGTTCAAGGCGGCCAATGGAGCCGGGTTACCTTGTGTTGTGGTCTATAATGAGTATACACGCGGCCAGGACTTCACCGGCGCCGAGCTTGTGGTCCGGAGTCTGGAGCATCTTGACCTCGACCTTCTGGAAAGGCTGTGCCTGAGCTGACCACAAAGGGCGCAATCGCGTGCGCGGGATCGATCCTTGACATCGTCAAGGGCGAGATGTATTTACCGTATTACAACTGGATTGACATCGATGAAGAAAATCTCCCCTTGCCCCTCTTTTCCAAAGAGGGGTACATCCTTCCTTTGGCAAAGGGAGGTCATGAGGGATTCTTCGATCACGTAACGTTATGATCTTGAGACAGTTAATAACTGTCTGCAGAGCGCAACACCGTCTGCTAATGGGGTAACGATGATCATCGGGGTTCCAAAAGAGATCAAAGAAGCTGAAAGTCGGGTAGCGATCATACCCGCCGGCGTGCAGGCGTTGCGGGCGCATGGGCACCGGGTGCTGGTCCAGCGAGGGGCCGGGGTCGGCTCGGGTCTATCGGACGACGCCTATGTCAAGGCTGGAGCCGAGCTTATTGGCGACCCGAACATGATCTATGGCGAGGCCGATCTCATCTGCAAGGTCAAGGAACCCAGCGCCGCCGAGTGCGAAATGCTCCGGGAAGGACAAGTGCTGTTCACCTTCCTGCATCTGGCCCCCGTACCTGAACTGACCAAACGGCTCCTAGCGCGGCGGGTGGTGGCGGTGGCCTATGAGACCGTAGAACTACCGGATCATCGAAAGCCGCTGCTCGAGCCGATGAGCGAGATCGCCGGACGGATGGCCATTCATATCGGGGCGCACTATCTGGCGACCCCG
Organism: Patescibacteria group bacterium; assembly: GCA_035561835.1. Classification (GTDB taxonomy): domain Bacteria; phylum Methylomirabilota; class Methylomirabilia; order Methylomirabilales; family Methylomirabilaceae; genus Methylomirabilis. The sequence continues at coordinate 1,288 of DATMXF010000202.1, forward strand.
TATGGCGGGCGGGGCGTGTTGATCGGCGGAGTGCCCGGAGTCCCGCCCGCCACCGTAGTGATCCTGGGCGGCGGAACCGTCGGGGCCAACGCCGCGAAAGTGGCGGCTGGAATGGGCGCCTGGGTCTATCTGTTGGACGTGGACCAGACCCGCATGCGCCACCTCGATGAGATCCTTCCAGAGAATGTGACGACCCTCACTTCAAATCAGATAAGCATCGAGGAGTGCGTGAGGCGGGCCGACATTGTGATCGGAGCCGTCTACGTCTCCGGGGCCAGAACCCCCAAGCTGGTGACCAGAGAGATGGTCACGCTCATGAAGCCGGGGTCGATTATCGTCGATGTAGCCGTCGACCAGGGCGGCTGCATCGAGACCAGCCACTCCACCTCCCACAGCGATCCTGTCTATGTCGTGGACGGTATCCTGCACTACTGTGTCGCCAACATGCCTGGCGCCTTCGCCAGGACCTCGACCTTTGCCCTCACCAACGTCACCCTTCCCTACGCGCTCCGGCTTGCCGACAGCGGGTGGCGCCGGGCCGTCCTGGAGTGCCCGGAGCTGTCACTGGGATTGAATATCGCGCTCGGGCACGTCACTCATCCCGCGGTAGCCGACGCGCATGGCCTGGCCTACCTGCCGCCCCTGGAAGCGGCGAAGGCTTAGCGCGCGGCGACCGCCCTCCATCTATGACCCCTCACACAAACCGGTCCGATGTGGGCTCCCATGTGGCGGCTGTTTATAACGCCATGCTGGCGGAGTACGACCAGATTGAGGATCAGTTTTATTTCGCCGAATGCTATCAGGTATACAGAGAAACGGTCGAACGGATCATCTGCGAAAAGCCGGACGGGATGGCGCTGGACCTTGGGTGCGGGACGGGGAAACAGACGGTCCTGCTGGCGCAGCGGGCCGGGCGGGTGGTCGGAATCGACATCTCGGACCAGATGATCGAGGCGGCGCGACAACGGTGCAATGGCCGGTCCAACGTCAGCCTTGTGACCGGCGACATCACGAGACTGCCGTTCGAAGATGGATGCGTCCAGGCTATGGTTGCTTATGGCGATGTCATCGGCCACAACTTCACGGCGGTTGATGTGGTGCTGCGAGAGATGGTGCGGGTCTGCGCCCCGCGCGGGCTTATTTCGTTCGAGATCGATTCGAAGTGGTGTCCAGACCTGCTCTACCTGCCGAAGGAGCTGTGGCAGGCCATAACGACTCGGGGCGGGCACCTGCGGGAGTGGAAAGAGATGCAGTTTAAGACCTTCACCTGGCCGGAACTGACACGCCTCTTACAGGCGCACGGCCTCAGGCTGGTTGAGGTCCGGAGCATGAACATCCTGACCATGCTGTTCCCCCCGTCGTTGCTCTTTCGCCGAAGGCAGGAAGCCCCCCGTTTCGACACCCTCTTCCGTCGTGTCATGGCGCTCGACCTGACGCTAGGGAAGTTCCTGCGGTGCGGATCCACCCGTATCGTAACCGTAGAAAAACCGTGAATGGTGCGGGGTGCGAAGTACGCGGCGCGCGGGACGACAATAATCAGCCACCGCTATAAACGATCGGCCGGCTTAATGTGTTAGCCCTCTTTCAATGCATATCCAATTGTCTTTTGACGGCCTCTTCAACCCTGCGCGCCCCGACTTTCTGAATCCGATACGGCTGTAGCAAAACTTCTGCCGGAATATCTAATTCACGATGAAGCCGTTGTATCATCCCGAGTGTTAGAAAGCGTTTGCGATTGAGAATTTCTGAAACCCGTGCCCGATTACCGATGTAAGGCTCCAGGTCTCGACGCGTGAGGCCACGACTTTCCATGTGATAAAGGATAGCTTGGATAGGGTCCGGCGCTGGAATGGAGTAGTGCTGCTCCTCATACGCTTCGACGAGGGTGGTGAGCACTTCCAGGCGGTCGCCATCTGGGCTGTTGGGCGCTGCGTCCAAGAGCCCCTCAATTTCCTGCAGAGTAGCCAGGTAATCGGCCTCGGTCTTGATAGGTCGAATGTTCATCGTGATACTCCTGTCAAGCATTAGTTGTATCCACTTGATCGTATTCCTGATGGGTGCCGACAAAACGGATATAGACGATGCGGTACTCATACTG
>DATMXF010000203.1:0-14667 GCA_035561835.1 Patescibacteria group bacterium
GGGGACGAAGGCGACCTTCGCATTCGCCGCGTGGAGGACCTTCGTGATCGCCGCGGTCAGGGTGGTCTTGCCGTGGTCGATGTGCCCGATGGTCCCGATATTCATGTGTTCTTTCGTCCGCTCGAACTTCGCCTTGGCCATAGTATCTCCCAGCCTGAAGGACGGCTTCCTTTTCCCCGTCCGGCACTCATCCGCCGATGGCGGATTCAATCGCCCCTGTCACGTTGATATCAAGAATACCTATCTGGAGCCCACGACCAGGATTGAACTGGTGACCTCATCCTTACCAAGGATGCGCTCTGCCAACTGAGCTACGTGGGCTGGCCTGCCGAGGTCCCAATCCATCATACGTACAATCTCTGGAGCGGGAAACGGGATTCGAACCCGCGACCCTCAGCTTGGAAGGCTGACGCTCTAGCCAACTGAGCTATTCCCGCCCAAGCCTATAGTAATGTCTTGCGCGTCACAACCTCATCGAGGGGGACCGCCTCGTCGCCGGATCGGTGCCCTTCGCAGCAGTCCGCTCCGATGGTGGGGAGAGGAGGGTTCGAACCTCCGAAGGCAACGCCAGCAGATTTACAGTCTGCCCCCTTTGGCCGCTTGGGTATCTCCCCGCATCCCCCTTCGGGATCTCCCTGCGTGCCGGCTCTCTGTGGAGCTGGCGAAGGGATTTGAACCCCTGACCGGCTGATTACAAATCAGCTGCTCTGCCAACTGAGCTACGCCAGCACGCAAACCCTTAGACTATTAATAATTCGCGACAGGCGCAAGGAAAATATAATGTTCTTACAGGCAGAAAGCAAGCAATAATTTCTATTACGGCTATTTTTTAGAAATAATCGCAGTTTCTTGTGCATTCGCTGGAAGCTGCTTCATGGCACTCTGTTGTCGCCGGATCTCAAAGAGGCAGACGGCAGCAGCCGCAGCAGCGTTGAGAGAGTCTACGCGACCGCGCGTGGGGATTCTTGCGAGCAAATCGCACCGCTGCCGCACCAACATTGTCAGCCCCCGGTGCTCTCCTCCGATGACGACGCCCATTGGAGCACGCAAATCGATCTCGTAGAGGGACTGCACCGCGCTTGGATCGGCCCCGAGCGTCCAGATACCCTGATCTTTCAGCCACGCGAGAAACGCCGGCATACCCGCAACCCTCGCCACGGCCAGGTGCTCTGAAGCCCCCGCAGAGGCCTTCGCGACGGCCGGAGTCATCCCCGCGGCGCGATGTTTCGCGATAAAGAGCCCATCCGCTCCGGCAGCCTCCGCCGTGCGTATGATTGCTCCGAGGTTCTGAGGATCCTGAACCCCATCGAGCAGCAGTAATAACGGCAGCGTGGTGGCCGTCTTGATTCGAGCAACCAGCTCGAAAGGATCCTCGTAACCTGCCTCGCTGACGACGGCCAGGACTCCCTGGTGCGTAGCCCCCTTACCCAATTCGCCAAGCCGCTCCCGTTTCTCCTGTGTACAGGGCACGCCCAACTCTCTGGCGCGCTTGACAATCTCGGCAATCCTGGAATCATACCGTTCCCTCGCCAGATAGATCCGATCGATCTGGCGTCGCTTCGCTCGAAGCGCCTCCAGCACAGCATGAGGGCCAACAAGTATCTGCTCCGTCATGGCCGGTGCGTCTTCCCCCGAGTGGCCGCGACGTGCCAGCGGACCCCATCGCCGGTATCGTCCACAACTACCCCAAGATTGGTCAACCAGGTACGAATGGCGTCGGCGGTTGTCCAGTCCTTCTTGTCACGGCATAGCGCCCGGTATGCGACGATCGTCCGGATCGCCTCTGCCTGCGGGGCTTGGCCTGACGTCATCGCCGATTCGACAGCCTCTCGAGCCTTACAATAATCGTCTCCTGTTATCCTGAGAACCGAGGCTGCCGATCCACCGATCGAAGTACCGACAGATGGGGTCATGATAATCCGGTCAACGACTTCACGGGGACCCTCAAACAAGCCGCCCAACACCGATCCCAGCGTCCGCAGCGTCTCTCCCGCCATGCTGAGGGCGTACGCGAGAGATGGCTCCGGTGCGCCATCGACATCTCTCATGGCAACGTTCACCCCTTTGGTCAGATTGAACAATGCGGCCAGCGCACGCGGTGTATTGAAATCATCATCCATCGCGTCTGCGTACTCTTGCTCCGCCTCACGGATCTGATCTGAGAGCGGCAGGGGATCTATGTGCGAAAGGTCGGCATTCGAACCCTGGACGTCCCGGAAACGCTGCACCTCCTCCAGTACGGTATGGAATCGAGCCGCCGCAGCCGTGGCGCTGATCAGCGCATCCTCCGAAAAATCTACGGGTGCCCTGTAATGAGTTCCAAGCAGGAACAGCTTGAACGCACAAGGGCTGATGCGACCGAGGAGTTCTCGGATCGTCAGGATATTGCCCAGCGACTTCGACATCTTTTCGGCGCGGATATTGACGAATCCGTTATGGATCCAGTAGCGGGCAAACGGCTTGCCGGTGGCGCACTCCGACTGCGCAATCTCGTTCTCATGATGGGGAAAGATCAGATCGGCCCCACCGCCGTGAATGTCGAAGGTCTCACCGAGGTATTTCATCGACATGGCCGAGCACTCGATATGCCAGCCCGGTCTGCCTGGGCCCCACGGGCTCTCCCATGCCGGCTCTCCCGGTCGAGATGCCTTCCACAAGGCGAAATCAAGAGGATCGCGCTTCCGCGGATCGACCTCAACCCTCGCCCCCGCCTGCAACTCGTCGAGACCTCGATGAGAAAGCTTCCCATAGTCGGGCGAGCGCCTGACCTCGAAATAGACATCGCCATCTACGGAGTACGCAACCCCCTTCGCCATCAACGTCCGGATGATCTCAATCATCTCGCGGATATGTTGGGTGGCTCGCGGCTCCTCCGTCGGCGTTCTGAGCCCCAGAGCCTCCATATCCCGGCGATAGGCCTCGATCTGCTCCTCTACCAGCGATTCGCGCGACTGTCCCAACTCTGCGGCCCGTTGAATAATCTTATCGTCTACGTCCGTATAATTACGCACGTAGCTGACCTTATATCCGCGGCGCTCCAGGTAGCGCCAGACTACATCAAAGGTGAGAGCCGCGCGCGCATGACCGATGTGGGCGCGATCGTATACGGTCGGGCCGCAGGCGTACATCCGAACCTCGCCAGGCACAGCCGGTTCGAATCGCTCTTTTTTCTGGTGTAAGGTATTATAGATGACTAGCGCCACACGACTATCCCCGTTATCCTATGACGTCGTTCCATGGCGCTGGAGGGATGCGACGGCGAGGCAGGCAATGCCGTCACCCGACCCAAGCGCGCCAACCCGATTCGCGGTCGCCGCCTTCACGCTCACTCCCTCGACCGACATTCCGATGCTTTCTGCGAGGTTGGCCCGCATCTGCGCAATATACGATGCAAGCTTTGGGGCTTCTGCAATGATCGTCGCGTCGATGTGGCTCACCAGGTAACCGAGCGCCTGCACTCGTCGGAAGGCCTCCCTGAGAAGCAGGAGACTCGACACGTCCTTATATTGAGGATCGTTCGTCCCGAAGCACGAGCCGATATCGCCGGCGCATGCCGCACCAAGTATGGCATCGATCACCGCATGGGCCAAGGCATCCGCATCCGAGTGGCCGTCAAGGCCTTTCTCAAATGGGATCTCCACCCCACCCAGGACCAGGCGCCGACCGGTCACTAACGGGTGCACATCGAATCCGATACCGACCGTCATTGAACCACTCGTCGCTTCAGAATCAGACCGGCGAGAGGCATATCCTCTTCACCCGTAATCTTGAGGTTCTCATAACTTCCTCTCACAACCTTGATCAGCCCCCCTATTCGCTCCACAAGCGCGGCATCGTCGGTGGCAACAATCCCGCGCTCCCGAACCGCCAGATGAGCCTGCATCAGGAGCGCGTAACGGAAGACCTGAGGGGTCTGGATCGACCAGAGCTGTCCCCTCGGCAACGTCTCTTTCACAAAGCCGTCGGTGTCGACCCGCTTAATCGTGTCGATGACAGGCACGGCCGCAACCGCCGCACCCACTTCCCACGCGGCTTCTATGGTAGCCAGCACAACCTCACGCGAAACGAAAGGGCGAACGCCGTCGTGGATCAACACAAGATCCGTGTCCGCCTTCGCCCTCTGTAAACCGTTATAGACTGAATCCTGCCGTGTCTGTCCCCCTGGAATCACCTCCGCTTCCAGATCAATTCCGGCCAACTCCAGCGCCTCTTGACCTCTTGACTCTTCCCCCGGGGGGACCACAATAATAATGGCCGCGAGCGCATTGGATGCCGCAATCGCCCGCAACGCATGGCTGAGTATCGGCAGACCATTCAGCGCGATAAACTGTTTCCTAACTGCCCCCCCAAATCGAATTCCCGCCCCTCCGGCGGGAACAATGGCTGTAACAATCATAGGGTGGAGGGTCTAGGGTCTAGGGTCTAAAGGGATAACCGGATCCTTCCCTAAACCCTCCACCCTAAACCCTGTCCTTTAAGCGGCCTCGGCCTCTTCCTTCAGACGTGAGAAGATCATACGTCCGGCTGTCGTCGGCAGCACCGTGGTGACGCGCACATCGACAGTCTGACCGATATATCGACGGCCGCTATCGACGACCACCATCGTCCCATCATCGAGGTAGGCAATGCCTTGGTTGTACTCCTTGCCTTCTTTAAGAACAAAGACCTGCATCTCCTCACCGGGCAGGACAACAGGTCTGAGCGCATTGGTTAACTCATTGATGTTCAATACCCCGATCCCCTGCAGCGAGGCCACCTTATTCAGATTGAAATCGTTTGTGACCACCTTGGCATTCACGGCCTTGGCCAGCGCGACCAGTTTCGCATCCACCTCACGGATATCGGGGAAGTCCATATCGCTGATCTCGACATGCACATCGACCCTCTTCTGTATCTTCTGCAAAATATCCAGTCCCCGACGACCGCGGTTTCGTTTCAACGGATCCGATGAGTCGGCAACCTGCTGCAACTCTCGCAAGACAAACTGCGGAATGAGAAGCGTTCCCTCAACAAACCCCGTCTCGCAGATGTCGGCGATGCGGCCGTCGATGATCACCGAGGTATCAAGAATCTTGTAGCTCTTCCCCCGCGGCTTTTCCCTGAAAAGCCGAACGACGTCCAGCATACTGAACCCTCGGCTCTTCTCGATCGCGATAGCGGCTCCAAGGTACGCCGACCCGATGGTGATAATGGGTCGCATGGTGTTCGCAATATAAGGCGGAATAAAGCTCAGAAAGTCTGAAATAGCGCTGAATAAGAGTTCGGCCAAGCCAAGACCCAAGACGAATCCGATAGTTCCGCTGACAATGACTTGCAGGGAAGCTTGATGAAACTTGCGCTGAAGAACCATCACGGCAATACCGCACGAGGCCCCAAGCAGGAGGCCGGCCAGTCCCAGTAGCCATTGGTACGGTCCTGCGGCGGCCTGAAAGGCCAGATAAAATCCGATGGCCGCCCCTCCAACAATCATCGGGAGACCAACGCGATAGTTGTTCAAGTCGATCACCCCCTTTCATACGGTTCGATGACCTCACCTCTGATCATCATCTGTAATTACCTACTGCCTGTTCGACGAGCGCCTTCGCTCTCTCCTGGTCAATCCCGGAGGCATGCGAAATCTCGCTGACAATCAACCTCCGGACATTCTCCAGCATGGTCTTCTCGCCAAACGACAGGCTCCGCTCCTTCTGGAGCAGAACCAACTTTCGCAGGACCAGCGCAACCTCAAAGAGCGATCCTGTCCTGATCCGCTCTAAGTTGTCCTTAAACCTGCGGTTCCAATTCGAACTGATTTCCAGGTCATTCTTCTTCAGAATAGCAAGAATCTTCGGGATCTCCGACGCTTCAATGACCTCCCGAAGGCCGACTCGTTGGGCGTTCTTCGTGGGAACAAGAATAGTCATTCCGTTCCCAATGATGCGCACCACGTAAAAAGACTGGGGTCCGCCGCCAACCTCTTTATTTTCGATCGCCTCAATCCACCCGACTCCATGAGTAGGGTAGACTACTTTTGTCCCTGTGCGATACATTATTGATTGTAAATTTTAGCAGGGATTCTCTGACTAGTCAAAAGATTCTCTCAAAAACAACAATCGTCTTTCGCAATTCATGGCCGCTTTCAGATATTGTACGCGCTCATGCGATGCGCAACACTGTGCAATAACAGCAGTACGCTTCACATGTGCAGTGATACCACCTGAATCTAGCTAGTGGCGTGCATCCAACACTCTTTACACATTCCGTTCACCCTGAGCCTGTCGAAGGGTTCGCCGCGAACGGACCATAAAGGGACATATGACTCAATACGCTAGTCGTGAGATCCTACCGCCTGCCGTATCTCCAGCCTCTCCGTCAGCTCCTCAAGCGTACGCAGCCCGCTCACCCTTAACGAGGAAAAGTCAGGCCGGCAACGATCCAGGTTGTGCCGAGGCATCAGGCAACAGGATAACCCCAGGCGGGCGGCCTCCTCAAGCCGTCGCTCCGCCATCGGCACTGCTCGTATCTCACCTGCCAGACCGATTTCGCCGAACACGCACAGTCCGGGATCGAGCGGAAGGTTTTGAGCGCTTGAGAGAACTGCGACGGCTATACCGAGATCGGCAGCGGTCTCCCCTACCCTGATACCCCCCACAACGTTGACGTACACATCGCACGCACTGAGCGGCAGGCCGAGCCGCTTTTCCAGTACAGCCAGCAGCAGAATACCTCGGTTACTCTCCACTCCATTGAACACCCGTCTGGAGATTGGGGCGCTTGGCGCAGCCACCAACGCTTGTAGTTCCACAAGCAACGGCCGGCTTCCCTCCAGAGTCGGAATAACAACCGAGCCCGGCGCCCCAGATGGGCGCTGAGCGAGAAACACCTCCGACGGATTTGCGAGTTCCTGCAGGCCGGACGCCGTCATCTCGAATACACCGACCTCAGGAGTAGGGCCAAAACGATTCTTTACAGTTCGGAGCAGACGATGAATCTGATGCCCCTCCCCTTCCATGAATACGACGGCGTCGACCAGATGTTCCATCGCCTTCGGGCCTGCGATGGCCCCTTCCTTGGTGATATGGCCGATGATCACGGTGCTGATCCCCCTCTCCTTCGCAAGCGCCATCAGGCGAACGGCCGCTTCGCGGACCTGGCTGAAACTGCCAGGGGGGGACTCCAGATCGTCCGAAGTAATGGTTTGAATAGAATCGATCACCAGGATGGTTGGCCGAATCCGGTCGGCCTGTTCAAGAATCACCTGGAGGGAGGTCTCGGCGAGCAGGAGGAGACGATCGGAAAGCGGACCCAGTCTGCTTGCCCTGGATCGAGTCTGCTGAAGCGATTCCTCGCCGGAGACATACAGCACTACCCCATCCTTCTGCGCGATCTGCATTGACGCCTGAAGGAGCAGGGTTGACTTGCCGATGCCCGGATCACCGCTCAAGAGCACAAACGAGCCGGAGACGATCCCGCCCCCCAGCACCCGATCCAGCTCCGCCAAGCCGGTGCTCACCCGGTTGAGTGCGCCGCTATCGACGGCGGTGATCGGCGTCGCACAGCGCGACGCCGAGGACGTCACGACACGACGGCTGCGATCGCGCTCGTTCGTGGCGCGCTCCTCTAACAGGCTTGCCCACTCTCCGCAATCCGGGCAGCGACCCATCCAGCGGACGGTCTGATAGCCGCAGCTCTGGCAGAGGTAACGGCTCAGGCTTTTAGCCATCGCTCCTCTCTACCCGCAGTAGGCATGCCGAACCGTTCAACGTTCAATGCTCAACGTTGAACGTTGGACGACGGCCCGTCACATCTCCTCCGCCTCATCCGGCTCTTGATGGACAAGGTCGAGTGAGCCGAACTTGACGTATTCTCTGAGGAAGGCCAACTCCACGGTCCCGGTCGGGCCGTTCCGTTGCTTGGCAATGATGATCTCGGTCTTCGTGTCCCGCTCCGGATCCGGCGCCCCGGCCTTCCTGGCCTGATAGTACCCGGGCCGGTACAGAAACATCACGACATCCGAGTCCTGCTCTATGGCGCCTGACTCCCGAAGGTCCGACAACTGCGGTCGTTCTCGCTCCTCGGTTCGCCGCGCAAGTTGCGACAGCGCGACAACCGGAACCTTTAACTCCTTCGCCATCGCCTTCAGGGACCGGCAGATCTCCGACACCTCCTGCTGGCGATTCTCGGACCGGGAACGGCCTGAGATAAGCTGCAGGTAGTCGATCACCACCATCCCGATGTTCTGCTCGGCTTTCAGCCTCCGCGCCTTCGCCCGCAGTTCGATGACCGAAAGTGCGGCCGAGTCATCAATGAAGATGGGCGCCTCTGAGAGATGGCCGGCCGCGTTGGTCAGCTTCGGCCAATCGCTCTCACGCAGCCACCCTGTTCTGATCCTGTTGGAGTCGACCTCGGCCTCAGAGGAGAGCAACCGCTGGACCACCTGCTCCTTCGACATCTCCAGGCTGAAGATGCCGACCGGTATCTGTTCCCCGATTGCAGCATTTCTCGCAATGTTCAGAGCAAAACTCGTCTTACCCATGGAGGGACGGCCGGCGATGATGACAAGCTCCGACGGCTGGAGGCCGGCCGTTTTCATATCGAGATCCTCGAACCCCGTAGGCACCCCGGTGACCTGCGTCCTGCGGTCAAACAACTTCTCTACCTGTTCGAAGGTATCCTTCAAAATCAACTTCAACGGTAGGAAGGCGCGACGTATCCGATCTTCCGATAACTCAAAGATCTGTTGCTCGGCCTGTTCAAGGACCTGGTCCGCTTCCTCCTGGTCGGCAAAGCCGAGCCCGACGATATCGGTGGCCACGGCGATCAACTGGCGCAGCAGCGCCTTGTCTCGAACGATTCGTGCATGGTAGGAGACGTTCGCTCCCGTGGGGACGGCATCCACCAGTGAGGCGAGGAATGCCGAGGAGCCCACCTCGTCGAGTTCGCCGCGGCGGCGAAGCTCATTGGTGATCGTGATGAGATCGACCGGCTCGCCCCGTCCGAACAGTCCGGTCGCGGCGGCGAAGATCTTGCGGTGCGCGTCCCGGTAAAACTGCTCCGGCCGCAACAACTCGAGGCACTTCATGAACGCCTCGTTGCTCTGCAGAACCGCCCCGAGGACCGACATCTCGGCCTCCAGATTCTGCGGCGGAACGCGCTCTCCGGCCGGCTCACGCCGATCAACGGTTGACTCCGGCATGATTCGTTGCCTCACCGACTTAGCCCTCTTCGCGCTCGACGGTAAGCCGAAGTTCGGCAACGACCTCAGGGTGCAAACGGATGGGAATACTGAAGCTGCCGAGCGCCTTGATCGGATCCTGCAGAAGAATCTTTCGCCGATCCATCTCCAGTCCCTGGGCAGCCAGGGCGACACAGATATCCTGGTTGGTCACGGCGCCGAAGAGTCGATCCTGCTCGCCGGCCCGGCGCGCGATCGTGCAGTGCAGCTCTGCGATCCGGCCGGCCGTCATCTCCGCCGTACGACGAACCCTTTCCTCGCGCTCCGTATTCCGTCGAATCAGATGATCCAGCGACTTAATGTTGGCGGATGTCGCCACAACCGCCTTGCGCGTCGGGATCAGAAAATTCCGCGCGTAGCCATCCGCCACTTCAACCTGATCACCAGCAGAACCCACCTTTTCCACTTGTTCCAACAGAACGATTTTCATCAGTGCGTGACCTCCTCCGTACTACCTCACCTGTCTCGCGCTATGCGTCAGGAGGTGTCGGAAGCGAATGCCGGCGAAAAACGACCCAGATATCGAACAGCCCGACCAACGTGACGAGGAGCAACAGCAGGGGCTGAAGAAACAACAGCGCAACACCCACAAACCCGACGAACGGCGACAGTCTCAGCCGGCGAATCCAGAACGTGGCAATCGCCAGACCCTGCAGAAAATAGACCGCCATCATGACGAGTAACCCGTTGAAACCGATCTCTCTCGCAATCGGCAGGCCACTCAGCAGTAGGGCGGCAGATCCAATGAACACCCACACCAACCAGTCCGGGACCCTCCAGGTAAATACCGGAGTCAGCCCTCCGGATACGGTGACAGGGGCCGATCCCCTCTTTGCCAGGAAGAAGTTGGCTGAGGTGCTGAGCAGCGCCGCCGCCATGAAGAGGCCGGGCGATGTTGTGAGTAGAAGCCTTCGCATCTCCTCGCCCGATCCCACCAGCAGGCCAACCTCATCCGGAGACACGCCCATCTTGGCGTACATCTCCATCGCGTCTCGTACGGCGATGTCGAGTCGATGCGTCAGGAAATCCAATATCGATCCGCCTGCGCCCCACGCCAGGATGAAAAGCCCGACCAGAGCGCCCGCAACGACGGTCAGACTTCCTACGGCGACCGATATCTCAGGGGCCCACTGGCGGCGGATAGCCTCCGCCAGCACCATCGCAGGCAGGCCGAACTGAATATAGAAGAACCAGGCATGTCCGGGACCCAAGAGGCCGGCGACACCGATCCCTACAGCACATACTCCGAGCAGGGCAACAGATCGGCCACCTCTCAAGGACAGGAGAATAAGCGGCAGGGGCGTCAGCAGGCTGAAAAAGCTCCCGGCGACCGGGATCATCCCGCCGACCAGCGCGAGCATGAGAGACGCGAGACAAAGGGCGGCGCCTTGCACAAACCTCCCGACCGATCCCTCTTTCATCGAACGTGTTTCGTCAACCCCACCGCAACGATCTGCCGAGTCCTCCCGCTCAGAGCAGATCGGCGGCAAAGGGAAGCAATGCGATACTGCGAGCCCTCTTGATGGCTCCGCCCAACTGCCGCTGATGGCCGGCGCAGTTCCCGGAAATTCGCCGCGGAATAATCTTTCCTCGATCAGTAATAAAGTTTCTGAGCCGCTTCGCGTCCTTGAAATCGACCGTCTCAACCTTATCGACACACCACTTACACACCTTCTGCCGCCGAAAACTTCGTCGCTTTTTCAGCATTCGTCATCACCCCCCTGAACGTCATCGCGTGGTTCGACAGGGCTCACCACGGGTTTCAGAACGGCACCTCCTCCTCGCCGGATCGAGGCGGCTCCTCCTCGGAGCCTGCCGCATCCTTTCGTCCACCGACAAATTGCACCCGCTCTGCAACAACCTCATATTTGCTTCGCTTCTGGCCGTCCGGCGTTTCCCATGATCGTTGTTGGAGCCGACCCTCGACCAGCGCCTGACGCCCTTTGCTCAGAAACTCGGCACAGGTCTGCGCTTGCTTATCCCACACAACAACCGTAATGAAACAGACCTCTTCTCGCCGGTCACCGCCTTTCGTCGTAAAAGACCGATTGACCGCAAGATCAAAGTTACACACGGTCATACCGGCCGGTGTATGCCGAAGTTCCGGGTCTCGTGTCAGGTTTCCCAGCAAAATCACCTTATTGAAACTCACCATCTTCCATCTCCTGGGTAGTGGTGACGGTACTACCCTCGAGTGTGGCGTGCGACTTCGCCTTAAATCGTCCTCTCCTGGGCTCCTCAGCCCTGACAACCGCCCCTTTCAGGATGACCTCAGTGATCCGAAAATGCCGATCGAGATCGGCCACAACTCCGCCAGGGCCGGCCACCTTCATCAGAATATACTGACCTTCCCGTCGCTTTTTTACCTCGTAGGCCAGTCGCTTCTTTCCCCACTTCTGGATCTCCAGCACCTGTCCGCCCTTCTTGGCAGCAACCTCGCGAACTCCGCCGATCTCCGTATCAATACCCTCCTCCGTGAGGGCCGGGTCCAAAATGATAATGACCTCATAGTGACTCACTCTCTTCACCTCCTCCAGATTACGCCATGCGAGTCTGACGGGCACCTCGGACATTGTACCGGTTCATCGCTGTCTCAAGACCTTCCTGCAGCACCGCCTCCACAGCATCGGCAGCCCGTTGTACCGCCGCCTCCATCACGCCGCCAACACGTTCCTCAAAAGGCCCCAGCACGTGTGTGACCGCATCCTGCCCATCTTGAGGCCGTCCGATCCCCACCTTCACTCGCAGAAAGTCAGCGCTGCCTATCGCCTCTATGACGGAACGGATACCCCTGTGCCCCCCGTGACCGCCGCTCACCCTGATTCGTAACTGAGAGGGAGGCAGATCCAGGTCGTCATGGACCACAATAATCCGACCAGGATCAAGGCGTAACGCCTGTTGCCATCTGGAGACACTGAAGCCGCTTTCGTTCATGAAGGTCAAAGGTTTGACCAATAGAACCTGGGCTCCGTGAATGGAACCCCTCGCGAAAAGCGAACGGTATCGGCAACGCGTGAGGGCCACGCCGGCCCGGTCAGCCAACGTGTCCACAACCCGAAAGCCTACATTGTGGCGACTGACCTCATACTCCGGACCGGGATTGCCCAAGCCCACTACGATCCACAACAAGGTACCCCACAAGACGGTCCATCCGCCTTCCTACTTACCTTCCTTGACCTCTTTCGCCTCCTTCTTACCAACCACTTCCGGCTCAGTCGGTTTCTCCTCGGCTACAGCCGCAGTCCCCTCCGCCGCTACCCGCTGAACCAGCACCGTCACCACAGGCCTGGCGGGGTCCTCAAGCACCTTAATGTCCCCCCCTACGGTAAGCTCACGGACGTGAATACCGTGGCCCAGATCAAGGTGGCTGATATCCACCTGGATGTGGCTGGGAATTGCACCGGGCAGGCACTCGACGCTGACCTCGCGCAGATGCTGTTCCAAAATGCCGCCCTTGAGCTTGACGCCGATGGCCTCCCCCACTAATCTCACCGGAATCTGAACCTTGATCTTCCGCTGCATGGACACCTCGAGGAAATCGGCGTGCAACGGCCCTCCTCGCACAGGGTCTCGCTGTAACGCTTTCAGGATGACCGTCCTCGATTGCTCACTCTCTCCATCCAGGGCGAGAGAGATCAGGACGTTCTCACCCGCTCCTGCCCCCAGGAGCTTCATCATTTCAAGGGGATTGATTGTCACTGCTGTGGGCCCTGATGCGCCGCCATACACAACAGCCGGAATCAGCCGCTGCCGCCGAAGCCTTTTTGCGGCCCCCTTGCCGACCTGCGTCCGAACTTGCCCTTTCAGTATCACTTCTTCCATCGCACTCTCCTTCTCGCGAGGCGCAGGCGAGATTCCTCCTCGTATCTATGCGCCCGATCTATCCTCCCCACCGTCAGACAAAAAGGCGACTGACGGATTCCTCTTTGTGGATGCGGCTGATAGCCTCCCCCAGCAGCGGCGCCACAGAGAGGACGGTCAGCTTTTTTGACTGATTACTCTGGGGAAGGGGGATGGTATTCGTGACAATCACCTCTTCGAGGACTGATCGATCGATCCGCTCCATCGCCGGACCCGAGAGAACCGGATGTGTACAGCTTGCAAAGATTCGCTTGGCTCCCTTTTCAAGGAGCGCCGGAACCGCCTGCGTAAGGGTTCCCGCCGTATCGATCATGTCGTCCACAATGATCACGTCCCGCCCCTCGACGTCTCCGACAATATGCATCACCTTCGCCTCATTGGGACCTGTCCGACGCTTATCGATGAATGCCAGCGGACTACCCAAGCGCTTGGCGAATGCGCGGGCTCGCTCCACGCCGCCCGCATCCGGGGAGACGACCACCGCATCCCCAAGCCGGCGCTCCTCGAAAAACCGCAGGAGAACCGGAGCGGCATACAGATGATCGACCGGGGTCGTAAAGAAACCCTGAATCTGTCCGGCGTGAAGATCCATCGTCAAGACCCGATGCACCCCGGCCGCTGTGAGCAGGTCGGCCACCAGTTTCGCGGTAATAGGCACACGAGGCTGGACCTTTCGATCCTGCCGCCCGTAGCCGTAGTACGGCATGACGGCTGTAATCCGCCTGGCCGACGCCCGCTTTAAGGCATCGATCACCACCAATAGCTCCATCAGGTTCTCATTGACAGGTCGGCAGGTGGGCTGGATTACGAAGACATCCGCGCCTCTGACATTCTCGAAAATCTGGACCAGGATCTCGTCGTCAGCGAAGCGCGTGACCTCGGCGTCACCAAGGGGGACGTCGAGATAGTCCGCAATCTCCTGCGACAAGGCCCGATTAGCGTTCCCAGAAAAAAGGATCAACCGATCAGCCATCAGACACTCTCCGAATACCGCATCGTTCCTCCTGCCCCTCTGCGCTCGACGGCGGCCTGCCGCCGCTTGCTGGCTGGGGGGCGAGGACTCGAACCTCGATGTGCAGATCCAAAGTCTGCCGGATTACCCTTATCCGACCCCCCAAATAGCTGTCAGCTTTCAGCGATCAGCTATCGGCTCATAGGAAGAGGGGGTTTCTGTCCAGTGTGCGGCAGGCAACCGCCGCAATTCCGTTCTCGACCAAACTTAACGCCACCCGCTTGGCCGTCTCAGCCTCTCGCATGATCCCAAATACAGTCGGCCCGCTCCCGCTGACCAGGACCGGGCTTGCACCCAACAGCAACAGCCGCTGCTTGAGGTTGGCGACCGACGGATAGGCCTCAAGCACTACATCCTCCAGCCGGTTGAAACAGTGCGACAGCGCCGCCTCCTCCTGGCCAGAGTCAATCAAACCTCGCATTGTAAACCCGGCCTTCTCAGATGTCAACGGCAATCTCAAGCGACGGTAGACCGAAGCCGTAGCGATTTCTATCCCGGGATTGGCGATGACGAGCCACCGCGGAGTCAGCGCAGCCAGCTCTTCTACTCGCTCTCCGCGACCCTTTATAAAGGCGGCCCC
>DATMXF010000204.1:0-2075 GCA_035561835.1 Patescibacteria group bacterium
CTCATCTGGGGTGGACCGCCGCCTCTCGCTGCCGACCAAGTCCCCGCCTCTTTGTCTACCCCAGCGCCACACGCCTAACTCTCCTGCCGGATGGCGTCGAAGACGACCTGTGGGGATGTTCACAGGCACCTCCCATGGCGACTTCCCCGTTGCGAGAGACCGTTCCAGTGTGATATATGATATAAGGAGGTCAAAGTAAATGCCAGCCAAGGTCACTGCTGTGTTTCGGGACGGGGTATTAAGGCCCACCCGCAAGCTGAAACTGCAACCCAACGAGAAGGTAACGCTCCAGATTCTCCGCCGGGGGAAGACGGCCGTTACCGAGGACCTCGGCCCGCTGGCCGGCGCCTTCCCTGAACTTGCCGCGCTCAGCGATAAGGATTTGACGGCAGCCAAGCAGATCTGGACTCACCGCCTGGACAAGGAAGTTCGGATGCTCCCTCGCAAGGGCCCCCGACACTGACGACATACATCGCCGACACCCACAGCTTGGTCTGGTACCTGGGATCCCCACTGCGCCTGGGACCCTTGGCTCGACATGCCTTCACAGAGGCGGTTGCCGGTTGGGCAAGAATCGTCATCCCGGTAATTGTCCTCGCCGAGATTATTTTCGTCGTCGAACGCGGAAGGATAAGGGCGGATGTTCCACAGCTTATCCGCCAAATCCGGTCCGCCAGCTATTTCTGCGTTGTCCCTCTTCGATTGGCAACTATCCTCCGGCTTCAGACGCTGACCGAAATACCCGAGATGCATGACCGGATTCTGGTGGCTGAGGCCCTTGCACGGAAAGCCAGCCTCATCACGAGAGATCAGGCTATTACCAACTCCGGTATCGTTCCTACTGTTTGGTAGGCAGCGTTCAATCTATACAGGGTTGATTCCCCGCGGCCTGCCGCGAAGATTTTGTTTTGCTCCGAGGTTTGATGCCCCGCAGCTTGCTGCGGGGTAATTCACTAGACCGCAGCAGATAGCCCCAGTCCTCAACACGTCTCAACCCCGCAGGCCGGAACGCCAAGTCTGTGGAAGGCATAGGCCGCTCCTGCCAACAACCACTATCATAACAGCCCGCTGTGACATCCGGGGTCACTTCTCGCAGAAGTCGTGACTCCCCCCACTCAGCGTTTCTGCGAGACCTCGTTCGCCTCTGTCTGCTTCGATCCACGCAACGCCGATCGTGAGCGTCCCTCAAGCAGTGCGGATTGCAGAATCCGCCGGGCCTGCTCGCGTACCTTCTCGGCAAGGGCTGCGGGCTTACGCACCTGCACCTCACCGCCGAAGCTCAGAATCCATCCGATCAGTTCAGGCGTGTCTGCAACCCTGAGGAGCATCTTCAGGCGCCCGCCCTTCTGCGACGTCAGGGTCTGGCTCCGGTGCCACACCCGATCCTTCACCCACGGGGCGGCGGATTTGCTGAACAGGAGCTCGACCGTGACCGGTTTCCCCCGCATGACCACGAGGGCATCCTGCACATGCGCCTCCAGATCGAAGCCGAGCGGCATCTGATAGGGGTGATCCGTGATGATCAGGGAACGGATCCGGTCCACGGCAAACAGGCGCACCTCACGGCGCCAGTGGCAGTAGGCAATGAGGTAGAGGGCGCCGGCCACATACCAGAGGCGGTAGGGATCGACCTCTCTGCGCGTCGTGGCGTTGCGGGACGCGGAGTAGTATCGAATCTGAAGGGTACGCAGGTGAGCGATCGCCTGCGTGACGCGATCGATCGTGTCCTGGTGTTGCCGATAGTTCTTGTGCGGGCCGAGCCCGACTGAGAAGATGTCCTGCATCTGCCTGATGTAGGTCTGCCCCTCAGGGGGCAGGGCGGCGGTAGCCTTATTCAGGGCGGAGTCGAGGGCGCCTTTGATCGCGGTTCCTTCCAGGGGCCTGAGCAGGTCGCGGCTGAAGGTCAACGCCATGAGTTCGGTTGGGGAAAACGCAAGGGCAGGGATGCGCCGGAAGCCATCCATGAGTCTCCAGCGGGTGTGGCCGTCGACGCGTTCGGTCATGAGAGGGAAGCCGGAAGCCTCCAGCGCCTCCAGATCCCGGCGGAGGGTGCGGGGGTGGCGCCGGTAGTTGTC
>DATMXF010000205.1:0-22739 GCA_035561835.1 Patescibacteria group bacterium
TTTTGAAGTCTATGCGCGAATTGGCGGATCTGGAGGAAGCTGATTGGAAAAAACTCATCGAAAAGAAAGTAGACGGCAAACCGATCGGTTTCCCGCCGGACACGCCTGGCAAGGACGACGCCGAAAAGATCGGTAACTATACACGCGCTCTGGCTGCCGCCGTTGAGAAGGCCGTACCGACAGCGGTATTCGCAGCAAGGTTTAAACGAAAGGGCATTCCCGGCACTGAAGATGTGAAAACAGATATCGACATCTTCTTTGCCAATAATCAGGATTTTGATTTTCGGACAACATACATTGAGAAGTATTTTGCGGATAATCCGTCGCTCAACGCTCTGCCAAACAAGGACGCCCTCAAGAGCCATCTCAAGAAAGCCCAGCGGATTTTCAAGCTGACCCCGCGATTTGATGAAATACGCGACTTGTTGGCGGACGGCCTCGACTCCGCACTCGGCATCACGCTCAGGGGCCGAAGAAACTTCATCAAGCGACACAGCAACCCAGTGAAGAACCCGGGTATGGCCTGGGACAAAGCCAACAACGTAACGGCTATAACGACGACTCTGTTCGCGGAACATAGCCCGGTGATCAACCGTTTCTATGATTTCCCCTGGTTACCAACGCGGCCCGCTAAGATAGATGGTTTTCCAGATTGGGCGTCGCTCTTTGGATCGTTAAGCTTTTGCGAGTGTGAGCATTGCCGCTCGGTATACAGTCCTGCCGCCTATCTGGTCGACCTCTTACATTTCCTGAAGAACAATCACCTGAAGACGGCAGACAGCCCAGAAGAAATGCCAGCACTGGATGTTCTCTTTGAACGCCGCCCCGACATCGGTGAAATAGAGCTGTCCTGCGAGAACACTAACACGCCGCTGCCATACGTAGACCTGGTGAATGAAGTCCTCGAGAACGCCGTTGCCCCCGTAAGGTTTAGTCTGGCCCTCGGCCTAGCAGCCGATTTGGATGCGGGAACAATCTCTCCAGAGCTAACTCATGCGTTTGCCGCCGAAGATCTGGAGTTGTCAGACCACGCCTCTGTCGTCGTAGTCGAGTCCGGCGCGCGCTGGCATGTCGTGGATAAAGGGTGGAGGTTCCTGATCAAATTGGAAGAGGGCGAGTTGAGGGTCTCGGCTCCGCCCCAGACGACATGGACGGTACAAGAACTTAGTGCCAATCCCGAACATGTCAACAGCAAGGCTTACGATAAACTCAGAGACGCCGTGTATCCATTGAACCTGCCTCTCAACTTATGGGTCGAAGAGGCGCGACTCTATCTCGATCACTTGGGCGTGCAGCGGTTCGAGTTGATGGAGACCTTTCAGAGGCAAGGGGACCCGCCAAGTCCTAGCGATCTGGAGATCGCCACTGAGCATCTCCGACTTACAACCACAGACCGTGAAATCATCAGCAACCCAAATCCCACACCTGCCCAGGTAAGAGAATATTGGGGCTTCAGCGTCAATACCTGGGTTACAGATCTGAGAGAGGATGTGCCCGAGTTCTTGCATAGGTCTCAACTCAGTTACAAACAGTTGTTGGAGTTGCTCGACACAACCTTTATTAACCCTGACGGAAATATCACGATCGAATTTCCTGGGTCAAGTTGTAACATCGAGGAAGCCACCTTCAGCGACAATCTCAACAGCAACGCATTGACCAGAATCCACCGCTTCCTGCGTCTGTGGCGCAAGCTGGGTTGGACGATGCAGGAGTTGGACAAGGTCATCACAGCCTTGAGTCCAGACGATCTGGATGAAGACTTCCTGATACAACTATCAAGCATCAAACGGTTGCATGACGAGTTGAATGTTCCGCTCGCCAACATGCTTAGCTGGTGGGCCAACATTGACACAACGAGTTACACCAATTACACCACTCAGGGTCAGCCAAAGATTCCCTCGCTCTACGAACAGCTCTTTCTGAACAAAGCGGTTGTGAGGCAAGAGCCGAATCCGTTCGTATTGAACGAGGCGGGCACCGAACTGGAGAGTGTCGGGGATATTAGCGGGCATATCCCTGCGATATTGGCTGCCCTGGGGATAACTGAGGCTGACCTTTCATTGCTAACCAGCAACGAGGTCGCGCTGCAAATTCTCCATCTCCCAGAAAGCGAGGTTAACAATGACAATCTGAATCTGAACCTCCAGAACCTTTCCCATCTCTACCGGATCGTGTTGTTTACGAAGGCACTCAAGCTGTCCATCAAGGAGTTTCTGTCGCTTAAGGCGATAACCGGCATGAATCCTTTTGCCAACACCGCCGGCACATTACGCTTTGTGGACATGGTAAGCAAGATTCGCGCCTCAGGTTTCAGCCTTGCGGAACTGGACTATTTGCTCAGGCACGTGGATCAGACCCCCATTGGCGTCGCCCCTTCAGAAGACCAAATTGCGTTGATCTTGGACGAGATTCGCGCTGGGCTTCAAAAGATCGCTCTTGAAACCACATTCGAGACCGTCGAAGTGGAACGTGACGGTCTTCGTATGACCGTCGGGGTTACTCCTGCGGGTGATCTTTTGAGAGACAAACTCTCTGTTGTCCTGCCAATAGACTTGGTCGATGCCGCAATCCAGTTGCTCCAAGATGCCACTGAGGTTGATAACGCCGCGAACTTCGTTCGAACTCACTTCGCCACATTTCTCACCGACGTCGACGATGCAGTTGCCAATCTGGTTGACCATCCGCTCCCTGATCAAGAAGCAAGGTTCACCTATGTCCTGATTCCCCTTCTTCAGTATCTCCGTAAGACCTTGAGCGAAAGCCTGGTCAAGCAAAAGCTGGGTGAGACATTGAAACTGGAGGCGAAGACCGTAGAAGAACTGTTGACACAGTGGGTAGACAACCCCGATCAGGATAACCAAAGGTCCATGGACGCTTTTCTTGATGATACTTTTGTCAACAGTAACATGGATGTTCTAACCCTTGACGCATTTCCCGAACAATTCAAGACCTTCACATTACTGCACAAGATCTCTATGGTCATCACGAAATTTAAAGTAACGCCAGATCAACTCTCCTGGCTATTTGTTTATGGCCCAGAGGTCGGATGGTTGAATCTGCAATCGCTTCCGCTTGAAAAAAGCCATTCGGCGGAAACGCTCTATATTGGCATGGAGCGGCTGGTCGATCTCTTCCAACTGAAGGATCAGTTGCCAAACGGTGAGGAAACACTTTCTGAAATTTTCTCCCTTGCTCGAGACGAAGCCGCCACCACAGAAGCGCTACAACAACAATTAAGTGAAAAAACAGGCTGGAGCATTGAAAACCTAGAGTTTCTGATCAGTACAAATGGTTTGAACCTGACTTTACCCGAGGCCTTTAGAGACGAGTGCGCCTTGAAGCAACTGACCGCATGTTTTGTAATTATGAAGCGGCTCGGGGTATCTGCGGAGCAGTGCAACTCCTGGGCAAAACCCGATCTCATTGTTGATGACGCAATCAGCGCCAAGCAAGCCGTCAAGGCAAAGTACGACAATACACAGTGGCTTGCCGTTGCCAAGCCCTTGAGCGACCTTCTGCGCGAGAAAAAGCGTACCGCACTGGTGTCCTATCTCACCGGCCAACCCAATGTAATTCCAGACAAAACCTTCTATGATGCGAATGAATTGTTTAGCCATTTCCTGATCGATGTCGAGATGAGCCCGTGCATGATGACCTCGCGCATCAAGCAGGCCATCGGTTCGGTACAGCTTTTCATCCAGCGCTGCATGATGAATCTGGAGAAAATCGTGGAGGATGTCGCGTCGCCAGTTCCGGAAGAGGATTGGGCTAGGCAATGGAAATGGATGAAGAGCTACAGGGTCTGGGAAGCCAACCGCAAGGTGTTTTTGTGGCCGGAGAACTGGATCGAGTCAGAACTGCGAGACGACAAGTCGCCTTTTTTTAAAGACCTGGAGAATGAACTGTTGCAGAACGAGGTAACACTGGACACCGCTGAAACAGCATTCATGAATTACCTTGAGAAGCTCGATGCCGTCGCACGTTTGGAAATCGTTGGCATGTATCACCAAGTCGAGGAAGGAACCGATATCCTCCACGTCTTCGGCCGGACGCAAGGAGGCGACCCCCATATCTACTACTACTGCCGGCGAGTTGATGCGACCGGTTGGACAGCGTGGGAAAAGGTCGATCTGGATATCGAAGGTCACCACCTGATTCCTGTTGTCTGGAACCGGCGACTGTACCTCTTTTGGCCGATATTTACAGAGAAAGCTGAAGAGCCGCAGGACCGCGTGACCGAAGAACAGCAAGGAGAATCACCGAAGAAATATTGGGAAATACAGTTGGCGTGGAGTGAATACAAAAATAAGAAGTGGGCAGCGAAAATAATGTCCAGCGCTGTGCCCTTTGATCATTCCAATGACAAGAGCACCTTCTCTTTTAAGACTATCTCTAATTCTACTCTTGAAATCTATTGCATGGACAATAGGACGCGCAGAGAAGAAATTTTTCAGTATTCCCCAGGATTCAAATTTGTTGGCTGTAACGGCATGGTCAAGGTTATTCCCCCTCGAGTAGTGCCTATGGACTTTGGCCCTGGCAGCACAAAGGTAGCGGGTATGGGATTTGTCGAAATGGGGGAAGTCAGGTTTACTGTTAACGAGTTCGTGATTAACCGTATAACAGGGGACATAGAGAGTTTCCGGCCAATAATCATCCTTAGTGGAACCCCCGGTACGTTCACTGTCGTGGGTACCCACCAAAGGTGGTTAAATCTCTTTGACGCACCGTTTTTCTACCAGGACGACACCAGAACATTCTTCGTCACCAAATCGTCTCTTGTTGGGGAAGTGTGGGGCGATTGGGGTCTTGAACGCCGATTATCATACTATCAGTTCCAAGCATTCTATCACCCGTACGTCTGCGACTTTATCAAGCAACTCAACCGGTACGGGATTGATGGTTTGCTTAAATGGAGTATGCAAGACCCTGTTTTACAGCTTGATGAACGAGAGTTCTTTGAGAGCGAATACGCTCCCGAGGACGCGGTGGTTGAGCCTTATCCCAAGGACAACGTGGATGTCGAGTTCGGCGGTGCTTATTCCTTGTACAACTGGGAACTCTTCTTCCACGCGCCGCTGCTCTTAGCCGACCGGTTGAGCAAGAACCAGCGGTTTGAGGAAGCGCAGAGGTGGTTCCATTATATCTTCGATCCTACCGATGCATCGGGCGAAACCGGTCCGGAGCGTTACTGGAAGTTCCGTAAGTTTTACGAAGACGTAACAGAGGATGGAATATCAAGGTCTATCCAGCAATTGCTGGAGCTGCTCCAATACGACGGTTCCGATCCCGCTATACGCAAAGAAAAAGAGGAGATGGAAGATCAGGTACGGCAATGGCAACTCAACCCATTTAATCCCCATCTCATCGCCCGTTCGCGGACTTCTGCTTATCAAAAAACCGTCGTGATGAAATACATTGATAACCTGATTGCCTGGGGTGACCAGTTATTCCGCCGCGACACCATTGAGTCGATCAATGAGGCAACATTGCTTTACATCCTCGCAGCAGAGATTCTGGGCCAACGGCCCGTGCCTATTCCAGAGCGAACTCACCAGGAAAAGACCTTCAACCAACTCTTGACTGAAGGTCTTGATGCTTTTTCGAACGCTTTGGTTGAAATAGAAAACTTCCTTCCTGCCGACGATCACGCAGGGAATGGAAGAGAGGTGGACGAGGAAGCACTGCCCCCATCGGGAAAGATGCTCTACTTCTGTGTCCCGCCCAATGACAAGCTGCTCGGCTACTGGAACACCGTCGCCGACCGTCTGTTCAAGATCCGGCATTGTATGACCATCGAAGGCGTCGTGCGCCAACTGCCGCTGTTCGAGCCGCCGATTGAGCCAGGGCTACTAGTCCGGGCGGCAGCGATGGGGGTGGATATCTCGAGCGCCCTCAACGACATCAACGCCGCTCTTCCGCACTATCGTTTTAATGTAATGGCGCAGAAAGCGATGGAACTCTGTAACGACACGAAAACACTTGGGGCAGCATTATTGTCTGCGCTTGAGAAGAAGGACGCCGAAGACTTGGCTCTGCTAAGGTCTGGTCATGAGATTCAGTTGCTTACCGAGGTTCGGCAGATCAAAGATCAACAGATTAAGGAGGCAACGGAGACATGGGAGAGTTTAAACCGAGCGTTAGAAGTGACACGTAAGCGGCTTGAGTATTACGACAAACTACTAACAGAGTTCGCTCCGGGTGGACTTAGCCCCTATGAAGCGGAGCATCTTAGCAAGCTAAGGACAGCATATCGGAGGCAGGAGAGGGCAGGAGAGTATGAACAGAGCGCACAATGGGCAAGTCTGATTCCTAATGCGACTTTTGGAATTTCCGGCTGGGCTGGTAGTCCTGTCGTGACTGCTACAATCGGAGGAAACCTTATTGTACTCGGGTATCAGGCGCAAGCTAGGAGAATGCAGGGGTTTGCCTCCGAAGCAACCTATGAGGGAACAAGAAGTTCTATCATGGGGGGCTATGTAAGAAGACTGGAAGAATGGCAACATCAGAAGGATCTGGCTGATAAAGAATTAGCCCAAATTGACAAACAGATTGCAGCGGCTGACATCCGCCTGGCGATTGCAACAAAAGACCTTGCCAACCACGATAAACAAATCGAAAACACCAGGGATGTAGACGAGTACATGCGCAGCAAGTTCACCAACAAGGAACTTTATGACTGGATGGTCGGACAGATCTCAAGCATCTACTTCCAGAGCTACCAACTCGCCTACGATGTCGCCAAACGTGTGGAGCGCGCCTATCGCCACGAACTCGGCCTGTCCGATTCGAGCTTCATCCAGTTCGGCTACTGGGACAGTCTGAAGAAAGGCTTGCTGGTGGGCGAGCGGCTATACTATGACCTCAAGCGCATGGAGCTGGCCTATCTCGACCAGAACAAGCGCGAGTACGAGATCACCAAGCACATCTCATTAGCTCAACTCGACCCGGTAGCGCTTGTGCAGTTGAAACAAACCGGGGAATGCTTCGTCAACTTGCCCGAAGCGATCTTCGACCTCGATTATCCCGGCCACTACATGCGGCGCATCAAGTCGGTCAGCTTGACCATTCCCTGTGTAACGGGACCTTACGCCAGCGTCAACTGTACGCTGACGCTCCTCGGCAATAGAATACGCAAGGAGACCAGCACTACAGGCGGGTACCAATACACGGGACTGGAGGATACACGATTCCGACACAATGTGGGCGCGATCCAGTCCATCGTTACCAGCGGCGCTCAAAACGACAGCGGCCTATTCGAGCTGAACTTCCGCGATGAACGTTATCTGCCTTTTGAGGGTGCGGGTGCCATCAGCGAATGGCGCATTGAACTGCCCAGGGATTTCAGGCAATTCGACTATGACACGATCTCCGATGTCGTGCTGCACCTGCGGTACACGGCCAGGGAGAGTGGCGAACCACTCAAGCAACAGGCGACCACCGAGTTGCAAACGGTGTTGAACGAGTTCATGCGCTCCGAGGGTCAGAGGGGATTGGCTCGCCCGTTCAGCTTGCGACACGAGTTTTCGAGTGCTTGGCATCGGTTCCTCAATCCGCCGGAGGGCAGCGCGGGGGCCCAGACGCTCACTATGGCTTTAACGAAGGACCGCTTCCCGTTCCTCTTCCAGGATGAGACCATCACCATCAACACGATAGAGTTGTTTGTGAAGGTCAAGCCGGAGTTCGCTGATACGCACAACGAGTCTTCGTTAAAGCTGTCACTGGAAGCGGGAACCGCTGCGTCAAACAACCCCATAAACCTTGCCCAGTGGAACGGGTTGTTGCGTGCCGAGAAGTCGCCAGCCGGTTCGCCGGGTGACTGGACGCTCACTGCCTGGCGGGATACTGGTGGAGGTGCGCATGAGCGCCTGGATCCGAATGCGATCCATGATATCCTGATCGTCTGTCAATACACATTGTCATAAGCTGAGACTCCAGACCGGCACCCGCAGTCTGGTGGCTGGGGTCGCCTGTCTCTTCATGACAAACAGCTTGCCTGCGCCTGTCCTTCGCGCTAGATTATCAGTGCGCATATCGGATCTTGACTGTGACGGGGCGTGATCGGATGGTGGGCGGAGTAAGGGCTTAGTCAGTAGTTGGGGGGGTGAGACCCAATGCCATACCAAGAGCAGGAAGCCGTGAGGCGACCTGCTCTTATCGTTTTGAGGAGGTAGGCCGATGGACGGGAAGAATTATATCGGTGGCAGATGGGTTGAGGCGGTCGGAGGAGCCAGATTCGAAAGCCGCAATCCCGCCAGGTTCGGTCAGGTACTCGGGACTGTGGCCTTGTCGAACCGGGAAGACGCTGAGCAGGCGGTCGCAGGTGCGAAGACGGCTTTTGCCGGCTGGCGCGCGCTGTCGCGAATAAAAAGGGGGGAGTATCTCGAGCGGTTCGTCGATGCGATCAAGGCCCAGACCGACGAGATTACCCGCCTTGTGGCATCGGAGGCCGGCAAGGCGTATAACGAGGCGAAAGCCGATGTCGTCGAAGGGATCCATATGGCGCAGTATATGTTCGGCCACGCGCGGCTCCCTTCCGGTCAGGCCCTTCCCTCGGAGCTTGCCGAGAAGGACGCCTACATGTTCCGCAAGCCGAAAGGGGTGGTGACGGTGATCAGTCCCTGGAATTTCCCCTTTGCGATTCCCATCTGGCTGATCACCCCGGCCTTACTCGAAGGGAACACGGTGGTCTTCAAACCGTCCGGAAACACCCCGTTGGTGGGGGAGAAGATCGTTGAGTGTTTTGAGCGGGCTGAACTGCCTCCAGGCGTTCTGAACCTCGTTCAGGGTACGGGAGGGGATGCAGGGTGGCCCATGGTGATCCACCCCGACGTCGAGGTAGTACTCTTCACCGGCTCGTATGAAGTGGGATCACGGATCAAGGAGGCGTGCGTCAAGGACTATCGTAAGATGTATGCCTGCGAGATGGGCGGGAAGAATGCGATGATCGTCTGCCAGGATGCCGATCTTGATCTGGCCGTCCGGGCCGCGATCCTCAGCGCCTTTAAGACGACAGGCCAGCGCTGTACCTCGGCCTCTCGCCTCATCATCCATGAGAGTCGGATGGAGGAGTTCGCAAAGGCCTTTGTCGCTATGGCGCGGCGGATTGTCATCGGCGATCCCCTCGATCCTCAGGTCTTCATGGGCCCGCTCATCAACGAGGCGGCAATGAAAAAGGTCGGCTCCTATAACCTGCTGGCGAAGCAGGAGGGGGCTGAGGTACTCATGGATGGCGGACGCCTGGAGGATGGGACCTATCGGGACGGCTACTTCTTCAGCCCCTTCATCTATCGAATGGCGCATCGGAAAGATGCCAGGGTACTCCACGAGGAGGTTTTTGGGCCGCACGTCGCCCTGATCCCCTTCCAAACGCTGGAAGAGGCCGTAGCCATCCACAACGGTGTGGAGTATGGCCTGGCCTGCTCCGTGATCACCGAAGATTACCGGATCGCCCGTCGTCTTCGGGAGGAATGCGAGTTCGGCGTCGGGTATTGGAATCTGCCCACCATCGGCGCCGAGGTACACCTGCCGTTCGGCGGGCTGAAGAAGAGCGGGACGGGCGTTCCGGCGTCCTGGCCTCTGTTGGATCTTGTGACGCACAAGGTAGCGTGGACGGTCAATCATGGTCGCGAGATCAGGATGGCGCAAGGTCTGAGCGCCGAGGTGTAGCGCCATGACCCGGCTGCTGATGTGTCGTCCCGACCATTATGGGATCTACTATGAGATCAATCCATGGATGGATCTCAGGCGCCAGGCGGACCGGACAGTCGCCATACGGCAGTGGGAGGCTTTATATCGACTTCTCACTGAAGCACTAGGGGTCCGGGTGGAGTTGCTGCCGTCTGTTCCGGGGCTGCCTGACCTCTGCTTTACTGCGAACGCCGGACTTCTGGTGAAGAGCCTGTTCGTAAGCAGTCGTTTCCGATACCGTGAGCGCGAGGCGGAAGTTCCTCATGTCACACAGTGGTTTGCAGAGCGGAATTACAGGGTCACTTGTCTTCCTGAACCCGTCTTCTTTGAAGGGGAGGGGGATGCGCTCTTTTGTGGGAATGACCTGTTCGCCGGGTATCGCTTTCGTTCGGAGTTGCAGGCCCATCACCTGCTCGCGGAGCTTTTTGGGCTGCCGGTCCGTTCCTTGGAGCTGACCGATCCGTGGTTCTACCATCTGGATACCTGTTTCTGTCCGCTCCAGCCCGGCCGGGCAGCGTACTATCCGGAGGCGTTCAGTCCAGCCTCGCAACGGCTCCTGAAAGAGACGATCCCTGAGCTCTTTCCGGTACCGGAGGCAGAGGCTAAACAGTTGGCCTGTAATGCACTGGTCATTGAACAGTCAGTGATTATCAACGCCGGCTGTCCCCACTTCGTTCGGATGCTCAGCGAGGTCGGCTATCAGGTTTACGAGATCGAGACGACGGAGTTTCTTAAGGCCGGAGGCGGGCCCAAGTGCCTGACCCTCTTTCTTGAACGGGATAAATCATGAGCCATTGGATCGAGTTGGATAAGCGGTACTTCATGGATACCGGTCACCGGCGTCTCGGGGTGACGCTCGTGCGCGGGGAGGGGGCGAGGGTCTGGGATGATGCCGGGAAAGAATATCTTGACTTCATTGCCGGATGGGCCGCCTGCAGCCTCGGCCACTGCCATCCTGTGATTGTGGAGGCCCTGCGAGAGCAGTCGGAACGCCTCATCCTGGCAAGCCTGGATGTCTATACGATCCCGCAGATTGAGCTGGCAGAGTTGCTGGTCTCTACAAGCGGCCTGGCCAAGGTCTTCTTCTGCAACGGCGGAGCAGAGGCAAACGAGGGGGCTGTCAAGCTGGCCCGGAAGTATGGAAAGTTGCACCTGAATGGAGCCTATGAGGTTATCTCGGCGCTGAAGAGCTTCCATGGTCGGACATTGGCGATGGTGGCCGCGACAGGGAAGCCGGAGTACCAGGCGCCCTTTACTCCGCTCCCTGAAGGATTCAGAAACGTCCCGTACAACGACATCGCAGCCCTGCGGGCCGCCGTCGGCGAGCGGACCTGTGCGATCCTGTTGGAGCCGATCCAGGGTGAGGGTGGGGTGAACGTCCCGCCAGAGACCTATCTGAAGGAGGTTCGAGCGCTCTGCGACGAGCGGGGCCTTTTGCTCATTCTGGACGAGGTCCAGACGGGCTGCGGTCGAACCGGGACGCTCTGGGCCCACGAGGTATCCGGCATCAGGCCGGACATCATGACGGTGGGCAAGGGGCTGGGCGGCGGGATTCCTATCGCTGCGTTTCTGGCGAACGAACGGGCCGCCTGTTTCGGACCCGGCGATCACGGCTCCACCTATGGCGGCAATCCGCTCTGCGCTGCAGTAGCCGGTGCGGTCCTACGGTTCATCATGAAGGAAGATCTGGTCGGCAACGCGGTACGGGTGGGAAGCTACTTCCGGGAGCGGCTCCTGGGCTTGCAAGAGGAGTGGGATGTTGTGAAGGAGGTTCGGGGCCGCGGCCTGCTCCTGGCGATGGAGTTCACGAAGCCGATCGCGCTGGCAATGGCTCAGGCCTGCTGCGAACGGGGCCTGCTGGTGAACCCGATCCCGCCTCAGACAATCCGGTTTATGCCTCCCCTGATTATCAGCCCGCAGGACGTGGATCGGGCCATTGTGATCCTGGATGCCGCCATCAGGCAGATCGCGCAGGCGATGCACCCTTCCGAAGGAGCCCGATGACCGGCGCAGAAGCGGTTGTCGAATGCCTGAAGGCTCAGGGAGTTGAACTCGTCTTCGGGATACGCGGCCTGCACATCACGCCTGTAGCCACCGCCGTCAAACGACAAGACATTCGATTCATTGAGGTCCGCAATGAGCAGTCCGCAGCCTTCATGGCCGATGCGTATGCCAGGGTGACCGGCACAGTGGGGGTTGTGCTGGCCGGGACAGGCGCCGGCACTGCCGCCACAACGGTCGGAATCCAGGAAGCCTATTGCAGCTCCTCGCCGGTGTTGCTCCTTTCCAGCCAGATCGATCGAGCGCATTTGTACAAAGGATGGGGTGATGTCCATGAGGTGAAAGATCAGCACGGTCTTATTTCGAATGTGACTGAGGCCTGTTATGATGTACAAACCGCATCAGACATTCCCCACTGCCTGCATGAAATCTTCTCCAGGATGCAGAATGAAAGGCCGAGACCATACGGTCTCGAGATTGCTGCGGATATTCTGAAGGAGGAGCTTGTTGCCCCTTTCTCGTATCGGCCGGCAGTGCGCACGCTGAAGCTGCCTGACGAGAAGAGGCTGGAAGAAGCGGTTGAGCTGATTGCAGGCGCAAGGCGGCCTGTTATCTACGCGGGAGGCGGCGCAATCGCCTCCGGCGCAGGCAAAGCGATTGAACGATTGGCTGAATTGCTCAACGCCCCGGTGCTCACCAGCATCAAAGGTAAGGGGATAATCCCGGAGGGCCATGACCTGTCGCTTGGCAATCTGGGGACCGAGGAGCCTGTTCAGTCGCTCCTTGCAAGAGCCGATCTGGCTATCGTGGTTGGTACACGATTCAGCAACCGATCAACCGGCAAATGGTCGTTGCGGCTGCCTTCACGATGGGTCAGGGTCGATCTCGATCAGCGACAGTTCGGTAAGACCCATCCACGTATCCAGGGGCGCGATGTTGTTAAGCTGGTAGGCGCTGCCCGCATAACCTTAGAGGCCATTCTCGGAAGGCTTGAAAAGCAGCCGTCACGTCCGCAAGGCTTTGACAGGTCAGAGGTCATCAGGGCTAAAAGGCAGACCCTGGAAAGTGTGAGAGCGACATATCCTGCTGAAGTAAAGCTGCTCGATGATATCAGGGGGGTGGTGAGGGGCGACGCCATCCTGGCCAACGATTCGACCATGGCGACGTACTGGGCGCGTCGGTACTTTGAGGTTCACGAGCCTAGAACCTTTCTCTGGGCAATGGGAAGCGGGACGATCGGGTTCGGGCTGCCGGCCGCCATTGGCGCCAAGCTCGCCAAGCCAGAAAGTCAGGTTCTGGCGCTGTGCGGCGACGGCGGGTTTCTTTACTCCTGTCAGGAACTGGCGACCGCGGTCAAATATCGGGTCGCCATTGTTGTCTTACTTTTCAACAACAACGCCTTTGGTATCGTGGACTATGCCGAGCGAAAGGCGGGCCAACTGTTTGGCGACGAAGCGCTCTGCAACCCGGACTTCATCGCCTTGACGAGGTCGTTTGGAGCCGATGCGGAACGGGTCGATTCACTCGAGCAGATCGGTGAGGTCGTTGAGAAGGCGTTCACGCAGAACCGGCTGACGATTATCGAGGTCCCGGTCGCCTTGCGCCCTCCACCCGACCTGGCCTGAGGGAGAAGAGCTGCAGGCTCCACTCTTCCTCCCTCAGCTCTTCGCTCGACCAGCCTGGCCTATCGCGGCTAAAACTATTCTAGGATACATTGTCGCATCTGTTTTCGTCTTGACTTGCTCTGCGGTTGCTGATAGCCTCCCCTCCTGTAAGCAGGATCCTGGGACTGCGGCGCGTGAAGAGGTTCGCTCGGACTATGGGCTGATACACACGATCGCTCTATGACACTGCGGCCTTCGTTCAGCCTGAGTATGACGCCACTCGCCGTGGCGTCTGAGGTAGTTGGACCGAGTTGGAGGGTGATGCTGGGTAGCGCATGCTCTTGGTCGCCCGGCGCATGGAGATGACCGAAGGCTCGAGAGCTTCACACTGACACCCGAGGAGGGAACATGGCGAAGAAACAGGCTCAGCTCCGTCGCAGTTGCGGCGCGATGGCCGCGCACATGATGTTGTTGGAGAAGTTTCCGGCATTCCGCGCCAACCAGATGCGCCTTGAAGGTGTTACGGACAGGCGGCGTCAAGCGGCGTTCGATGTTAAGGTCATCCCCATTGTCACCGTCAAGACGATCGTCCACGTCGTCTACAAAACCGATGCACAGAATATCTCAAACGCTCAGATCAAGAGTCAACTAGCCGTACTCAACCGGGATTTCCGGGCCACCAATCCGGACAAAGCCGGTGTGCCGGTGCCGTGGAAGGGCTTCGTGGCCGATTCGCGCATCCAGTTTAAGCTCGTCCAGGTCACGCGCACGAAGACCAGCGTCGCCGCGTTCACGCACGACGATAAAGTCAAGAAGGCCTCGACCGGTGGCATCGCACCGATTACGCCGAAGACGCATCTGAACATCTGGGTGTGCGCCCTGAGCGGCGGGCTGCTTGGTTACGCGCAGTTCCCTGGTGGGCCGATGTCATCGGACGGTGTCGTCATCAACTTTCAAGCATTCGGCACCATGGGGACGGCGCAAGCCCCGTTCAACAAAGGACGCACGGCCACGCACGAGGTCGGACACTATTTCAACCTGCGCCACATTTGGGGCGATACTCCGGACTGCAGCGGTTCGGACATGGTGGCTGATACACCGAACTGTGCCGGACCGAACTTCGGCACGCCCACCTTCCCGACGATTAGCTGCGGCAACGGGCCCAGTGGCGACATGTTCGTCAATTACATGGACTATACCGACGACGCGGCAATGTTCATGCTGACGACGCAGCAGGCGGTGCGAATGCGAGCGGCGCTCGATACGAGCCGAAGTGGACTGAAGTAGGCTCCACGAGGGCGCTCGGCTGCCCACCCTGGCCGAGTACGCGTAATCGACGGAGCGCTCGCTCCGAAGGGTATCTGCGCCATGACCCTCTCACCAAGGAAGGCACGTGTGGATCCGTCCGTGATTTGTGGCATCAGGTGGATCCACGTGTTCGAACAAGACACCGGGGCCGGGGCAGTCTATTGCCCGGAAACCGACCAGATCCCGCTTGCGCGTCGCCCGCGTGAACGGATCGAGCTCCAGGCTGGAGGTGCCGCTCGGGTGTTCGTAGGCGGCGCCGACGACAGACCTGTACCGCGGGCAGGGCGGTGGCACGCGACGTCGGAGGGTATCCTGATCGAGCTACCCGCGACCGATCGCGAACGGGCGACGACATGGCGCATTGTCGAGGCCACGCCGACCCGCCTGGTGGTATCTACAATTCCGCCGTGAGACCTGGAATACTCCAGGGCCGCGTCTTATACAGTTGATCCGGCATCTAACGCAGGTCCTCGAACTCTAACTGATCTCGACGTCACCCACTCCATGGCCAAGAAGACGAGACCCGCGTCATCGCTGTTCGAACTCAGCTCGCGCGTGGAGCGACAGGCGTTGACACGCCCGTACCGGCGGCCGCGCGGGGCGCCTCTCCTGCGTCCGCTCAGGATCTACACCTTGGATCCGTCTGTGTCCCACAGGGTCGGTGGCGTGGCCACCGTGGGCGTGCCGTACGAGGATTTGGAGCCGGGACCAATCGGGTCACTGTTCGAGGTCGATCCCACCGATGCGCCTAAGCCCCTTGAGGCGCCGCCCCTTGATCTCGATGATCCCTTCTTGTTGATGTCGGGTGGGCTGACGCCGTCGCCTGCCAACGGTCAATTTGCGCTGCAGATGGTGTATGCCGTCTGCAGCCTCGCGTACGCGGCGTTTCGGCGGGCCCTCGGTCGGGACATCTCTTGGGCGTTTGAGGGCGTCGACGGTAAACCACGTGCCAGACTTATCGTGCGCCCGTTCGGTATGCGTCAGCGCAACGCCGGCTACACGCGCGAGGCCGGCGATGTGTCGTTTGGCTATTTCAGGGCCGGCTCGAAGCCTGCCGGTTTCGTGGTGAGCAAGGGGCTCGTCCTCACGGCGCTCTCGCACGACGTGGTAGCGCACGAGACCACGCACGCGCTGCTCGACTCGCTGCGATCGTCGTTCGCGGTGCCCACGAATCCCGACGTACCCGCATTTCACGAAGGCTTTTCGGATCTGGTGGCGCTGTTCCTACACTTCAGCTATCCGGGCGTCGTGGAACAGGCGATTCGCGAATCGCGCGGCGTCATCGCGCGAGGATCGTTGCTTGCGGATGTGGCGCGTGAGTTCGGGTACGCGCGCTCGACACCGGGTCGAGCCGCCGCCCTCCGATCGGCCATTGACGTGGCCGGTCTCGCGCCGTTTGATTCCGACGCGCCGCCCGGCGAAGGCGAGGGCCCGCTCTGCTACGACCCCGATCTCGAGACGCATCAACTCGGTTCGGTGCTCGTCTCGGCGGTATTCGAGGCTTTTGTTACGGTCGTACGGCGCAAGGGGGAACGGTTGTTCAGGATTGCCGGTCTCGACCCGCGAGCAGTGGGCCAGACGCAACTCGGCGACGAGTTGGTTCGCGCGCTGGCACAGGAAGCCTGCGACGTAGCCGGCCGGTTCCTCGACATCTGCATCCGCGCCATCGACTACTGTCCGCCCGTCGACATCGAGATGGGTGAGTACCTTCGCGCGCTTGTCACCGCCGACTCCGAGTTGGTTCCAGACGACAAGTGGGGCTACCGGGAAGCGCTCATGCGGTCGTTCCGACGGCGACG
Source organism: Patescibacteria group bacterium (assembly GCA_035561835.1). Classification (GTDB taxonomy): domain Bacteria; phylum Methylomirabilota; class Methylomirabilia; order Methylomirabilales; family Methylomirabilaceae; genus Methylomirabilis. Next base: position 16,403 of record DATMXF010000205.1, read on the forward strand.
AATCTTTCCCGATCACGTGCAGTTCATGACGGAGGATGCGGTCCGCTGGCAGGCGCCGGCCGAGGCGCTCTACGTTCCTGGACTTGCCTTCAAGGACCTTCGTTTCGACGGCGATCCTGGTCATCCGACCGACGCCGCCGAGTTGCGCCGCCAGGCTACGACCCTGGGCGCGTTCATCACGAGCGGCGACCATGCTCATCGGTGTGGTGTCATCGTTCCAGGGCAGCGTTTACCCAAGGGCATGACCTATGCCTCACCTCCGCTCATCGAATCGATTCGATGCGCACGCCGCACGTCGCCGGATGGAACGGTGCTATTCGATCTTGTCGCCGAGGTGACGCAGTCGTGTACCGTCACGCGAGGCGGAGAGCTGGTGGAGTTGCTGGCCGGCTGTACCATCGTCATCGATCCCCACGGCCAGGTTCGCTTTATCGTCTCGAAGAGGGCGGACAGCCACGACCGCGCCACGCGACAGCATGCGGCCATCAAGGGGCCGCTCCGGCGATTTTGGACTAAGCGCGGACGCGAGTACCTGTTGCGGCCGGACGCGCTCCGGCGACTGCACGACTAAGCCACGAAGGAGAACACCTCGGATTGAGCCCCTGAGAGTAAGGGGGAGCAGATCCTGCCTGCGGTCTTGACCGGATCCAGTTGCGGCGCGTGAAGAGGTCTGCTGCTGATATCTAGACCCTCGCTCCGGGTGAGTCTACTCACTCATCGGTGCCCCAACCCGTCCTCACTTCCTCTCTGCCTTGCCACTTTTTGCCATTGTCAGTTGACCTCCGAGCACGAACCCTTGAATTTCAAGGACATCACTCCGTCTATTCTGTGGCATTCAATTTGCATTGGTCATTGACCAACCAGTCGACGGAGGTGATGATGAGAACTGTTGTCTTGTCGCTGTGTGCAATGATTGTTTTTCCGGGAACTGTTCTGTCCGGATCGGCCATCGCCCAAGGAGCACCGTCTATCGCAGGCTGCCCTATTTTCCCTGCGGACAACATCTGGAATACGCCGGTCGATACCCTGCCGCTGGACCCGAACTCAGACAGCTACATCGACATGATCGGGAGGAATGCCGGCGTGCATCCGGATTTCGGTTCGGGAATCTGGGAGGGCGCGCCGATCGGTATCCCCTTTGTGACCGTGCCCCAGACCCAGCCGATGGTGCCGGTCACCTGCTATTACGCGGATGAAAGCGACGCCGGACCGTATCCTATTCCGCCGAACGCACCCATTGAGGGAGATAGCGGCAGTAACGGTGATCGTCACGTGCTGGTTCTTGATCGAGATAGCTGCGTGCTCTACGAACTCTACGACGCTTGGCCGCAACAGAACGGGAGTTGGAGTTGCGGCTCGGGAGCGATCTACAACCTGTACTCACATACTCTGCGGCCCGAGGGTTGGACCTCGGCAGACGCGGCCGGACTACCGATACTGCCGGGTCTGGCGCGCTATGACGAAGTGGCTGCCGGTGAGATTACTCACGCCCTCAGATTCACTGCACCCAGAACACGCCGGGCGTACGTCTGGCCGGCCCGGCATTACGCGTCCAGTTCAACGAATCCCGCCCTTCCTCCGATGGGCCAACACTTTCGCCTCAAGGCCGGTTTCGATATCTCGGGTTTCTCGTTGCAGGCACAGGTCATCTTGCGGGCCCTCAAGAAATACGGGATGATCCTTGCCGACAACGGCTCATCCTGGTACGTCTCAGGTGTGCCGGACCCGGGCTGGAACGACGACGCGCTTGTCAGCGAGTTGCGGCAGGTCCATGGCGGCGATTTCGAAGCGGTCGATGTCTCCTCGCTGATGCTCGATTCGAATTCCGGGCAGGTGCGTGCCGACGGATCGGACTCAAAGCGCCTGAACGTCAGCGTACAGGGGAACGGTGTGGTTGTGAGCGTACCAGGGGGCGTTGCGTGTCCGGGCGATTGTGTCGAGAATTTTCCGGCGGGGACCTTGGTTGGGATCGCAGCCACTGCCGGGGGCGGATACGCATTCGACCACTGGATCGGGGACTGCTCCAGCTTCACGCCAGCATGCGACCTGAGTATGAGCGCGAACCGGCAAGCAGCGGCGGTGTTTTCGCCCGTGCCTCAGTGGGTGACTGTCGGAGAACCGAACGGCGGCGAACGATGGAAGGTGGGCAAGAAGAAGACGATACGCTGGAGGTCCGCCGGCTTTGCTGGAAAGGTGAAGATTGAACTGTCAACGGACGCCGGCTCGTCATGGAGGACGATCATCGCCAGCACGCCTAACGACGGGGCTCAGCCGTGGAACGTCTCACGATTGCGAACCACTCAGGGACGGCTCAGGATCACTGCGGTCTCGGATTCCTCAATTATCGATGCGAGCGATGCGAATTTCACGATCTTTTGAGTAATGTCCCGCGTGTGCCACTGGCGTACCGCAGTGTACAAACATGCCATTCTGAGAGAGCGGTTAGCCGAGCGTTGTCGGGTTACGCTGCGCTAACCCGACCTACGGCTGAATGCTAAGTGCTGATCGCTGTTTTTTCTCGGACCGCCCGATTCACCGGAGCGGATAATTTGTCTCAACATCACGAGTCGTTTCAGCTATAATGCGCACGTCGCATCGAACGTACGGCGGAGCGTTGTACATTCACAAAAAGGAGGACGTATGGTGAAGAAAGCAGCCATGTTGTCGGTTGCAGTGCTGTTTGGAATGCAGGCAGGTCTTGCGATGGCGGCGCCAAATCCCGATACGGGACCAGGATGCGGTTTGGGCAAGCTCGCTTGGTCCGACCACCAGAGGCAGAAGGACATCGCCCCGCAGGTCATGATGGCGACGACCAACGGGACCTTCGGCAGCCAAACGTTCGGTATCAGTTCAGGGACCTCCGGCTGCACAAATGACGGTAAGATTATGGGCGACAGCAAGACGATCATGTTTGCCGAGTTGAACTTTGAGAATCTCTCTCAGGAGATGGCCCGTGGTCAGGGGGAACACCTCGCCTCGCTGGCGACCTTGATGGGCATACCGGCTGATCAACACGGCGCCTTTTTCGCTATGACCCAAGAGCGCTACACCTCACTGGTCGAGGCGGGCGAAGCCTCTCCGGTGGCCATGGTGAAGGCGATCAATGAAGCCATTGCCGGTCATCCGGTGCTTGCCAAGGCCTCTTCTCGATAACGTTATGAACGGGCTCTGGCCTTCCGGTCAGAGCCCGTTCTGTTTTTTCCTTCGGATATTAGTTCTATCGAGTTCTATTGTTTTTACTGCCGTTTGCCTCGTGTCTCTGCCGGCCGGCGCAGAGCCCCTCACCGCTGATGTATATCTGTCCGAACTGCAGGCCAAGGCGCGCGCACGTCAACTTGCGGATGACCGCGAGTGGCATCTGCTCCTCCATTATCGTCCCCGTCTTTTCGGCGGATATGAAAGCGAACAAGACGATCCCGGGTTTTTTCTCTCGTCGAAAGGGAAGACCGATCCTCAAGCGGAGCTGGATGCGACGCTGGCGCAATTTTTCTCATCGGAGTTGGTGGGACGGTCTCGGCAGCCGGCGCAATGCGCGTTTATCGCGCGCTACCACTGGTTAAGGCAGACACTGCAATTCGACGAGTCGCGCTTGCCGAAGATGGCGTGCGAACGGTACGACCGGTGGTTTGCGGATTTCGAAGCCCGGTCTATTACGCTGATTTTTCCTTCGGCTTTTATGAACAATCCGGCATCAATGTTCGGACATACCTTGCTGCGGGTCGATCAGAAGGACCAGACCGAGCAGACACGGATCCTCGCCTATACCATCAATTATGCGGCGGACGTACCGCCGGACGCAGGTATCGCCTATCCGATTCGCGGTATCTTCGGACTCTATAAGGGATATTTCTCGACCATCCCATACTACCTGAAAGTGCAGGAGTATCGCGACATCGAAGATCGTGATATCTGGGAATATCGTCTGAATCTTACCGATCAACAAGTGCAGCGCCTCCTGATGCATGCCTGGGAATTGGGGAATGCCTCGTTCGATTACTTTTTCTTCAAAGAAAACTGCTCCTATCATCTTCTGACGCTGCTCGATTACGCAGACCCAACGTTGCACCTTACGGACGCGTTTCTTTTCTGGACCGTCCCGGCCGACACGGTCCGACTTATTGCATCTAAGCCGGGATTGGTCGCGGACGTCACCTATCGTCCCGCTCGCAGCAACCTAATCCGGCGTAAACGCGAATCTCTGTCGCCGGACGATCGCGCACTGGCTCAGCGGATTACCAAGGATCTGAGCGAGCTTACGTCATCGGCTTTTGCCCGATTGGGTCCGCCACGCCAAGCGTTCCTGCTGGATCTGGCGTCGGACTACCTGCGATATCGGATCGAGACGGCCGACGAGCCATCGTCTGAGCTGAAAGAGCGAAACCGGGCGCTATTGACGGCCCGCAGCCGACTCAGGATTCCATCCGAGGATTTTATGGTGGCGCCGTTCGCGAAACAGCCGGAGTTGGGACACAAGACCTCTCGCATCAGCGTGGGGGCCGGCCGGCGAAACAACGATACGTTTGAAGAAGTGACGGTACGAGCGGGTTATCATGATCTGTTGGATCAGGAGGTGGGTTATACCCCCGATGCGCAGATCGAAATCGCATCCATTACAGCTCGCCATTACAATCGGGCAGATCGGACGCGGATTGAACGGGCGATGCTCGCCAATGTCTTATCCCTCTCGCCGGTTGACTCGGTCTCATATGCCCCATCGTGGAAGATCAATGCCGGTATGCAGACGATCAGGCACCACGACTGTAAACTGTGCCGCAATGGGGTCATTAATGGCGGCATCGGGGGCGCCGTCGAATCTCGATTACTGGGTCGGGAGGTCCTGTTCGCGTTTGTGGAAGCAGAGGGGAATTATAGTCGCGCCTACGAAGAGCGGCATCGTGTCGGCGGCGGCGGAACGGTCGGGATGGCGGCCGATCTCACCACGTATTGGAAGCTGTTAGCTACGGGGACCTATCTGAAGTATGCGTTGGGTGAGAAGTCCGACGATATTCGGTGGTTCATCGGGTCACGCTATACGCTGTCGCAAAACTGGGCACTGCGGCTCGAGTATCATCACAGGGATCGTGACAACGATGTGGCGTTCACGCTCCAGGCGTTTTTTTAACAACACCTCAAGCGATCAGCCGTCAGCGGTCAGCTATCAGCTCTTCTGATATGTTCCCTGCTTTATCTAAGGCTGACCGCTGACCGCTGATTGCTGACGGCTATGTTCTGTTACCCGACCGTCTGTACGCGAACGGTGCGCGCGTCAGCCTCGAGGATGTCTTCTACACGCGCGTTCCAGAGGGAGCGGAAACGAGCGACCGAGGCGGGATCGCCATTGGAGAGCGCGGGGCCGATAGATGCCGGCAGGTCTTTGGAGGTCGGCACCACGTTCGGCTCGTATGTGACATGGACGGTACGCCCGGTGTCGAGACGCTCAAAATCGAACTCGCTGTGGCGCAGATCATCGGTTCGAAAGACGAACAGATCGCGCCGGCGAAAGCGTCCGGCGCCCAATCCTCCAAAACCGGTTTCAGGCGCGGCGCCGATAGCTACGTTGACCAGTTGTGAGATCGGCCCATATCCGAAATCGGTCGGGCCGCCGTATGCCGTCACCCGGACGTTGCCGCGAACGGCCGGCTCATCGCCGTACAACGCTTTCAGTCCGTGTCGCAGGACAAGGTATGCGCCGGCGACGGTCGGACACATATGACCCGCCGCTTTCACCAGCTCGTCAAAGCTGACCGCAATCGGCTCCCCGGGAGCGACCAGTCCCAGGAACTCGAGAAAAGGGTCGCGTACCACAATCGGTTCAGGGCGTACTCGCAACGAGAGTCCAAGTTGTTCACGTGGTGTCGCCTTCTCCATACTCATAACGGTTGTGTCCTCCTTTTACGCTTCACGCGATATTGCCGCCAGCTTGCCCAGCTCGGCCAGCAACGGTTCAAGTTCGATACTGTGAATTCGGCACGCCTGTCGTAACGTGACGGTGGGGGCCATCGCTGCGCGCATGGCCGGGTTCTGGAGCGGACGCAAGCCGCGACTCACGAGCAGTTCGAGAGCGCCCGGGATAGTCAGCAGATCGGCGACGAGGTTATCCGCCAGCGGATCTGTTTCTGTTGTGCCGGGTGCTACGGTCAGCGATCGCGAGCGCACGGTCATGAATACGTTGGCCGCAAAGGTCGCAAAGGCTCCGACGCCCAGCAGACCGGAAACAGAGATATACGGCCACACGTCGGCCAGACCGGCCACCTCAACCAGCAGTTCCAGGCCGCGTGTGGCGATCGTCGCGTTGAGCAGGTAGAAGGTCGCGTCTCGCCATCCCGTGCTCCACAGC
>DATMXF010000206.1:0-5478 GCA_035561835.1 Patescibacteria group bacterium
TAAAGAGGTCGCCAAGGGGCTGTTCCGGGAGGATCTGTACTACCGGCTCAATGTCATTTCGATCCACCTGCCGCCCTTGCGGGAGCGGCGCGAGGATATCCCCCTGCTGGCGGCCTCCTTCCTGGCCGATGTCGCGGCCGCCTTGCACTGCCCGGACCTGCGCTTTACCGAGGAGGCGTTGCGCCATCTGGCGCTCACCCCCTATCCCTGGCCCGGCAATGTCCGGGAGCTGCGCAATGTGCTGCAGCAGGTGGGCGTGCTCCTGCCGCGGCCGGAGATCCGCTGGGACGACTTTCCTGAGGCGATCCGCACCCTGCGCGGGGAGGCCTCCCCGGAGCGGCCGGAGCCCGGGGGGTGGCTCGCGCAGACCGAACGGCAGCTCATCTGCCAGATCGTCCAGCAATGTGCCGGGAACCTCTCGCAGGCCGCGGCCCAGCTCGGCATCTCCCGCAGTACGCTGTATCGCAAGTTGGAGCAGTTTGGCCTGAAACGACAGACGCAGATTGATTCAATATGAGACTGATGTCGTGGGACAGGTGTTGTATGGTGGGTCGTTCTAATGAAAATTAACTAGAAATTTTGTTGTGACTCACTGCATTGCTTTTGAGTTACTATTCGAACCTCTTGATTTCACGGGTGAAAGTAGGTTCAACGCCAATTACTATTGCGTTTGGCACCATCCTTGCGTATCAAAGTCTTAATGTTGTGTTAGTCGCGCCCGGATGCAGGTGTCAGTGGGGCCAAGGTTGAAACAGGGTTCGGAAGGTAAAAAGGACTTGACAGGTGTTTCAAGTGCGACATATGCTAATAACGTCCTAGAACAGGGTTTCCAAAGAGCGATCTTGTCGGAGCAACAACAACCTTAAGCCTGAACCTGTTACGTCAGTGGCGACAAAGGAGGTGAAAATCACGCCAAGATAAAGTAAGGAGATGTGCGGTTCTTAGAGTCTTACAGTCTACGTTGTTATGTAAAATGATCAGAGCGTAAGGAGGAAGAATCGAATGGCACAGTACAAGACTGAAGCCGCGGTGGTTAAGCGCGCCGAGTCGGCCGAGAAGATGTTTGGCTGGGGCACCTTCTTTAAATGCCAGATAGCTATCAGCATCTTCTACGTTATGATTCGGATTTACCAGCAGTACTTCTCGTGGTCGAAAGGCCTCGACTTCTTCTCTGAGGACTTCCGAGTCTACTGGTGGAACATGCTCATCGGCGAGTTGATTATCGAGGCGGCGGTGCTGACCTTCACGTTGGGCTACATCTGGAAGACTCGCGACCGGAATCTGGATAAAATTACGCCGGAGGAGGAGCTGAGGCGGTTCTGGGGTCTCGGGCAGTGGATCGTCACGTTCGCCTGGGCGGTGTATTGGGGCGCCAGCTTCTTTACCGAGCAGGACGGGACGTGGCACCAGACCGTTATCCGCGATACGGACTTTACACCGAGCCACATCATCGAGTTCTATCTCAGCTACCCGATCTATATCATTATCGGGATCAACGCCTACATGTGGGCCAGGACTCGAATCCCCCTGTTTGCTTCAGGGCACTCCCTGCCTTTCATGTTGACGGTCGGCGGCCCTGCGATGATCTTTGTGAATGTGGCGCTGAACGAGTGGGGCCACACCTTCTGGATCATGGAGGAGCTGTTTGTAGCGCCGCTGCATTGGGGCTTTGTGACGCTGGGCTGGTGTCTGTTTGGGGTGTATGGCGTGGCGGCGGCCATGTGTCCACGGATCTTTGAGCTGCTCAAGATCACAAGCGATGGCAAAGCAGCTCAGTTCGCCCCAACCGTGGGTCCCTACGCACCGGGCGTGAGCAAATTGTCGGCATGACGAAACTCAAATTCCACAAGTCCAAATAGTGGAGGGGGGTGGCTGGGTTCGCCCCCCTTCCTTCGAGGAGGGGAAGAGCTTATGGCGCTTTTGACACAACAGCAAGCTCTAAGCCTGGAGCGCAAGTTCGATATTATCATCATCGTAGCTGCATTCACAGGTACGGTCGCTGGGTATCACATTCATCAGATGCTGACCGTCGGAGACTGGGACTTCTGGTTGGACTGGAAGGATCGTCGCTGGTGGGTCACGTTGACACCGATTCTGTTGATCACCTTCCCTGCGGCGACGCAATATTTCATGTGGGAGAAGATGCGTCTTCCGATCGGCGCCACCTTTTGCGTGATGACGCTTCACTTCGGTCAGTGGATGAATCGTGTCTTTAACTTCTACTATTGGGCCTGGTTCCCGGTCAACTTTACTACTCCTGGGTTGATGATACCGAGCGCGATTTTCCTGGACGTGATGCTGATGATGACAGGAAGCTACATGTTTACGGCACTGTTCGGCGGTATGGGGTGGTCCCTGTTGTTCTATCCGGCGAACTGGACTTGGCTCGCCCCGTTTCACCTGGCCGTCAAGCATCCAAGCGGGCCGCTCATGTCGATCGCCGATCTGATGGGCATGGAGTATGTGCGCTCGGCTACGCCCGAATATATCAGAATCGTAGAGCGGGGGACGCTGCGGACCTTCGGACGAGACGTCACACCGGTTTCCTCGTTCTTTGCCGGGTTCATCAGCGGGATTGTCTACCTCTGGTGGTGTTGGATGGGGAAGGTGATCGCTAAACCGGTATGGCTCTCGCGGACGTAGCTGCTATCGACGCGGGCCGTGGTGGATTGTCGAAGCCAGCCTGCAGAGAGAACTACCACGTGGTACCGCGATACGAACGAGTCGACCCTTATCCATGAGCTAGGCAGGAGGACAACAATGAGGATAGGACGAGCGGCGTTGTCGGCGATCCTAATTGGAGTGATCGCCGTGTCCGCGGGGGGGACGGCATGGGCCCATGGCGAACGATCGCAGGAGCCATTCCTCCGGATGCGTACGATAACGTTTTACGATACAAAGTGGTCCAAAGCCCGAGTACAGCCCGGCGAGACGATGGATCTCACAGGGAAGTTCCATACCTTCAGTGAATGGCCGAGGGCCGTGAACACCCCCGAGTCGATCTTTCTCCATTACTCCGTGCCGGGGCCATCAATGCTCAAGAAAGAGGCATGGATGAATGGCATGCCCGTCATCAACGCCACCAGTACTCAACTTGGCGGGGACTATGATTATAGAATGAATATTATGGGCCGAGTCACCGGGACCTATCACGTTCACCCGATGGTGAATATTGAGGGTGGAGGGCCCCTGGTCGGTGGAGGCGAGTTTGTCACCGTCGATGGCGACTGGAGTAACTTTACAAATAATATTACGACCATCGATGGCCAGACGGTGGACATGGAAGTCCACGGGCAAGGCCGGATCATCGGTTGGTGGGTCTTGTGGGCTGTGATTGGAGTATTCTGGTTGCTTTATTGGGTGAGGCGGCCGTTTACGCGGCGTCTATTCCAGGTGGGCGTGGTGCCTGAGGATGAGCTTGTCAGCCCCGGCGATCGGACGCTCGGACTCGTTTTAATGATCGCCACGGTCCTCATCGTGTCCATCGGCTACGTTACCACTAATGGCGCCTATCCCATCACGATCCCGCTGCAGACTGGTCGGATGGATACTCCCGAACTGAAGCCCACGACAGAGTTTACGCCGTATGCCCATGCCACGGTGAAGGCCAGGCCTGTCACAGCAGTCTATACCGTACCTGGACGTTCTCTTGGGATGGTGATAGAGGTCACAAACGGTTCAAACAGGCCTCAGCAGTTGGGGGGATTCATTACAGCCAATCTGCAATTCCGCGATCCGGCCCTCTTCCCGGATTCGCGGCTCAAGGTCAAGGTAGAGCCTGCCGGTCCCATTGGTCCAGGCCAGACCGTAACCCTATCGATAGATGCTACCGATGCGGAATGGGAGTATCAGCGGTTGGCTGAGTTGATCTATGACTCAGACAGCCGGTACGGCGGACTTCTTGAGTTCTTTGATGCGGATAAGAACCGGCAAATTGTCGAGGTCGGCGGTCCCGTGATCCCATCCTTTGAGGGTGGCGCAACGGCCCTGTCCGGCGGAGGCAAATGGCGGCCGACTACCCAATACAAATAGCGGAAGGAGAGAGACGATCATGGAATTCGCCGCACAAGGGATGAACTTAGCGTTACTTATCATGCTGATATTCGTTCTGATGACACTGGTGAACCAGGCATAGGCAGGGAGGTTGGAAAGGTCCCACCCTTTGAGTTTCGCATAACGGAGGACTCACGGGGTGGGACCTTTCAACACTGCTGGCGACATCCCTCACGATTAGTGTAGTGCCTCACAGATTCCTTTAGAATCCGTTTATGGCCGGAGCTTCGTCGAGTCCATAGACCGAATCCCACTTAAAACACCTTATCCTTCGACAGGCTGCGACGGGCTGTGAGCGCGAATGGAAGGTGTAGGGAGCCATTGCATACACTACACCGGCGCTGCGGGACCGTATGAAAAAGGACCAACAGTGGATTGTTGAAATGGAAGTAGGTTAGGCTTATGAAGCAGTTCGTTTCGATTGGAATTGCAGCACTGATGGCTGTGATGGCAACGTCGCAGGCATGGGCTCACGGTGGCGGCGGCATGGGCGGGATCACGGAGAACGACCTCTGCTCGAGGGAGAGGGGACAGTATCTCATCCACTTCAGCGCCTATCAGCATGGGACGGCGGAACGGGCCTCACAGCTTGCTCAGCTCAAAGAGCTTAAGGATGCAGACCTGAGACGGTACGTCGATGCGATGAAGGAAGAGTTTCAATCCTACTGTCGGGATATTCCAAGAACGGGAAAGGCAACGCTGACGTTTGATCTTATCAGCGATGCGCTTCGAAGGACCCCTGTGGCGGTCCGCGTCGTCGAAGCCTCTGAGCGTGAAGGCGCCCAAACAGTCCTGTATATCCCCCAACAGGTCTATCCTTCAGGTGTTGTGAAAGCTGAGACGGATTTCGGAAAAGCCGGGAACTATAAGGCTGTTCTGGAGGTAGAGGAGCCGGTGGCGGGATTACGTGCTGGAGGCGCCGCACCGGAGGCGGTCAGCCATGCCCACGATGGCACGGTAAGCGAGCAGCATGCCAGTACATCGGAAGAGGAGGCGTATCATGCGCACGATTCGACCTTCAGCTTCCCTTTTACCGTCGGATTGAAGACACCCAGAGGGGGCGCGCGCGGTCCGTCCATGATGAGCAATCCGGCAATCTTAGTGACTGCGGTTGCCGGCGTGGGAATCGGCGCTGTGCTGTATGTGAGACGCAAAAAGAAAGCGGCCCAATCCCAATCTATCTAATATCATAAAAAAATTAACCCTCTCACGACTTTGCTCGCGAGAGGGTTTTTGCTTGGGTTCTTCCGGTGTTCCGTTCGCCCTGAGCCTATCGAAAGGTGGAGTATTTCAATGAGTTCCGTTCATAGGTTCGACAAGCTCACCACGAACGGATAGCAGTTCAGGCCGGTGGCGGTGCGGGCGACGACGGCGCGATGGGCGATAATTTCTCAGCGCCGGCTTCGACGACGGCCGCCGCTTCAC
>DATMXF010000207.1:0-2828 GCA_035561835.1 Patescibacteria group bacterium
CTTCAGGCGCTGTCTCGGTGCGAGGGCGCGGCGGGCGAGATATGGGCGTGATGCCGATCGATCGATTCGCGGCCGCGATTCAAGAGGAACGCAAGCCGGCTCTGAGGGCTGCCGTGCCGGCTTCACATGAAGGAGGGAACATCCATCAGTAGAAGTGTTCGGGTGAACGAGCGGATTCGGATCAAAGAGGTGAGGGTGATCAGTCCGGAGGGGGCGCAACTGGGGATCCTGCCGATTCAGGAGGCCCTCGAGACCGCCCAGAAGCTCGCGCTCGATCTGGTGGAGGTGGCGCCGGATGCGAAGCCGCCTGTCTGCCGGATCATGAATTATGGGAAGTATCGGTACGAGCAGAACAAGAAGACGCGGGAGGCGAGGAAGAAGCAGACGGTTATCCAGATCAAGGAGATCAAACTCCGGCCGAAGACCGATGATCATGATTTTCAGTTCAAGTCCAGGCATGCCGAGCGCTTCTTGAAGGAGGGGAATAAGACCAAGGTGACCGTGATGTTCCGAGGCCGGGAGATGGTTCATATCGAGCGCGGGAAGGCGCAGTTGGACCGTTTTGCAGAGGCGCTCAAGGAGATCGCTGTGATGGAGCAGTACCCCAGGCAGGAAGGCCGGAACATGGTGATGATTCTTACCCCAAAGCATTGACGGAGGAGCGACGGTGCCGAAGATCAAGACACTCAAAGGGGCGGCCAAGCGGTTCAAGATGACGGGAACCGGCAAGATCAGACGCAACAAAGCGTCCAAGAGCCACTTGCTGACCGGCAAGTCGAGGAAGCGAAAACGAAATCTGCGTCAGCCTGGTCTGGTGTCCAAGGCGGATACGGCCAGGATAGAGCGCTTGATTCCCTATCTGTAATAAGACGGGTAGCGATCAGCAGTCAGCATTCAGCTTGCAGGTATCGCGGATCTCATGCTATGTTACTCGGCTGATCACTGAGGGCTGAACGCTGTCTTATCTGGAGGAATAGGATGCCACGCGCAAAAGGTGGATTCAAGACGAGACGTCGCAGGAACAGGGTCCTCAAAGAGGCCGAGGGCTACTTTGGAAAACGGAGTAAGGCCTACAGGAGCGCGCAGGAGGCGGTCGATCGGGCGAAGCGGTACGCCTATCGCGACCGCAAGGCTCGCAAGCGGGACTTCCGCAGTCTGTGGATCATACGGATCAATGCGGCGGCGCGCTTGTCCGGGCTGTCGTACAGCGTCATGATGGGGGGCCTTAAGAAGGCCGGCGTGGCGATGGATCGGAAGTCTCTGGCCGATCTAGCCATCCAGGATCCGTCGGCGTTCACGAAACTGGCGGAGGCCGCCCGGGAGCAGTTGGCGGCCTGAGAATCGTGACATTGTTCGGCGAGACATGCCCCGACCCATGTCGGGGCTTGTTGTTATAGGGGAGACGTGGAGGCGTTACAGCAGGAGCTGGAGGGTCTGAAGGCAGCGGCGCTCACGCAGATTGAGCAGAGCACGGACGCAGCCCAACTCGAACAGGTGCGGGTGCAGTTCCTCGGCCGTAAGGCCAGATTGACGGCGATCCTTCGGCAATTGGTCACGCTTGCGCCGCAGGAGCGCCCGGCAATTGGTCTGCTGGCCAACCAGGTCAAGCAGGCGGTTGAGGAGCGTATCGCGTCCAGGCGGACAGCCCTGGAATCGGTTCCGAGTGATGAGGTGCTGGCAGCAGACCGAATCGACGGCACTCTGCCGGGGCGGAGACCGAGCGTGGGCCGCTTGCATCCACTTACCCAGATTATCCGCGAGATCTGCCGGATCTTCGCGGAGATGGGGTTCGCCGTCATTGAGGGGCCTGAGGTTGAGTGGGACTACTATAACTTTGAGGCCCTCAATATTCCGGAGGATCACCCGGCCCGGGAGATGTGGGATACCTTCTGGATCGATCCGACCAGCGCCCACATCGGCAAACCGATGCTGCTCAGGACGCACACCTCGCCGATGCAGATCCGCATCATGGAACAGACCAAGCCACCGATCCGCGTCATAGTACCCGGCAAGTGTTATCGGTACGAGGCAATCGACGCCAGCCACGAGAGTCAGTTTCATCAGATCGAGGGGCTGGCGGTTGACGAGGGCATTACCTTCGCCGATCTGAAGGGGACGCTCTACGCCTTCGTACGGCGCCTCTTCGGGAGCGAGCGGAAGATTCGCTTTCGGTGCGACTATTTCCCGTTTGTCGAACCCGGTGTCGATATGTCGATCGACTGCTTCCGCTGTAAGGGCGCAGGCTGCCGGCTATGCAAGATGAGCGGGTGGCTGGAGATCTTAGGCGCGGGAATGGTGCATCCGAATGTCCTGACGCGCGTCGGCTACGACCCGGCGCGCTACACCGGCTTCGCCTTTGGCCTGGGGCCTGCGCGTGTCGCCATGCTCAAGTACGGCATCGAAGACATCCGCTTCTTCCACGCCAACGACCTCCGCTTCCTCCAGCAATTCCCCTGAGAGATCATCTGCATGCCGGAGCGTTATCACACGCAATGGCGACCTGTCCTACACCCTAATCACCTGAAGCTCCGTACTGGTCTCAATGAGGTCGAAGTCGCTGTCTTTGTGAAGGAGGACAAGATCGTTTTCAATGCATATGGCGGCAATGATGCAATCGACCGTGCTCCTTACCGTCCTACCCCTCTTCCTGCAGTCCCTGTAAATCCGGACGGCATGAAGGTAGGTCTCGATACCTTTCGGCCCATACATCGGAAACTCGAGAAGGTAGTCCTTGATCGCCTGAAATTCCCTGTCGTTCTTGATCCCTTGGAGAATCTCCGTGAAGATAATCTCGCTAATCGCAATATCCTCTTCATCCTCTATGAGTC
>DATMXF010000208.1:0-2452 GCA_035561835.1 Patescibacteria group bacterium
TGGCAGGGCTGGATGGCATCCGCAACAAGATTCATCCCGGCGCTCCTGCGGACAAGGATCTCTACGACCTGCCACCCGAGGAAGAGAAACTGATTCCCACGGTGTGCCACGCGCTGGATCAAGCACTGGCCGAACTGGATGCAGATCGGGATTTCCTTAAGGTCGGTGGCGTGTTCGATGACGATGTCATTGACGCTTACATCGAATTGAAGATGAAGGAAGTGACCCAACTGCGCATGACCACGCATCCTTGCGAGTTCGGTCTCTATTACAGCTGTTAGCGGGATAAACTGGCGACGCAAGCGTCTACAGAATTCGGTGCAGGGACGCACCGCCAGGCAGCGGCAGATGGACCCTCCGTTGCCTGGCATTTGCCGAAGCACCACTTCGGCACGGGATGGCGTACGCACCAGGGACCGGTGACGTGCCTCCTGTACCTGTCCTTACCGGGGGAGACCCCGTTTGAGCCCCTGCCGCAAGCAGGGGTCTTTTTTTATGGGTCTTCAGGAACTCGTGTGGGTAGATTTGGAGGTCTGAAGTGCCCGCAGCCCGCATGGTAGCGAGGTTTTTTGGTGTCCAGCGTGTCGCGAGTTTTGCGATCATGCGCGGATGGCTACCTCGAAGAAGAAGAAGCGTCTTATTGACGGATACCGGTTCGCCGGATTCCGCCCCCTGGAAGAGATCAAGGGTGTCTTCGGCGACCCGCAGGCGCGAGTCGTCACACTCATTCGTCGCTCAAAAAAACGGCCTGCGGCGTGTGTGGCCGGGTGCATTCGGGCTGGTACGACCGACGCACGCGGCGTGTACGCGACCTGCCGAGTGGGCCGTACCGCATCTTCCTGGAGTTCGAGGTCCGGCGCGTCTACTGCCAAAGCTGTCAGGCCGTGAAGCGCGAGTCGCTGGACTTCCTGTCGGACAGTCCCTTCTACACCAAGCGCTTTGCCTACTACGTGGGCCGGCGCTGCCGCAACGAGACGATCTCGGCGGTTGCCAAGGAATTGCGCATGGACTGGGACAGCGTCAAGACTTTGGACAAGCAGTACATGAAGGCGCAGCTCGCCAAGGCCGGCACGCCGGGCCCCAAGCGCATCGGCATCGACGAGATTTCGGTCAAGAAGCGCCACACCTACCGCATCGTCGTCAGCGATCTCGATCGGAGGCGGCCGATCTGGTTCGGCGGGGAAGATCGTTCCGAAGCCAGCATGGCGCAGTTCTACGCCTGGCTTGGCGAGAAGAAGAGCCAGCGCATCCAGCTGGCGCTGATGGACATGTGGAAGCCGTTCCGCAATGCCACCCAGAAGCAGGCGCCGCAAGCCGCGATCCTGTTCGACAAATTCCACGTCATGCGCCATCTCGGCGAGGCGCTCGACAAGGTGCGCAAAGCCGAATACGCACGACTGTCCGGCAAGGATCGTCGCTTCATCAAGGGTCAGAAGTACACCTTGCTATCCAACCGCGAGAACCTGACGCTGGAAGGCCGCCAGTCGCTCAAGACGCTACTCGCCGCCAACAAGCGCCTGAACACCGCCTACCTGCTCAAGGAATCCTTCGGGCAGCTCTGGAGTTATCGCAGCGAAACCTGGGCGCGGCGCTTTTTCGACAATTGGCGCGCGTCGCTCAAGTGGCAGCGCCTCAAGCCCTACGAGAAATTCGCCGAGATGATCGAGCGTCACTGGGACGGTATCGCCGCGTACTGCGATCCGGACAACAAGGTCTCGCTCGGCTTCGTCGAAGGCCTCAACAACAAGATCCGCGTCATCCAGCGACGCGCATACG
This sequence comes from Patescibacteria group bacterium, assembly GCA_035561835.1. Classification (GTDB taxonomy): domain Bacteria; phylum Methylomirabilota; class Methylomirabilia; order Methylomirabilales; family Methylomirabilaceae; genus Methylomirabilis. The sequence continues at coordinate 1,777 of DATMXF010000208.1, forward strand.
GCTTTCGAGACGAGGAGTATCTGCGCCTCAAGATACTCACGTGCATGCTGCCGCGGCTATAAAACGACCGCATTTCACCCACACGACTTCCGGAAGAGCCCATCTTTGTTTCGTCGGCTCTTATTGAACTAAACAAAGACGACACGTTGGAAATAGTCGGGCGAGATCCGGTATTCGGAACAAGCTTATTTGCACTCTCGTTTTTGAGCCTAAACGTGAATGGAATGGTCGCTGTAGTATTTCTAATTCCTTATCGCCTGATAACAATATTTACAGATGCCCCGTGCGCCCCATGATTACACCTAACGAATAAGGATAGGTCGCGCGCAGCCGCGACCTGATCCGTTTGTTGGACGAGCCCGGCCCCGGGCTTCGAGGCGGGTATAGAAAATAGCTTTTTGAAGGAGGGCCCCGGCAGATGGGATCTGCCGAGAACAACACGGGACACCCATCGATTGATACCCAACGGCTCCGGTAACGTGCCAATCGTCGGCGGAATGCCGGTTCATTTCGGCGGCAGTTTTTCCCTCAAAAAAGCGCCAGGTTAATTTTTCGCCATTGCCTTCCCCACCCCGTCATTCTGCGCGGAGCGCAGCGAAGTCGCAGAATCCACTGACCGGCTGGACCCTGCGACTTTGCGCAGGGTGACGGTTGCTTAACCGGCGATGCGGGGGAC
>DATMXF010000209.1:0-4175 GCA_035561835.1 Patescibacteria group bacterium
TGCGCCCCGTCCACCTGGTCGGATTGACTGCGCTGAAAATACCGCTCGATCTGTGGATCGACCGGCCTGTCCAGTAATCCATCCAGATAGCCCTTGAACTTCATAACAACCGCATGCTGGTTTCCGCGACGCCATTCCCGCAGATATGCGAGCGGCAGACTCAACGCTGCAAAGGTAAGGGCGCTTGCCCAGTGCCAGAGTCGGCCGTGCGCCTTCAGAAATAGGATGGTGCTTCGACCCCTGAAATAGGCCCGACCTGGCGTGTATCCGCCTCCAGTGCTGGCTGAGACCTTGTGCCAGAGACGCGCGTGCATGACGACCCCCCGCTTGAATCCGACCTTCGCCGCCCGGTAGCAGAACTCCGAATCGTTGCACACCATAAAAAAGGTCGGATTGAAACAGCCGATCGTCTCGAACACACGCCGCTTGACCAGCATACAACAACCAGAGACGGCGTCGACATACTCGATACCCTCGGCAAGTGATTGCGTAACCAGTTGATTCGCCAGCCTCAACCGGCTGATCACTTCCCGGAAAATGAAACGGGACCCCGCGCTCCAGATTCGCTGTGGATCAGAGTGATAGTAGACAACCGGCCCGATGATCCCGAGAGTCGCATCTCCCTTCGCTGCCGCCACCAGCTTATCCAGCAGGCTCGGCTCTACCGTCACGTCGTTATCCAGGATAAGGATATAGTCGATGTCCGACCGCTGTAGAATCGTCTCGATCCCGAGGTTCCGACCTTCTGCAACCCCGAGATTCGCAGGTGGGGCGATCAGGCGCACTGTCGGGAAGGCAGTGGTGATGGCCTCACGTGAGCCATCAGTTGAACCGTTATCGACCAGCACGACCTCGTAGTTGACATAGTGGAGCTGCTGCACGCTCTCGAGCGTCTGCAGCGTGTCGCGCATCCCGTTCCAGTTCAGAATGAGGATAGCAACCCGCGGTTGAAACCCGCTCTGCGACCCCTCGATTCCCGATCCATCTATTGTCGTTACCACTATCGTCACACGCCTGCCCTGCCCTTTCTGGGAGTGTCACGATGCCACGCCCCTACGCTGAGGGGGCGGGAACGTGCGATGGACCCCGATCAATCCGGTACGTATCCGTATAGTAAGCACGCCGTGTGGCACCGTCAAGACTCGTTTGGCCGGATCAAGACCGAATGCGCTTGACAATGCGTTCACCCATCTGATAGACGAGGGACAGGGGTGCGGCCAGGCAATTTTGATGAAGTACGAATAATGGCGGAGGACTTTGACGGTTGCAGGCGCGCTCGTCAACACTGAGATCGTGATGCGTACGTGTGGCAACCGGGATGCCGGCACCTTATGAGTGTTGCCGTCATCATCCCGCTCTGGAACGGAGCGGCGTGGATCAGCCAGACTCTTGACTCAGTTCTGGCTCAAGATCTCCGTCCCGACGAGGTCGTCGTCGTCGATGACGGCTCCTCCGACGGGTCGCCCAATATCGTTCGGGGCTATCCTGGAGTCACACTTCTCAAAAACCCGGACAAGGGTAGCTCCAGCGCTCGGAACTTCGGCCTCGCTCGCACCACTGCCCCGCTCGTCGCCTTTTTGGATCAAGACGACCTCTGGCATAAGGCTCACCTGAAGCTGTTGTGCAATGTCTTTGCGCAAGCACCGGATGTTCCCGCAGTCGTAGCATCTATCTCATCCTTCCATGATGGGAGACAGCCACTCTTTGACATAACATCTGCCTCAACCGAGCGTATCGATCCCTGGACTGGATATCCTTTTCTCGGCCAACTGGGACTGGGATTGCCCACCGCTTCCGCCCTACTTATTCGACGAACCGCGCTACAGGAGGTCGGAAACTGGGACCCCACATACTTGGGTGCCGTCGATTACTACTTATGGCTGCGGCTATCTGAAAAAGGACCTCTTACACGACTCTCGGCGACTACCGTTGGTTATCGCCAACACCCCACCTCTCAGAAAAATAGGCTTCGTAGCTCCGATGGGCTCGGATACTTTCAGAGGAAGGTAAGGGCATCCTGTGATGCGCTTGAACACCGGCTTCCCCTGGTCACGAACCCTGCGGAACGAGTCATCCTCGAACGACGTCGGGATGCTGAGCTCAGCGTCTTTTCGCTGGCCAAGGCCGTTGTCGAACGCGACCAAGAGGGCGTGATGTACGCTGCCCGTTCGCTGGACACGCTATTACAGCAGGAGTCAGCGGCTTTTCGACACGGGGCTTTCAGGCAGTTAGTATGGTTCCTCTGTCGAGGGATAGATGCTGCCGATGAATCGCGGGGACGCCATACGCTCCTTACTGATCTCTATACGGTGTGGCCATCTGATGCGAAGCATACTCACGAAACCTTACGTAATCTCGTACGCCTGCAGCGGTTCCACCTGTTCTCTATCGTCAACCCCGTATTCCTGGAATCATCGTGGCTACAACGATTCGCTCTACTGTTGGCGGGATTCCATCGAAAAACCCACGCATTCATGAGACCGCCGAAGGCTCCATCTCCATGAACGGGATCCCCACACTTCTTTGCGCTGAGGCTCGCTGTCTTTGACGTGAGCATGGCGCGCCGTATTAAGCAATGACTGCTCTTCCCGGTTCCGTTCAACAACTGAGCGCCTCTTCGAGTACACGAGAGACTGTCAGAACATCGGACTCGGTAACCCGTACGGAGAACGGAAGTGACAGGGTGGTGCTGCCGAACTCCTCCGCCCCAGAAAGAGACGGACGAAAAGAAACTCTGTAATGGGGTTCCTGATGAAGCGGCCGGTAGTGAATCCCCGTTCCGACGCCACGCTCGCACATACTCGCGCGCACGCGGTCGCGGTCGATTGCAGCCGGGAGACGCACCTGGTAGAGGTGCATGGCGTGTGTGGTTCGCTCATCCCATTTGGCCGGTAGCGAGATGGGAAGATAGCACAGCATACGATCGTAGAGAGCCCAGAGGGTCGCCCGGTGAGCCTGGAGCTCCTCGAACCTTACCAACTGCGGAAGAATCATGGCCGCCGCGAGGTCCGGCATCTTGCAGTTGAGCCCCGCGGAGACGACCTCGTAGTCGCGCACAAAGGAGAACCGTTCCCAGGAACTGCGGCTCACCCCGCCATGCGCAAGAAGACGCACCGCCGAAGCAAGACGCTCATCATTCGTGACGACTGCGCCTCCTTCCGCTGCCGCAACATTTTTTGCGCGGTTGAAGCTAAAGACGCCGGCGATCCCGAAGGTTCCGATCGCTCTCCCCCTCCACGACGCTCCGAATGCGTGCGCGGCGTCCTCCACGACGGGAATACCATGATGCTGGGCTATCTCCATGATCGCGTCCATGTCGCACGGCCGGCCGGCAAGATGCACGGGAACGATCGCGCGAGTACGCCGGGTGATGGCTCCGGCGACCGCACGCGGATCCAGGTTTCCCGTATAGGGATCAACATCGGTAAATATAGGTCTGGCTCCTGCCAGTTCGATGGCTCCAGGAACAGAGGCCCAGCAGATCGGACTTGTGATCACCTCATCAACGCCATCCATCGATTCGCCGATCCTAAGCGCCTTAAGCACCAGATGAATACCGGCGGTTGCCGACGAGACGGCTACACAATAGTTCGCTCCGGTGCGACGCCTGACCTCGGCCTCAACACGCTCGACGCGCGGGCCGGCCTGCCACCACCCCGATCGCAGACACGACACGACCTCGGCAATCATATCGTCATCCAGATACGGAGCGCCGAAGACAATCGTCTCTTTCACGAAGCATACTCCTTCTTATGTTCCGCCGGGACGCCGGCGACCATGACAGCCGGCGAAACTTCTGCGATGACGACTGCTCCTGCGGCAACCACCGCCTCCTCTCCAATCGTCGTATCTTCGATCACGGTTGCGCCCGCGCAGATTCGCGCCCCGCGCTTTACCCTGGAATACCCGCAGATAGTCGCACCCGGTCCAATCACCACGTAATCCTCGATCTCGACGTCGTGGCCTACCAATGCCCCGCGGTGTGTAAAGGCGTGTTTCCCGATCCTGGCGTATGGTCCGATCATGGCGCCCGCATCCACAACACAGCCTTCGTCACAGAGGGCCGTCGGCGACAGAATCGCCGCCGGGTGGATAAGCCTCTCGAATTCGATCCCGAACTTACGCTTCACATTTGTGACAAGCGGCTTCATCTTGATGCCGGAAAAGCCCACAAC
>DATMXF010000210.1:0-22313 GCA_035561835.1 Patescibacteria group bacterium
CCCCAGATCTATCTGATGGATGTCGAGGGGACCAATATCCGGCGCTTGACCTTCGGGGTCGGCGATTACAGCGTGTCGCCTCGATGGTCTCCACGCGGCGACAAAATCGCCTTTGTGGGCAGACCGCACGGGAGCTTCGATATCTTCCTGGTCAATCCCGATGGTACGGGATTGACGCAGTTGACGTCGAACTCGCGCAATAACGAGGAGCCGTCGTGGTCGGCCGACGGTCGGCATCTTCTCTTTACCTCGACGCGGAACGGTTCTCGACACCTGTACATGATGAAAGCCGACGGATCGAATCAGCGTCAACTGACCAGGAATGGGCAGGAAAACTACCTCGCCGACTGGTCGCCGTAGACGAGGACAGGCAGCTCTTTTCACGGGATACTGTACGGGTATGACCGGAATATTAGCGGAACAGTGTAGAAGGGATCCTTGGTGAAAACAAAAGGAGGACATACGAGATGAGATGGACACAGCGAATAGGGATCGGTTCTACGATGACAGTAGCTGTTATGGCGTTATTTCTGACCGGTTGTCCGAAGAGGCCGGATGTTGTCGAGACTGTTCCAAGACCGAGTGGACAGCAGGGCGAGGTCGGCAGGCCGGCGCCTCCGCCGGCGCCGAAAGTCGCCGCCCCTGAGGAGAAATCCCCCACTGAGGTCGCGATCCAGCCGCCGGACACCAGGCCGACTGCTGAGACCGGCGCGGTTCCGGAGGCCAAGATCGCTGAGGCGGAGGTCGAACGGGAGGCGGCGGCAGCGGTGCAGGCGATAGAACTGAAGGATGTCTACTTCGATTTCGATCAATCCGCCATTCGAGAGGAGTCCAAGAAGCTGTTGAATGAGAATGCCGAATGGTTCAGAAAACACCCTGCGGCCAAGGTCACGATTGAAGGCCATTGTGACGAGCGCGGTTCCAGCGAGTACAACCTTGCGCTTGGCGAGCGGCGAGCCAGGGCCACGCGCGATTACCTGGTGGCTGCGGGGATCGCGGCAAATCGGATCAGTACCATCAGTTTTGGGAAGGAGCGCCCATTTGTTTCAGGGCACGACGAATCGAGCTGGAAGTGGAATCGACGGGCCCATTTTGTCCCCGGTGCGAAATAACGAGGCAAGGCAGGTAGATAGACTGAAGGCTGAAGACTGAAGGGAGCAGGGGGGCTGAGCCTAAAAGCCTTCGGTCTTCAGCCTAAACCCTTGACGGCTGGGTGCTGATTGCTGAACGTTTTTTTTGAAGGAAAAGGGATGAGACGTTATCTTCCGTTAGTGACTGCGCTGATCCTTAGCGCGCTGACGATGGGGTGCGAGGGGGATCTGCCCCTGCGCATGGTTCAGCGGGATGTAGACGTCATGAGGAGTGAGGTAGCAGCCGTTTCCAGGACCGGCGAAGGGACCAGGGCGCTTGTCGAGGAGCGGATGAGGAGGGCTGAGGAACGCCTGGAAAAGAGCGACCGTGCCCTGGTCACTCTGGAAGAGAAGCTGAGGAAGTTGGACTCGGATCTCAAGAGCCAATCCGCAAAGACAGCCCAGGAACGACAGGAACGGCAGGCGTTCCTTCAGTCTCAGGCCGCGCTCAGCGTGAAGCTGGACGAGTTGACAACCGGGGTACGGCTGGCTCAGGGACAAACCGAAGGGATGGGCCATGGTATTACGGAGGCGAACAGGCGCGTTGATGAGTTTGGGCGTCGGCTCGATCAGATCGGGCAGCGACTGAACGGGTCCGACAAGCAGGTCAGCCAGGCCGCCGGCGCTGCGCAGGAGGCGGCAGCCGTGGCCAGGCAGGCGACGGCTACCTCTGAGCAGACCGCGCAGCAAGTGACGGTAGCCCTCCAGCAAATGGCCCATCAGACAAACGTGGCGATTGAGCAGGTCAACGCAACCGCGCAACTCGCCCTGGCCGAAGCCAGAAAAACGGCCAAGGGAAAGCCGACCGCCGGCGCTGCCGGCTCGCCTCGTATTGAAATGCAGGCCCCGCCCCCAGCGGTGGCCCCGATCATGGCGCCCCCTCCGGTTCCGTCCACACCGACTACCACGACTCCAACTCAGTCGGTTGCGCCTCCTCCACCCGTCGTCCGGACGGCCGAGTCGCCTCCACGCCCGATTCCGACTGCGAAGCCGGCGGTCAGGACGGAGAGCGCCGGCGAGCTGTACAGGAATGCCCTGAACGACTACGCGAAAGGCGATTACGAATTAGCGATCAGCGGCTTCCGAAGTCAGATTGAGCTCTATCCCAACTCCAGCCTCCTGCCGAACGCCCGGTACTGGCTCGGCGAGTCGTATTACAGCCAGAAGCAGTACGACCAGGCGGTCACGGAGTTTGCGCTGCTCGTGAAGCAGCATCCGGAACACCCAAAGGCGGCGAGCGCTCTGCTCAAGCAGGGGTTTGCGTATCTGGAGATGGGGGACAAGCCCAGAGGGCGAACGGTACTCGATCGTCTGCTGAAGCAGTTCCCAAAGTCGCAGGAGTCCAGACGGGCGAAGGAGCGGCTGGCTCAGATTAAGTAAGGGGAAAGAGTGTGTGGAAGGCCCGCTCGAGCGTTCTGTCAGAGCCGACCACCTCCAAAGATGGAGCCTTACGGACGATCATTGCTCTGAAGGCCCTTGGCGGAGTTCTGTTCCTGCTGATCGGCCTTGGTGTCTTTGCCCTGGTCAATAGCGATATTGCCGTTCTGGCGGAGGGACTGGCGGATTCGCTGGGTGTCGATTCGGATAACCATTATCTTCTAGGGTTGCTCGAGTGGCTCACCGGCATCTCTTCGAAGCAGATCATTGCCATAGGGTTTGTGACCCTCCTCTACTCAACTCTTCTGCTGACCATGGCCTGGGGACTTCACCTGGGGCGGGTATGGGCCGACTGGCTGACGATCGGCGCCACGGGGCTCTTTATTCCCGTTGAACTGTACGAAGTGGTCTGGTCGTTCCGCCTTACGTATTCGGTTGTGCTCGCGATCAACATCTTTATCGTGTGGTATCTCATCCGCCGTCGCATCCGATCGTCATCGCTCTGAATCCACCACGTCATTGCGAGTACCCCATCCGGCGGTGGGTGACCCGCAGGTGGCAGAAACTCAGCCAGTTTCTGAGTAGGCGCAGCCGAAGCAATCTCACAGTCCTTCAGGACAACGACGGTGAGATTGCCGCGCTCCCGTTGGTCGCTCGCAATGACGAGCCGGTGAGTGGTATGATCTCACCGCACACTTTCATGCCCATGGATGCGACCCCTGCGTATGAGGCAGTACCCTGAAAGTGGTTCTTCATCTGCGATAGCTCTACTTTTCACAATCCCTCATGATGCGTTCGATGACCAGGTCGCCCATGTGCGCCGTACCAACGAGCGTCGTGGGTCCCGGTTGCCGGATATCGGGTGTTCGATACCCGGCTTCGAGTACCCGGCCTACTGCAGCTTCAACAGCGGCTGCCGCCGGCTCGTGGTGGAGCGTATGACGCAGGAGCATTGCGGCGGACAGGATAGTGGCGAGAGGGTTCGCCTTGTCCTGGCCGGCGATGTCGGGGGCGGAGCCATGGATCGGTTCGTACAGGCCGGGTCCATCTCCCAGGCTGGCTGATGGAAGCATGCCGATAGAGCCGACGAGCATGGCGGCCTCGTCGCTCAGGATATCTCCGAAGGTATTTTCGGTCAGTACGACGTCGAAGCGTCGAGGATCGCGGATGAGTTGCATTGAACAGTTGTCTACCAGCATGTGGTCCAGCTCGATATCCGGGAACTCCCTGGCCGTCTCGACGACCACGCGACGCCAGAGCTGGGAGCTAGCCAGCACATTGACCTTATCGACGGACGTCAGTCGCTTCCGACGCTGCGCGGCGATCTGAAATCCGATCCTGGCGATCCGCTCGATCTCATGGGTGGTGTAGCTCAGCGTATCGATGCCTTGCTCCCCTTTGCCGTCCGGGGCCGGACCGATCCCCTTCGGCTCGCCGAAGTAGAGGCCGCCGGTCAGTTCCCTGAGGACGAGCAGATCAACCCCCTCGATGATCTCGCGCTTCAGAGGCGAGGCGTCGATGAGGGGGGCGAATAGCTTTACCGGTCTGAGGTTCGCGTACAGCCCCAACTCCTTGCGGAGTCGGAGCAGGCCCCGCTCCGGCCGGCAATCGACCGGCAGACTGTCCCACTTGGGGCCGCCGACCGCGCCGAAGAGGATCGCATCGGCGGCGCGGCACAGGCTCCAGGTCTCCGGTGGGAGCGGGGTTCCGCATCGGTCGATAGCCTCTCCTCCGACCACCCCCTCTTCGAACGTCAGAGGAATGTCGAAGAGAACGCCAATCTGCCGTAAGACCTTCACTGCCTCACGGACGATCTCCGGTCCCACCCCGTCTCCGGGTAATACAGCAATTCGAGCCATGAATCCTCCCAGATAGCCACCACCTGCACCCGCGGTCCGTTCCGTAAGAGCTTTCATGACTAGCATGGCGAGAGTGAGAGGTCAAGAGCAAAGGACTACTGTTAGGCAGGCTATGCTATACTGACGCCATGAAGATTCTCTCTGCCGAGTTCGTGACAAGCGTCTCGTCGCTTGCCCAGCTCCCGTGCGAGCCACGCGTGGAGATTGCGGTCGTGGGTCGCTCTAATGTCGGCAAGTCGTCGTTGATCAACTGCCTGCTGCGCCGGCGCGGGCTGGCCCGCGTCAGCGGTGTGCCGGGCCGAACCCAGCTTCTCAATTTTTTTCTGATCAACCGGGATTTTTATCTGGTTGATCTTCCGGGCTACGGCTATGCCAAGGTGCCGGACTCGATTCGACGGACGTGGGGACCGTTGATCGAGGGTTATCTTGCCGCCGGTCGCAACCTCAGAGCGGTTGTGGTGCTTCTTGATGCCCGACAAGGGGTTACCGAGAAGGACCTGCAGATGAAACGGATGCTGGACAATCTCGCCATCGACTGGATTCCCGTTTTGACCAAGATCGATAAGCTTCGGCGAACAGCCAGACAGGCGCAGATCTGCGGCGTCGCCCATGCCTTGGGCTTGAGCGATCCTCGATCGATCATCCCGTTTTCCGCGAAGTCTGAGGAGGGCCGGGAACCGTTGCTGGCGATCATCGGCGGCTGGGCACACAAGCGATCTCAACCGAGGGATTCGGAAACGATAGGAAACAATTGACAACTTGGAGAGCGTATGCAATTCTATCAGGCTGTCGGTTCCTTCGCCGATGTGCTGAGAATCTCCCTTGGAGGAGAGCATGGGCAACCCGTTGGAGACGGTCGGACGTACGGTTCTTAAGCAGGTCCAGATGATGGGGCATATGGCCATCTTTCTGGGTTCTACCGGTCTCTGGGCGGTCCTGCCACCATTAAAGTTCAGACGTATCGTCAGCCAGATCCATTTTATCGGGGTCAAGTCAAGCTCTATCATTCTTCTGACTGCGGCCTTCAGCGGAATGGTGCTTGGACTTCAGGGGTACTACACTCTTCGGAAGTTCGGGTCCGAGGCACTTCTCGGTCCGGCCGTCGGCCTGAGCCTGATCCGGGAGCTGGGGCCGGTGATGGCTGCCCTGATGGTGGCGGCACGGGCCGGATCGGCTTCTGCTGCAGAGATTGGTATCATGCGGATTACCGAGCAGATCGACGCGATGGAGGCGATGGCCGTGGATCCCGTGAAATATCTTGTAGTTCCCAAAGTGGTCGCCGGACTCATTTCGGTTCCCCTTCTGACGGCTATCTTCGACGTCGTGGGGATCTTCGGCGGCTATCTCGTTGGAGTGAAGATGCTTGGTGTCGGCGCAGGCACCTACTTCTCCGAGATGCGGAATATGGTGGAGCTGAGTGATATACAGGGCGGTTTTCTGAAATCGCTGAGCTTTGGCCTCATTGTCACCTGGGTCTGTACGTACAAGGGGTTTTACGCCGGATATGGGGCCGAGGGCGTGGGGAAGGCAACGACCGAAGCTGTCGTCCTTTCGTCGGTTCTGGTGCTGGTCTGGAACTACTTCATGACCGCCGTCCTGTTTTAGACCTGTTTGAAAGATGATTCAGCTCATTGATCTGCGTAAGAGCTTTGAGCAGCAACAGGTGCTCAAGGGGGTGAACCTGACCATTCCCAAAGGGCAGGTCACAGCCATTATTGGACGGAGCGGAGGCGGTAAAAGCGTACTGCTCAAACACCTCATCGGCCTTATGCGACCGGATAGCGGTCAGGTGCTGGTCGATGGGACCGACCTTGCCCAGCTTCGCGGCAAGGCCCTGGATCTGGTACGAGAAAAGTTCGGCGTTCTGTTTCAGGGGTGCGCGTTGTTCGACTCGCTGACGGTGTTCGACAATGTGGCCTTCCCGCTCCGAGAAAAGACCCAACTGTCGGAAGGTGAGATCGCCAAGCGCACGATGCAGCGACTGGAGGCCGTAGGGCTTGCTGATATGCCGCATAAATATCCCGCAGAACTGAGCGGAGGGATGAAGAAACGGGCGGCGCTGGCAAGAGCCTTAGTCCGTGATCCGCAAATCATCCTTTTTGATGAGCCGACGACGGGCCTCGATCCGATCCTGCTGCACTCGGTCCATCGTCTGATTCTGGATGCCCATAAGCGCTTCGGCTTTACCGCGGTCGTGGTCAGCCACGAGATCCCGGAGATTTTCGACATCGCCCAGACGGTGGCGATGCTCCACAATGGGGTCATTGTGGAGCACGATAGTCCGGAGGTGATCATGACCTCCGCCAATCCTATCATCCGTCAGTTCATCACCGGGGCCAGCAATGGTCAGACTGGTCCGGAGTAGGCAACTCGATCTGTTGTAGAGGTTCAGGTCATGATGGCGGGGCTGTCAAGAGATCAGGACGGAGAGCGAGATCGATGAAGCGACTGACCATGGAAACGCTGGTAGGGCTATTCGTGGTAGCGGGAATCGTGAGCTTGACTTGGCTCTCGATCAGACTCGGTAAGCTTGAGATAGTCGGCGATCGGGGATATACTGTATCGGCCGAGTTTGACTCGGTTGCCGGGTTAAAGAATGGGGCGGTGGTCGAGATCGCCGGAGTCGAAGTCGGCCGGGTAAAAGCGATCGGGTTGGATAGCTATCGAGCTGTCGTCTCTATGAGCATTGATCCTGGCGTCAAACTTCAGGATGACGCGATCGTCTCGATCCGGACAAAAGGGCTGATCGGCGAGAAGTATGTGAGGATTACGCCAGGAGGTTCCGATACGCTGGTTCGGCCGGGCGGTAAGCTTCGGGATACTGAAGACCCCTTAGATATAGAGCAGCTCATCTCAAATTATATTTTTGGCAAGCTTTAAGAAGAGGCAATCTTACGCGTATGTCGAACCGCTGATCTCGAAGGAGGCGCTCATGAAGCATGCAGGCCGAATGAGACAGGCGTATCGGATTATGTTGCCGTTGGCGCTCATGACAACGGTGGCTGTTGTGCGGCCGGTGTCTGCACAATCGCCGACACCACAGGCCGGCTACACCCTGAAAGATTTGATCCAGCGCACGCTGGCCACGAGCCCTGAGATTCGTCAGGTGCAACGAGGCGCTGAGGTTGCGATGGCGAAGAAAGATCAGGCTGACGCCGGTCGGTACCCTCAGATTGAGGTGACCGCCATAGTGGGTCCGTCCCCTCGAGCGCGCGGGACCGTCCAGGGCGGTTCTCCCGATCGAAAGGATGACCCCCACGTAAACAACGTCTTCGAGCGGGTTGAGATGAGGCTGGTCCAGCCGCTCTACACCTTTGGCAAGCTCACGAGCTACGGAATGGCTGCGGAGGAGGGGATAAAGGTCGAGAAGGCAAAAGTAGAGGAGAAGGCTGCCGACCTGATCCTGAAGGTGAAGGAGCTCTACTATGGCCGGCTTCTGGCGAGCGATATGCTTGGGCTGATTGATGAGATCGGCAAGGATCTCGACAAGGCGATCCAGAAGACGGATCGGCAACTCGAGGCGGAGACACCAGGGGTTGATGAGATCGATCTGTACAAATTGAAGGCGTTTCGAGGCGAGGTCATGAAGAACCGGGAAGAGGCCCAGAAGGGGTTTGATCTGGCTACGGGCGGTCTGATGTTCTACGCAGGTCTTGATCGCACCCAACCGTTCGAACTGGATGCGATAGGGTTGGTGGCGGCGCCCAGAGAAGTGGAACAGGTGGATCGAGGGATGGGGACGGCGTTGGAGCTGCGACCGGAAATGACCCAGGTGCGGGCCGGGCTCAAGGCCACAGAGGCGCTGGTCAAAGCAGAGGAGAGTAACCTGTATCCGCAGTTCTTCCTTGCGCTGAACGGGGTGTACGCGCAGGCCGGTAACCGCACGCGTCAGCAGAATCCCTGGGCCTTTGATCCGCTGAATGATCGGTACACCGCGATTGTCTTGGGCTTTAAGTACGACCTCGACTTTGGAATTACCCGAGGGAAGATCCGAGCGGCTCAGGCAGAGCACCTGAAGGTTGGGGAGATGAAGTCGTTCGCAGAGCGGGGGATCCCGTTACAGGTGCAGAAGGCCCATCGAGAGCTGGACGAGGCGAGGGAGATGCTGAAGGCCACGGAGGACGGGTGGCGGAACGCGAAGAAATGGCTGGTGGCGGCCAAGGCGAACTACGACCTCGGGGTTGGGGAGTCCAAAGAGCTCGGCCAAGCCGCGGAGACGTACGCCAAACTGCGGGCTGACCACTATAGAGCCATGTATAATTACAACCTTGCGCTTGCAAACATTGAACATGCCACAGGTCGAGCCGTGAAGGAGGAAGCAAAGTGACCGCGAAGTATTCCGATACCAGGTACCGATGGAAGACGTTTACGCTTATCGCGGCAGCCGTGGCAGTGTTGTGGATGCCGGGACAGAGCCTTGCCGGTCCGGCGACAGATCAGATCAAGGGAACCGTTGACCAGGTGCTCAAGATTCTGACCGATCCGGCCCTCAAGGGTGAGCGGAAGATCAAGGAGCGTCGAGCCCAACTCCGCAAGACCGTATTGGAACGATTTGATTTCTCTGAGATGTCGAAGCGTTCCATGGGCCGACACTGGAGCGAGCGTACGCCCGATGAGCGCACTGAATTTGTCGGCCTGTTCACCGACCTGTTGGAACGGGCCTATGTCGATCGGGTCGAGGGGTACACGGGCGAGCAGATCCTGTACCTGGAAGAGACGACGGACGGCAACTATTCCGAGGTGCGGACCAAGATCGTGACCAAGCGGAACCAGGAAATCCCCATTGCCTACCGTCTGCAACAGGCCGACTCCAAATGGTCGGTCTATGACATTGTTGTCGAGGGTGTCAGTCTGGTGAATAACTATCGCACCCAGTTCACTAAGATCATTCGTACCTCCTCTTATCAGGATCTGGTGAAGAAGATGCAGGCCAAGGTCGAGGGTGAGGAGGGGGCTGAGCTTGGTGCTCCAAAGTCGAAGGTCCGGTGAAGAAGGAGTCCGCTATGATAGGAGACGTACAGAGCCTTTACCATAAGATTACGATCTGGTGCGCGACGGGCCATCCGCCGTACCTCTCGGCGGACATGGCGAAAAGTTTCAGCGACTATCTGCTGAGCTTCCTCAAATCGGCTGAGGGAGAAAGGTTCTTGCGGACCCTGGGTTATGTCCGAATAGTTGAATCTTCGGGGGACAAGCCGAGTTCCGAACTTACCCAGCCGCTATAAGAAATCCCCCCAACCCTCCTTTATCAAAAGAGGGAGTAGATGTCTCCCCCTTTCGGAAAGGGGGATCGAAGGGGGTTTGCCATGAGCTGATAGCTGAGCGCTATTTTTTTCCTTGCTGCTGTAACTCCAGAAGAATCCTTTCGAGGGACTCCTTGGCGTGCCGTGCCTGTTCCACGTGGGGGCCTAGGAACTGAATCAATTCGTTCCGCATGGTGGGTCTCAGCGGTGCGAGAAAGCGCACGATTCCTTGCAGCGCTCCGTCGATCGCCTCTACCGCGGCTCGTATCTGCTCTCGGATCGCCTCTTCGGCTTGCGGTTGTTTCTCAGTCATAATGAAAGGCCTTTCTGATGTTTTACCGATCCAGGAGACCGAAGATCGTGACGTTCCTCTGTTACTGCTGCTCGACAATCGACCGGATGATCTCCAGCCACCGTCCGAACACTACTGATTTCGATCACAGAAGTCCCTCCAGCACCTCCTACTAATTTACACGACGTATCCACTCGGAGCAAGGGGATCACCTAAGACGAGTCGAACTGGTTGAAGTGCTGGGCGCAATCTGCTACTGTTGCTCAGAGAACAGCGTTCAGCTATCAGCACTCAGCTATCAGTTTCGGACAAACCCCCCTAACCCCCCTTTCGTAAGGGGGGGACTACTGATGCGCTTCCTTACCTCCCCCTTTCATAAAGGGGGATCGAGGGGGTTTTCGTGCATGGTGGTGCGGCCCGTACCGCGTGGGGCGTTGCTCATAAAGATGGCAAAAGGACACAGGCCCATCGAAATCGGTTCATCGGCCCTACCGCAGGACGCGCAGGCGCTTGTCGATTCGTTCCGCGACCGGTACCCATTCCTCCTTGACCCGTTCCAGGAAGAGGCTATCGGTCTGATTGCGGAGGGCAGTTCCGTGATCGTGTCCGCGCCGACCGGCGCCGGTAAGACCCTCATCGCTGAATTCGCGATCTTTCGAGCCTTGGCCCATCAGCATCGTATCGCCTACACGACCCCCCTGAAGGCCTTAAGCAACCAGAAATATGCCGATTTCACCCGTCAGTGGGGTGCGGAGACCGTCGGCATTCTCACCGGAGATGTGAAGGTCAACCCTCGCGCACCTCTTGTCGTCATGACCACTGAGATCCTTCGAAACAAGTTTTATGGGGGGGAATTTGAGGGGCTGCACTATGTGGTGCTGGACGAATGCCATTACATGGGGAATGTAGGGCGGGGGACCGTATGGGAAGAGATCATCATCAACTGCCCTCCTGAAGTCCAGCTTGTTGCCCTTTCGGCCACTGTCAGCAATATTGGGGAGATTGCCGAGTGGATCGGTCAGACACACCGCCCGATCCGGCCTATCCACCATCCGGTCAGGCCGGTGCCGCTGCAGTACCTGCTCTGCGACGGGGAGGGGCAACTCTGGCCGCCGGAACCGGCTTCGGTCCGGCGGATTCTGCACGCGTTCTTCTCCGGCAGAAGCGTATCGGAGGAGCGCGAGGCGGGCCGATGGGAACGGCGTAGGGAGGGTCGGCACCGCTCCTTCCGCCGTCGCGCGCTCGACGAGAGCATCGCGATTGCCGCGTTGCGGGCGCGCCGTTGGCTGCCGGCCATCTACTTTATCTTCAGTCGTTCGGGATGCGAGCGAGCTCTCGCTCGTCTCCTTGAGCGCGGCGAGCCGCTCCTGGATCCCGCGAGGGGTGAGGAGGTTGAGGAGACGATCCAACAGACGCTTCTCGACTACCCGAGCATCAGTCTTGAGAGCGATCTGAATCGACTGATTCTGAACGGGCTCCGCCGAGGTGTGGGGCTGCACCACGCCGGCGTCCTGCCGGCATTGAAGCGGCTCACCGAACTCCTGTTTGAGCGAGGACTGGTGCAGGTGGTCTTTGCGACCGAAACGATGAGCCTGGGGATTCATATGCCGGCCAAGAGCGTCGTGATCGGTGGACTTCGCAAGCGGACCGATCTCGGGTTCCGGGGGCTCACCGTTGGGGAGCTGTTCCAGATGGCCGGGCGGGCCGGGCGACGGGGGATTGATCCTGAAGGGACCTGCCTCATGGCGCTCGATTCTGCGGAGGCGGTCGAAGACGCCGTTCGTCTGGTACGAGGCGATCCGGAACCGATCGACAGCCGATTCCGGATCGGCTACAGCAGCGCGGCGTTGCTGATTGAAATGCAACGCGAGCCCGAGGCGATCCGAAAGACCATAGAGAAGAGCTTCGGCCAGTTCCAGAATCGTCGAAAGATCGAGGTCAGCCGGAGGGAACAAGAGGAGTTAATCCGTAGACTGGCCGACGCCGAGGGCATGACATCACCCTGTTGCCCGGTCAGCACGCTGATCGAGTATCGGGAGCGGCGCGCTGCGATTGAGCAGGAGCGGCAACGGATCGGGACGCTGCGGGTGGCGACGGCGCGGGCCGGTCGTGGAGGCGGACGGGGCCGGGGTCGACGATCTGCAGGTTCTCCGACCTTTTTCTGGGGTGACTACGAGGAGAGCAGGTCCAAACTGGACGCGATGGCCCTCGCCCTATCCCAGATGCCTTGCCACCGCTGCGCGGAACGGTCGCTCCGGGAGCGACAACTCAAGCAGTCGCGACGCTTGGGGCAGATGTTGGAGCGTCACCATCAGACGCAACAGCAACTTCAGAATTCCTACTGGGAGCAGTTCCTGCGGGTTGTAGGAATCCTCCAGTACTTCGGCTACGTCGATGATGGACGGTTGGGTGCGGAAGGTCGCCTGATTGCGTCACTGCGCCACGACAACGAACTGTTGGTGGCTCGGGTGGCCTTCTCCGGACTTCTGAAGGGGCTTGTACCTGAAGAGCTCGCGGGCCTTCTCTCATGCCTGGTTGAGGAACCGCGAGCAACCGAGCAAGCGGCAGCCAGGCTGTTCCTCCGCGATCAGGCGCACCTTCGCCGGCGCGTAAAGACGTTGGAAGAGCTGAGCCAGGAAGTGGACAGGGTCCAGCGATCCTACCAGGTTGAGCTTCCGGTCTCGATGCACACGACCTATCTGGCGGCCACGCATCGGTGGGTGTCGGGCGAGGACGACTGGCTGGCGTTGGTGGAACAGAGTTTCGGAGGGCATGAGGGCGATCTCATCCGGGCATTCCGCCGGCTGATCGACCTGTGTCGGCAACTCGAAGAGAGTCCGGAGTTACCCGCCGATCTGACGCGAACGCTTTCGCTGGCCACCGCAATGTTGGATCGTGGTATCGTCTTGGAATCGGCATTGATCTAGAGGGGTGATAACTACTCAGGTGTTTAGGCTGAAGGCTGTTAGTCGTTGCGCATGGACCGAATCAGGGCGCCCTTCGTCGGCCGGTTCACACGCTGTGAGCTTGGCATGTTCTCGTATGGCGCGTTCCTACAGTCTAAAAGCCTACAGTCTATCTACCTAAGTAGTTACAAGGGGTGATCGATGACCACACCGCGTGTTACCACATCGCAGGCGACCGGAAGTGGAGGTTCGCCGTTCGCGTCACCCTACGAAGGGGTGGCGTTGCTGGCAGATCCGATCCATCGCTATATTGTCTTTACCGTGCCACAGGGCGACCGGTCAGAACGGACCGAGAAGGAGATCATCGACAGCCCTTGGGTCCAACGGTTGCGCCGCATTCATCAACTTCAGAGCACCTGGTGGGTCTACCCATCCGGCGAACACAGTCGGTTCCAGCATGTCCTGGGGACCATGCACATGGCCGGCAAGTTTGCCGGACACCTCTATCCCAGCCTGAAGGAGGCATTCGGGGAGGCGCTGCCGTCGGAGCCGTTTATCGAAGAGCTTCTCAGGCTTGCCGGGTTGCTCCACGACGTGGGACACGGTCCCTTCGGACATTTTTTCGATGATCACTTCCTGCAGCGGTTTCACGTCGGTGCCGAGCGGCTGAATCACGAAATCCTGGGAATGGCCATCATCACGAAGAGGCTGGGGGGGATCATCAGAGCCATTCGCCGAAGTCCGAGCGGACCATTTCGGTCGAATGAGCGGCTTGACCCCGGACAGATCGCGTTCCTGATCAAGAAGCCGGAGACCGGCCCCCATCGACCGGGATCGCGACGGACCTCGACAGGGCTCAGGACAGGCTCAGCGGCCGGCTTTCCGGAGTGGCTGTTGGCGCTCCGCCCGCTCTTCTCCGGGATCTACACCGTGGACAACCTCGATTACGTCCAGCGAGACGCCTATATGACCGGCTTCTCGCTGGATATGGTAGACATTGAGCGGCTGTTGCTGTACACATTTTTCACGCCGAAGGGACTGACCCTGCACAAGGCCGGAGAGTCGGCCCTGATGCGGTTCCTGAACGCGAAGGTCGCCCTCTATCTGAACGTCTACCATCACCGGACGACCAGGGCCATCGACCTGCACGTCCAGGAGATCTTTCAGGAGACGATGGCGCGGATTGCCCCGTACAATCCGTACAAGACGCTGGATCGATACCTGACGCTGACCGATTGGTCCATGCTCGAGCGGGTCGGCGAGTGGGCCGGCTCGAAGGATCCGCACGAGCGGGCGCTGGGAGCGGAATGGGGAAAGATCCTGGGTCGGAAAGTTAAGTGGAAGATGGCCTATGACTTTGTCTCCACCATCGAGGAGTCGCAGCGAATGGTCCAGTTTCAGACCGCCAGGCATCTGGAGGAGACGATCCGCCGCCATCTGCCTAAGCGCCTGTATGGAATCGAGTTTAGGGTGGACATGGCCGCGCTCGATCCCCGTCCTATCAACCCGCTGGCGGAAGGGAGCAAGCAGATCTTCATGTACAATCCGGCCACTGGAGAAGTGTCGCCCAGGCCGCTTATGGACCTGTTCCGAGATATCCCGCCCAAGGTGGCTCGCTATCGAGTCTTCACCACAGACCGCCGCTATGTCAAGGCCCTCAGTGAGGCTTCCGAGAAGGCGCTGACCGGCGCTGTCGGCGAATCGGTCCCCACCAACATCTGAATCGCCGGAAAGCCCTGAAAAACGTTTGACATCTTGTCGGACGCATGGCAAGCTACACACCACGAAAACACACCGGTCAGGTGCGGCGGCGAGATTTACAACATCGTGGTCAGGGATACCGCGTGGAGGAACAGGCGATGTTCTATATGATCGAGTTTGACCAGAAGCCAGGGATTAAACGGTCGCAGGTAACTGAAACGTATCAGCGGTTTGCCGACCACTTCGCAAAGCTCCTCCCAAAGTTTAAACTCGTCGGTCTTTTCTCCCGCGATCTCTACGTGGGACGTCGTCCTCAGTATCTTGCGCTCTGGGAGTTCTCCGCCTATGCGGATCTGGACGCATGGGAGAAGCTCTGGACGACGGACGAAGAAGGGCGACGGCTGGCCCAGGAACTGAACGAACTTGCTCAAGACTGGGATGCCAAGGTGATGGCTAAGCTCATCTGAGATCAAGCTCGCCAAGACTCCGGCAGGACGAACCGTACCGTCCAGCCGGAGCCCCTTCCGCTTGACAAGCATTGCGCAATACCGTACAAACTCATTAAGGGTCGCCTCCGGCGAGGGGCGTGGATTGAAACGCGAAACTATTATGGCGGTGTAGCTCAGTCGGTCAGAGCACGCGGCTCATATCCGCGGCGTCACTGGTTCGAGTCCAGTCACCGCCACCAACTTCAGCTATCAGGCGTCAGCTTCAGACAAACCCCCCTATCCCCCCTTTCTAAAAGGGGGGATATTCCTGATACGCCTCCGTGCCTCCCCCTTTCGTAAAGGGGGATTGAGGGGGTTTTCATCGGCCACGGTGCGGCCGCGGCCGCATGGGGTGTTGCTCAGCTAGCCGCGGCTACTTCACGGGGACGGTAAGGGGTAGGCCTTTTTCTGAAATGGTGAACGCCAAGGCCTTAGCCGGCATGGTGGAACTGAGGTTCTTTACGCGATGCACCTGTTTCGGCGGCTGATGGAACGTATCGCCGGGCTTGAAGGTGATAGGGGACTTCCCCTGAGCTTCGAAGCTGATCGACCCTTCAAGGAGGTAAGCCAGCTCTTCTCCGGGGTGATAGTGGGGATCGGTGGCCGCTCCCGGCGCAAACTCCACCAAGGCCAGTACAGCCTCTTTCCCTTCAATCCCTGCCAGATCAGTCTTGATGAGCACGGTGCGTTTCATCGGTGCCTGCTGCGCATTCAAGACCTGAGTCCCGATCACCCCCAGCGCGATCCCCACTGTCAAGGTTAAGGTAAGCAGTAAACCTGCTCGCTTCATGGCTCCCTCCTTTGTGGCGCCAAATTGTTTTGGCCCTACTTCATCCGACTTACCGCATCTATCCTCAGTCGCAGATTGAGGCCATCGCCTGAGGCACGTTGTGTACCGGATCTCCTCTAAGCCTTTCCGCTCCTCCCCTCCATGCTGAAGAACGGCCATTTCTCCGGAAGCCGCTCTCGGATCGCCGCAACCAC
Source organism: Patescibacteria group bacterium (assembly GCA_035561835.1). Lineage (GTDB taxonomy): Bacteria > Methylomirabilota > Methylomirabilia > Methylomirabilales > Methylomirabilaceae > Methylomirabilis. The sequence goes on from DATMXF010000210.1 coordinate 15,981, forward strand.
GGTCCCTGTCGGATCGGGTGGGGTATAGGTCCAGGGTTGGAACGTGTCGCTCAGCGGCTTAGCTGCGCCATACGCAATGAGTTTGCCGATAATATGGCGATGGTAGATCTCGGTCGCGCAGTCATTCATGTCCACCAGCAGCGGCTTGCCTGTGTAACTGGCTTCGGAACACATAGAGACTGAATCCCCGGTGGCAATAAGCACTTCACTATGAGCGAGCAGCGCGGGGTAAAAATCGGAGCCGGTTTGTTGCCAGTCGAAAAAGCGGCAATCCAGGCCCGCGACCTCGTCCAGTAGAGCAGCCAACGCATCTTTCGGGGTTCGGCGGCTATTGGTGACCACCAGGCTCCCCTGGAGCGATGCGACGATGCTCTTGACCCGTCTGCCCAAGCACCGAGCGTGGTCTTCGTGGAAGCCGAAGCAATAGCGGGTGTTGCCGCCTACCAGTAAACCCACCAAAGGCCGGGCCGAGCCGGCGAACAGATCCCGGTGCCGACGGAAGGCTTGATCCAGCAGGCAATTCGTCACCCTGTGCACGACGCCCACAGTAGTCACCACATTGGCGCCACTCAACTGGGGGGAGGCGATCAGATCGTACTCCTGAAGGCGCGCATCGAATTCATCAGGAAGAATGGAAGCCAGGTAGACGTTCAGCAACCGCTCTTTGAACACATCCTTGAGATCCGCAATAGGACGAATCGTATCCTCGCCGGTGCCGCTCAACAGGATCACAGGTCTCGGTTCGCCGTCCCGGCAGACGTGGTCGTAGCGGTCTTCCAACAGCCTGGCGTAAGCCCCGGCGTCGCCGTTAGGCGCAGGAATCGTCCCGTAGCCGTAGCCCAGCCGCTCGGCCACGCCGAGGCGGGCGTGTAATTCGCCCGTGTAGGCGCTGTCCACGATCCAGACCAGCGGCGTATCAACGCCCATACTTATACTCCCACGTCTTGGGCGATGGCCTGCGCCGCCGTCGCGCCGTCGGCGATGGCGGTGACCACGGAGGGATGGTCAGGGTTGGCCACATCGCCGATAGCGTACACGAGAGGCAGCGACGCACGCTTCCAGGTATCGACCCGCACATAGCCGTCGCTATTCCTGCCCAGCCCAGCCAAGGGGCCGAGCCCGGCGAGGAATTCCGTGTTCGGGGCGAAGCCGGTGCGGGCGAAAATCCGGTCAACCTCGATCCGTTCGGCGTTGGAATCGTTCCGGGCCAAGGCGATTGTGATGCCGCCGGATCCCTGATGAAAGCCGGTGATGAGCGCGCCGCTATGTTCCTGGACGCGCCCTTGCCGGACGAGCGCCTCTACCTCTTGACGTACCAATGGCTGCGCCCTGGGTCGAGAGCGGATGATCAAGTGGGTGAGGACGGCTCTGGAGGCCAGATCCTTGACGGTGAAATGGGCGTTGTCGCCGCCGCCTATCACAGCTACCCGCTTTCCCTCGAGGGCTTCCATCGGTTCAAGGTGGTCCAGGGGGAAAAACGACAGGAGGCCGGATTCGTACAGCGGTAGGGCTCCAGGGATTGGGTGGAGGATGTCCGAGGAGTTAACGCGCAACCCCGTGGCGATAACGAGCGCCCGCGCAGGCAGCGACGTCGTACGGTGTTCGCTTTCGCGCACAACCAGGCTGAAACCGAAATCTTCCGTCATAACGGAGACGGGCCTGGCGCCAAGGCGGACGTCGATGGCTTCATCCGACACATGCCTGCCGTACAGTTCCGCAAGCGCCGGCCCCGTCCGTCCTGGGATGCCCAATATCCAACGGTTGATCCGGTGAATCTCTAACAATTGCCCGCCCAGCGCTGCGCCTGGCTCGATCAGGACAGGCGAAAAACTTAGATGTTTCAACCACAGCGCGCAGGACATGCCCGCCGCTCCACCGCCCAGGATGGCGATGTTTCGAGAGGAATAAAGGACGCTGTGCATGTACAGTCCGGGCCGCTGGTCGGCGTGCCATGTTGCTGAAGACGTACGTCAGGCCGACAACGACGCGTATTCCTCGTAGCCCCCTTTGAAATCCACAATCTTGCCGTGCTCGAAGTGCCACATCCGCGTGCCCACTTCTTCGAGCAGGTCCTGGTCGTGCGTGACCAGCAGCACGGTGCCCTCGAACTTCTGAAGCGCCACGTTCAGCGCGTTGATGGATTCCAGATCGAGATGGTTGGTGGGCTCGTCCAGGACGAGCACGTTCGGTTTCAGCAGCATGATGCGGCAGAACAGCAGCCGGGCGGTCTCACCGCCCGAAAGTGCGTCGGTCGGCTTGTGGCCTTCTTCGCCGCTGAACAGCATTTGTCCCAGGAGCCCGTGAATATCCTGCCGTGACGCATCCGGATCGAAGCGGTGCAGCCAGTCCGCCACCGTAAGCCCCTTCTCTATCTCTCCGGTGTGGTCCTGTGGAAAGTAGCCGATTGCCACCCCGTACCCCCACGTCGTCTTGCCGCTGTCCACATCGGCAGGGGAGGCCGGCAAGCCTGGCGCATCGGCCAGCAGTGCCTTCAGCAGGGTAGTTTTTCCGGCCCCGTTGCGGCCGACGAGCACGATCTTCTCACCCCGATTGACGATGGCGCTGAAGCCGGAAACAACAGGATTGTTCGTGAAGCCCTTCGATAGGCTCTCGAATTCCAGCGCAACTTTTCCGGACGGCCGCTTCATCGAGAACTTGATGTACGGACGCTGAATGTTCGAGCGGGCCAGATCGGTCGTCCGCAGCCGTTCGACTTCCTTGCGCCGCGATGTGGCCTGGCTCGCGCGCGTGCCCGCCCCGAAACGCTGGATGAAGTCCTGCAACTGCGCGATCTTCTTTGCCCGTTGCGCGTTCTCAGACTCGATCTTTGACCGAATCTGCGTTTTGGCGACCACCATGTCGTCGTAGCCGCCGGTGTAGGTGATGATCGTCTGATAGTCGATGTCGGCGATATGCGTGCAGACGTTGTTCAGGAAATGGCGGTCGTGTGAGATGACGATGAGCGTGCCCTCGTACCGACCAAGGAGTTCCTCCAGCCAGTGAATCGAATCCAGGTCCAGGTGGTTCGTCGGCTCGTCGAGCAGCAGCGCGTCCGGATGGCCGAACAGGGCCTGCGCCAACAGCACGCGCACCTTCTGCCCGCCCTGTAATTCCGCCATCTTCCAGTCGTGGATGTCGTCGGGAATGTCGAGCCCCTGCAGCAGCAGGGCCGCGTCGTTTTCCGCCGAGTAGCCGTCTTCGTCGCCGACAATGCCCTCGAGCTCACCGAGGCGCATGCCGGCCTCGTGGGTCATTTCCGGCTGCGCGTAGAGCTCGTCGCGCTCCTGAAGGGCCGCCCACAGGCGTGTGTTGCCCATGATGACGGTATCGATGACGCGGAACCGGTCGAACGCGTATTGGTCCTGGCTGAGGACACCGAGCTTACGCGGTTTGGATACCGTGCCCACCTGCGGATCGATCTCACCGGTGAGCAGCTTCATAAATGTCGACTTACCGGCGCCGTTGGGGCCCGTCAGGCCGTAGCGCCGCCCTGCGGAAAACGTGGTTGTCACGTCTTCAAATAGGACCTTCGAGCCAAACCGCATGCACACACCGCTCACCGAAATCATAGGGGCGTATTATAGCAGGAAGGTAACTACTTAGGTAGATAGACTGTAGGAACGCGCACAGATGAGCCCGGCGTTTCCGAATGCGACGTGAAAATGATGGAGACCGAAAAGGTTCTGGGCGCTTTGATTCGGTCCATGCGCAACGACTAACAGCCTTCAGCCTACAGCCTAAACACCTGAGTAGTTACACAGGAATTGCAAAGATTGATAGGATATGTCGCGCCGCCGGAAGCTTCGTGAGTCCGTCACGCGCGTCCGCGTGTGATGCGGGAGTCGAGCTCGTCCCAGCGGGCATAGGCGTCGTGAAGCTCGTGCGTCAGCGCTTCGAGGCGCGCGAGCGCGCGTGTGATGGAATCGGCCGGCTGACGGTAAAAGTAGGGGTCGGCGATTGAGGCGGTTAATTGCGCGTGCTCGTGTTCCAGGACTTCGATCTGCGCCGGCAACTGATCGAGTTCCCTTTGCTCGCGATAGGTCGGTTTCTTCCGGGTCGCCACAGTGACGGGCGGCACCGCAAGGCGCGCCGGCCTCTCCGGCTGCGCCTTGGCCGCCATCTCCCGGGTGCCGCGCTGCCGTAGCCAGTCCTCGTATCCACCGACGTACTCCTGCACGTGTCCGCCGCCCTCGAAGACGAGCGTACTCGTGACGACGTGATCGATGAATGCGCGATCGTGGCTGACGAGCAGCAGCGTTCCCGGCCACTCGATGAGATACGATTCAAGCAATTCCAGCGTCTCGATATCGAGATCGTTTGTGGGCTCATCGAGGATCAGGACGTTGGCGGATTTTGTGAACAGGCGTGCCAGCAGCAAGCGATTTCGCTCTCCGCCCGACAGCGTCTGTACGCGGGCGTACGCACGCTCAGGTGGAAACAGAAAATCGCGGAGGTATCCGTGGACGTGCTGCGCGCGGCCGTTCACCGTGACCGTGTCGTTTCCGTCGCCGACCGTGTCAAATACCGTGCGCTGGGGATCGAGCTGCTCGCGCTGCTGGTCGTAATACGCCACCTGAACGTTGGCGCCGCGCTTCACGTCGCCCGTGTCGGGCGTGAGTTCGCCGATCAACAGTCGAAGCAGGGTCGTCTTGCCCGATCCGTTCGGACCGATCAACCCCACACGATCGCCGCGCATCACGCGTAACGACAGATCGCGGACGACGGCCTTGTCGCCGAACGATTTCGAGATGTCGCCGGCCTCGAACACGAGCCGGCCCGAGCGCTCGCCGATCTCGGCCTGCAGGCGCACAGTGCCGACCTGCGCGCGCCGTGCGGCCCGCTCTTGTCGCATGGCCATCAGCGTGCGAATCCGGCCCTCATCCCGTGTCCGCCGCGCCTTGATACCCTGGCGAAGCCACGCCTCTTCCTCGGTGAGCCGCTTGTCGAATTTGTCGTTCTGCGCGGCTTCACTTGCAAGCCATTCTTCCTTCCTGCGGAGAAAGGTCGCGTAGTCGCCCGGCCACGACGTCAGTGTGCCGCGATCCAGCTCCACGATCCGTGTTGCCAGATTCTGGAGAAACACCCGGTCGTGGGTGACAAATACCACCGCACCTGCGTACGTCTTGAGAAACTCTTCGAGCCAGATCATCGCTTCGATGTCGAGATGGTTGGTGGGCTCGTCGAGCAGGAGGAGTTGCGGCTGGGCCACCAGCGCCCGCGCCAGCAGCACACGCCGTCGCCAGCCTCCCGACAAGGCGTCGACGATGGCCTCGGCTGGGAGGTCCAGACGCTTGATGACGGTTTCCACGCGCTGTTCGAGGCGCCAACCGTCCCGCTCTTCGAGTTCGCGCTGCAGCATGCCCAGCTTTTCGAGCGAGATGTCGGTGCCTCGTTCGGCCACCTCCACCGCCGTGTGATGGTAGGCGGCCACCAACTCGCCGAGGTTACCGAGCCCTTCCGCGACGACGTCGAACACAGGGCGGTTGGACGACAGGGGAACATCCTGTACGAGTCGCGCGATCCCAATCTCAGGCTGTCGCCACACCGATCCGCTGTCAGGGACCTGATCTCCGCTGAGGATCTGGAGCAATGTGGATTTGCCGGTCCCGTTCCGGCCGATCACGCACACACGTTCGCCGGCCTCGACCTGCAGGCTTGCGTCGTCGAGCAGCGGGACGTGTCCGTGCGCGATGGAGACGTGATCAAGTGAAATAAGAGGCATCGGTAAACTCAGTATTACAGATTGAGAGAGTGAATGATTGAAGGCCTATTGCGTGCGTGCTGCGCCGAGGCCGGCCGCGCGCCCCGTCGCCCACGCCCACAGAGAGTTGTAGCCGCCTATCGGTCCGAAGGCGTCGAGCATCTCGCCGCACAGAAACAGACCCTTGTGAATCTTGCTTTCCATCGTCTTCGGATCGATCTCCGACAGACGCACACCGCCGCCGGTCACCTCGGCTTTCCCGTACCCCTCGTCTCCCGACCACGGCAGTTCGCCGCGCACAAGGATGTCGATGAGACGGAGCCGCTCATCGCGGGTCAGTTGCGAGAGCGTTCGGCAGAGATCAATCCCGGCGAATTCGATCAGCGCCTCGGCGAGTCGACGCGGCAACTGAGCCGCCACAGCGTTCAATACGGTTCGAGAGCCGCCCGAACCGAGAGCCGACTCCCAATCCTTGTCGTTCAAGGACGTCCAGCTTACAACGAGACGTGCGGGAGAGTCCATCTCGGCGCGTGAGCGTACGGCGACATGAGACACATCGAGCACGGCAGGCCCGCTGTAGCCGTGGTGGGTGAAAAGAAATCCTCCTGTCGACGTAGACTCCAAGGTTCCTG
>DATMXF010000211.1:0-5280 GCA_035561835.1 Patescibacteria group bacterium
GGTGAACGGCAGGCCCGGGTTGTCCGCAAAAACGCCTGGGTTGCTTTGGACAAGGGCGCGATCCACGCCAAGCTTCAAGTCGCCAGCGGCGACCCACCCGCGCTCGGTCATGAACCGATGGTCTGGCGTACACGTCAGATCGAAGCCCGCTTTTGTGCGAACCGTCACCGTCTCACGTTCGCCCGAGCAAAACGCCCGAGTGATCGGTAAACAGCCGTGACCGTAAGCGGACAAGGGCACATTGTGCGTGCCCTCCCAGACGAGCAAATGCGCGGGTTGAAGTCTGGAGTCGACCTGCACAGCGACACCGCCCTGCCCGTAGGTAGCTACTAAGTTCTCCATCTTCAACAACCCGCGATCCGTCGGGACCAGTGCGTCACCCACGATACAGGGGTTCGTGGCCTCTATCAGCTCATCCTGGGGAATCGGATTGGACGGGCTCGCGTTGATGCGATCGATGAAGATCATTCCCGGATCACCGGTCCGCCAGGCCGCCTGGACAATCCGTTGAAAGACCTCGCGAGCCGGAAGATGGCGGGTTACGAGCTTGGTGTGAGGATCGATCAACTCGTAGGTCCCGTCCTTCGCCAGGGCGTCCATGAACGTGTCGGTGGTAGCCACCGAGATATTGAAGTTGGTGATCCCGCCGTCCAGCTTACAGTCGATAAACTCCAGGATGTCAGGGTGATCCACCTTAAGAATCCCCATGTTGGCGCCTCGCCTGGCACCCCCTTGCTTGACGGCTTCAGTGGCGGCATTAAAGACCCGAAGGAAGCTGATGGGGCCGCTCGCCTTACCGCCCGTTGACTTCACCAGGGTATCCTTCGGCCTGAGACGCGAGAACGCAAAGCCGGTCCCGCCGCCGGACTGATGGATGATCGCCGCCCTTTTGACCGCCTCGAAGATCCCCTCCATGGAATCCTCAACGGGAAGCACAAAACAGGCCGAATACTGCATCCCGTTCTCTTTGCCGGCATTCATCATCGTAGGAGAGTTAGGAAGGAACCTCCCTTCAACCATGACATCGTAAAACGACTCCGCGACTTGGAGCGCTTCCGCCTCACTTCTACCCCACTGCCCTTCAGCCTTGGCGATGGCCACCGCGACACGCCAGCACATCTCCTCCGGCGTCTCTTTGACACCTGTCGCGTCCCTTATCAGGTAACGCTCTTTGAGGACGCGGAGGGCCGATTCACTCCACTGTCCATTCTTCGTCGGTCTGGATCCATCCGCCTGGGTCGTCTCTACTCCCTTTTCTATTCCGTGGAACGTTGACCCGCTCGCCTTGCCAAGCATGGTGTCCTCCTTTACCTGGGATAATTGACGCAACTCGGACTTGCTGCGATTCCAACTATTCGATGAAATATACGTAAATACGCCGTCTATCGCTAACCCGGCAAATCGATCTCCGTTACCGCATGGCTACTATATGTAGTATAGCGATATTTTAATTACTACGATATATAGTGCTTGTCAAGAACAAAATGCGCGAAGACGAGAAATCTCCTATTGATAGAGATGAGGCCGCAGCGTGCGCATGTTCGGGTGCGGAGATCGGGATGCCTAAAGGTCCACCACCATCACTTTCCGAACGTAGCCTTAGAATCCTGCGGAAGGCGTCTGCGCCGCATGAGCCATACGAGCGTCAGACCCATCGTCAATATCACAGCCAGGAGTACAGCCCAGAGGTTGCGTTGCAGATAGAGCCGGACAAGATACAAGAGGTAGACATCGTTATTGGCCTCCCGCCAAGCCCGCTTATACTCCACAACGGCCGCGTCGTCGTTTCCTTCGGCCTGAAGCGCCCGCGCCAACCCGAACCGAGCGAAGGTGTACTCCGGCTGCGCGCGCAACGCTCGCTCAAACTCTTCAATCGCAACCCTAGACTCCTTTCGCCGAAGCCGCGCCCACCCGATCTTCGTCCGTCCCGCCGGATCGTCCGGACTCAAGGTTGACGCCTCTGTCAAGATCTTCAGCGCCTCGTCGGTCATCCCCTTTCGGTAGTAGACCCACCCCATATCGTACAGATAGTCCGAATTCCGCGGCTCAGCCGCTAATGCGAGCCGGTACTCCTCTATCGCCTTGTCATAATCGCTTTCCGCCTCGGCATAGAGACCTGCCAGGCCGGCATGAGCGCGCCCATAGGCAGGATCGAGCGCAAGGGCTCGACGGAACGCTTCACGCGCCTTCTGACTCTGCTTTAATTCCGATGAAAGCCATCCGAGGTTGGTCCATGCATCGACGTCTGCGGGCTGGATCTGTACCGTCCGCTCAAGTGCCGCTATGGCCTCGGCCCAGTGCCCTTGTTTCGCATACAGAACACCGAGCAGATTCCAGGAAACGAAATCGGCGCTGTCCTGATCAGCCTGCGCCCTGAGCTCTGCAAGCACCTGCTGGCCTGTCCCTGCCCGAGCATACGCCTCCTTCAGCTTCACATAGACGAACGCGCGCATGGGGTCGAGCCGAAGGGTGGATCGGAATGCCTCAATCGCCTCCGCCATCCGTCCCTCCTGCTGCAGCCGTACGCCACGTCGGTACGCTTGGTCGGCTTCACCGGACCGAGCCGGCACGGGCTGAGCTCCCCAGGCCTGCTCGACCAGAAGCAAGCTAATCACGAGGATGTACATCGACCTTTGCATCAGTCGCCCCCTATTCTTATCGGGCTTCTTATTTTCAGGATTCATCCGACAATAGATCAGATCCCACGCTGAACCATCCGGACAAAAGACTTGCCATCACCGGTAGTGGTGCTAGAATCTCGACTGAAAGGAGGTTCTACATGGAGAATGTTATCGCCATTGCGACGCAGCCGGACAACATCCCGATCATCGGTATGCTGATCCTGACGCTGGTGTGTCTTGGATCGGCAATGAAGCAAGCATTTCGCCATGACCGCTTGATCAAAAAGGGTCAAAGAGATCGAATCTTCGAAGAGATGTATCGATAGGTCCTTGGTAACTACTCAGGTGTTTAGGCTGTAGGCTGAAGGCTGTTAGTCGTTGCGCATGGACCGAATCAAGGCGCCCAGAACCTTTTCGGTCTCCATCATTGTCGCGTCGCATTCGGAAACGCCTGGCTCATCTGTGCGCGTTCCTACAGTCTAACAGCCTACAGTCTATCTACCTAAGTAGCTACGGTCCTTGAAGAGCGAGGCGCATGTTCATTCTGGTGACGGCTGCCATCCTGCTCGGTCTGGGCCTCGTCTTTTTCCTCAATCGTTCCGCGTCGCCGATGGCTGCCGAAAAGGCCTACTATCAACCCAGGGGCGCCGAGCAGCAACAGTTGGAACGACTCGCGCCGGAGCAGTTTGAGCGCCTCTGCGTCCGCCTTCTGGAGCAGATGAGTCTGTCGATCACAGGCTGCCACCGCGACCGACAAGGGCAGATCGACATCATCGCCGTCAACTCCCAACCGATCACCGGCGGCAGCTACATCGTCCGTTGCGTTCTGACCCCGCCTGAGATGCCGATCTCCTCCACCAGGATCATTGCTCTGAGCGATACGGTGCGCGCCGAAGGGGCATTGAAGGGTATCTTCATCACAACCGGCTTCTTCTCCGAAGAGGTTCCGAAACTTACCGAGGGGCCACCCATCGAGCACATCAATGGCCAGCGCCTTCGACAGCTTCTGCGGGAGCATAGGATCTCTTTAGTATGAACCGGATCGAGGTTGCTGCGAATCATAGCAACGTCGGAAAGCGGGCGCAAGCGCCGATTGCTTCATACCCGGGTGTCGGCGCAATCCACTGATCGCGTATCGCACAGGTCAAAAACACTTGGGGGAGCTGAATACGCCGCTTCACCACTCCTTATCATAGATATGAGGCCGTTGAAAGCCGGTTGTGAAAAGCGCGACTACGATACCCTCTGTCGCGGTAGAGGCAGGCACAGTAACGTGCTACTATACAAAAGGAGGGGCGCAGATGCTGAAGGAGTACAAAGAGTTCGCGATGCGCGGGAATGTCGTCGACATGGCCATCGGGATAGTGATCGGCGCCGCCTTCGGCAAAATTATCAGCTCATTTGTCAGCGATATCCTCATGCCTCCCATTGGCCTGTTGGTCGGTAAGGTTGATTTTTCCAGCCTGTTTGTCGATCTTTCCGGTGATGCCCACTCCACGCTCGCCGTAGCCAAGGCTGCAGGTGCAGCCACCATCAATTACGGGGTATTCCTCAATACGGTATTCGATTTCCTGATCGTGGCCTTTGCGATCTTTCTCCTGATCAGGCAGATTAACCGCATAACACGGAAACCTGAAACGGCGCCGGTCGCACCAACCACAAAAGCGTGCCCCCATTGCTTGTCCAATATTCACCTGGAGGCCACACGCTGCGCCTACTGCACATCTGTAATCTAAGAGCGTGGCGGTCTTCGCCTCATCGGCCTGTCGCAAGGCGACAATTCAGGTACAGGAGGTTGGCGATGCAAAAGAGATTCAGGAAACGATGTGCCACACTCATCCTCTGCCTTTCGATGCTTATCCTCGCCGATCGACAACAGGCAGCCGCACAAGGGCAGAATGCTCCGGCCCCCGGATGGTGGCCCTTCACCCAGCCCCTCAAGGGCTTCGAATCAGGCCGGCAGGGCGGGCTCGATACTGAAAAGATCGGCTCAGGCCTGAAAGAGGCGTTACGGATCGGAACGCAGAATGCCGTTGCGCTGACCGGGAGGTCGAATGGATACTTTGACAACCCGGCGATCAGGATCCTGATGCCGCAACAACTTCAGGCGCTGGAGACAACGATGCGGATGGCCGGGTATGGTTATCAGGTAGATGCGTTGATACGAAGCATGAATCAGGCTGCCGAGCAGGCGGCTCCAGCCGCTACGCAGATCTTCACCGATGCCCTCTCGGCGATGACGTTCGAGGATGCCCGTACGATCCTCGCCGGAGGCGATACAGCAGCCACAGACTACTTTAAGGCCAAGACCTCGAACCAGTTGATCGCCGCCTTCCGGCCGGTCGTCGAGCACACGATGAACGAGGTCGGCGTCGTCCGCCAATACAAGGACCTGACCGCACTGTATCAATCCATCCCCTTCGTGAAGAGTACGGCATTTGACATCGATCAGTATGTCGTCTCTCAGGGGCTCGGCGGACTGTTCCACGTATTGGGTGAAGAGGAACGCAAGATCAGGACCGATCCGACGGCTCGCGTAACCGATCTTCTCAGGGAGGTCTTCTCCAGATGACCGGGATAGAGGCCTACTAATGCACACAAGGATTGCATCGATGGTCCACGACACGCAGCGGAGGTCCACACCATGACTATGCCGCCG
>DATMXF010000212.1:0-2154 GCA_035561835.1 Patescibacteria group bacterium
CACGCTAGCGGCAAATGGATACATCTTGAAAGTTGTCATGACGCTGCGGATAATAATGGGCACTCAAAGCCATGAATGAACCAGCCCATCCTACCACCTAACTGATGACTTCGCATTATATACAAGACCTGAGGTTTTGCACAACAAGAAAGTGAGGGTGGATCCTAATCGTTGATTAGCCTAGCAACGCCCCTACGGTGCAGGGGCGTTGGATCAGAACCCCGTAACTCCTACACCGGCCACTCTGTCTGTCTTGAAAAGAGTTCCTTTGTGCTGGCGTAGGGCATGTTTCTAAGCTACACTTAAGTACCTTTGATAGGCAAACCGGACTCTCAGCGCACAATGACGACGAGCGAGACAGCATCGAGCGGCGACACAACTAGCAAGGCGGCAGCATCACTGAAGAATTGGCTTGTGAGTGTCGCCTTTTCGGCAGGGATCCTGCTACTACTCCTCCTGTTGTCCCCTTGTATCGTCCTGTTACGCACTCTAGCCCGCTTGGTCCCGAAGAAGAAGGACTTGATTCTGCTGATCCCAAGGTTCGGAGGCGGACTCAACGGAAATCTGAAATACTTCTATCTCTACCTCGCCGCACACCATGCCCAGGACTGCGAATTCTACTTACTTACGCATTGGCGCGCTACGGCGCGACTGCTTTCCGAGCGCGGGTTGCCGGTTCTGCTCCATCCCAGCCTCCGATCCATCGTCAAGCTGCTGCGGGCCCGTTCCGTAGTGCTTGAGAGTACCGACTGGTGGCGTCGGCTGAAGTCGTTGCTGGCTCTACACGCCGCCACTTTTCAAATCTGGCACGGCAACGGCATAAAGCGGGTTTCCATGACGAATAAGAAGATCACTGCCAAGCTGCGCGGGCCGGGACCCTTCCGATGGCTTCTCCACTGGTGCAACATTTACCCGACCTATGATGTAGTCTTCTTCGCTTCACGGCTACAGCGCGAGCGCCGCAGCGCTTCCTTTCGGATGAAAGAGGCTCTGCTCAACGGCCAGCCCCGCAACGACGTCTTTTTTGGCACTAATGTTGGAATCAACCTTGTCGGTTGCGATGGTGTGGCCGCTGAGAAGATCCGTTCTGCGGCCGCCGCCGGCAAGCGCGTAGTCCTGTACAGCCCAACCTGGCGCCCTCCCGACGAGATCCAGCCTGCGCAGGCGCTCGACCTCGACGAGCTCAACGACTTTGCCCTTCGCCACGGTCATCTGATTGTCTGGAAGGCACACCCCAAGGACCACATCGCGGTGCGGGAGCGTGAGGCGCTCGTCGTCATGGATAAGAATGCGGACGTGTATCCGGTCATGAGTTACGCCGACTGCATGATCACCGATTACTCGTCCATCTATATGGACTACATCCTCCTTGATCGGCCCATCATCTTCTTCCCCTACGACCTGGAGCACTATCTCCGGAGGCGAGGCATTCAGCATGACTACAATGCGATTACGCCCGGCCCGAAGTGCCTGACGCAGGCAGAACTGCAGCAAGCGCTCCGTGAGATCGTCGTCGAGGGAGGGGATTCCTGGCGCAACTCCCGCGAGACGGTGAGGCGGGACTTCTATGAATATCGAGATGGCCACTCATGCGAGCGTCTCTTCGCTGAGATCCGTAAGAGAGGCGGGTTCTGACCGGCTTACGTCGCCCCCACCTTGCCGCGCACGCCTATCCGCCGATTGAGCTTCGCCAGATCGCTCTCGTCATCAATCTCCTGCCACTCGTCCCGCTGCAAAGAGCGGAACTCGATCGGCTCGCCCGCTTCCAGGAGATGGTTGAGAGCCTCGTGCCAGGTCTTAACCTCCGGGTGGTGTCCGGCCTCGATGGAGGTGAGGATCGTGTGCAGCCGTGCGACGGCGCGCGGCTGCAGAAGGCAGCATCCTGCGGAAATCATCTGCGCTTTGTCGATCTCCTTACCAACGCGCCGGATTCGGCCGTTATCGGCGAGGATTCTTATGTCGTCCGCTGCGAGTTCGGTCGCTCGCGAACCGAACAGCAACATTGCTCCAACCGTGTCTGCGGCCATACGAGCGACGAGACGCAGGGCCGGCTCGCTGAACCACGTATCGCCATTCATGATCGCGACAAAGCACCCTGCGGGACATTGTTCGAGGCCGCGCAGCACCGAATAAACCGGGCCCTTTGCCGCATAG
>DATMXF010000213.1:0-11454 GCA_035561835.1 Patescibacteria group bacterium
GGCGGAGCGCTGTCATGATACACCTCCTGTCTACAGGTTGATGGGATTGCGAAACCCTGGGCAGGAGTTGTATACCTCAACTTGGCTCAGAAAGGCAGCGACGGTGGGGTGGGGAACTGCCGCGAAGCGGCTTACTTGAACCACCCGCTGCAGCTGACCCAGCCCGCCATGTCGCTTTCTGGGAGTTCATCGCCCATTAGGGCGGGCCGGGCAGCTGAGCGGGAGCGATGGCGCGGACGCTTCGCGCCGCGCCATCGGCGTTGCGGCTTACCACCCGCTTTCTGTCCGGCGCTTCGCGCCGGCCTTCAAGCGGATGCAGCGGCCAGTCGTCCACGCGAGCACGCTCGCGCGTCCGCCCGCCGCTGACCCGCAGCTCCGTTAATCGACAGATTCTTGCTCCCGAATGGCGCGTTGCAGAATAGTGCGCCCTGTAGTATCGTTTGGTTATCGTGGCTTATTGTGAATCATAAAGGAGCCTGTCCAGCAGATCTCCGTTCATGCTTCAATAGGCTCGACATGAACGGAAAACGTCAATGTGTTCAAAATATATACCGTTCACCCTGAGCTTGTCGAAGGGTGCATGAGAGTTTACAGGACAGGCTCAAAGGAGGCGTTTGAGATGGAGACGCCGCAGGGCGCCGCCATTATCTGCATCAGGAGACCCGCGAAGCTGATGTATGCCGCCAGAAAGTTTGCGGTCTTTATCGACGAGATGAAGGTCGGCGGCGTAAAGGACGGCGGTGAGGCCAGGTTTGAAGTAAAACCTGGCAGGCATTCCATTTGCGTAAAAATTGATTTCTATACGAGCAAACCACACGTCATCAACCTGCGGCCCGGCGAGAGTGCCTCGTTGGTCTGCGGAGCAAAGGAAGGCATGTCCGGCCTGGTGTCCGCTTTCACCTCAATGGAGGATTACCTTTACCTCAGGCTTGAAGAAGACCCTGCCCAAGTCATTAGCGCAACAGCGTCGGTACCCGAAACTCCTCTACAGAAGCAGCTCGTTGTTCATATTGATAGCGAGGAGGAACGCCTGCCTGCTGCTACCGAAGAAGTTCGAGTACCCAAGGGCGTTAAGATCAAGGTAAAACGCTCTCGCACGGTGGAGCATACCGTGGAGATCGACTGGACCGCCACCGGAGAAGCCCGTTTCGAAGCAGGGTTCAAGCAGATCGTGAGCGGCTCTCTTCGCGGTGAGATATCCCAAAAGCAGGGACGGGCGGCTACTGAGAGCGAAACAGTCGAGTATGAGATAGAAATAGATGGCGAGAAGTGCTCTCAGTACCGGCTGACGTGGACGGATATCTGGCACAAGGGTACGACCGAGCTTCAGCACGGTGGTGCCACCCATATGGTGCCTTTCAGGTATAGGGAGCGGAGTGAGCTCGAGGTGGCGCCTGTGGAGCCGAAGGCGAGGAGAAGGGCGAGGGCTCAACCGTGAGATGATGTCTGGAGGAAGTCCAATCCACACGCGTGGGGCATAGCCTAACCCGGAAGAAAGATAGCCATGCAGCAAACGTTTCTGATAGCGGGCCTCGCATGTGTGATAGGTGCCATTGTGGGAGGAGGTCTCAAAGCTTTTGGGATTGAACTCCCACTTGTGAATTCGCGTATCCGTCAAGCGGTGCTCGGATTATTAGGAGTTATGCTGATTGCAGCGGGGACCACACCGTAGCTACATATCGATTTCGACGATCTTCCCACGGGGTTACGCAGCGGGAAGGCTGGACGTGGAAAGTCCGAGCATTTATCGACGGCCGATGGGCGATTGGTCTGAAGAACGACGGTTTAACATAGCCGGACCCGACGAACTCTCATGATCCGATGTTGTTTCGCTCGACGATCATTTCTCGCAAGTGACGGGCTTGGCCCTCGAGGTCTGATGGCATGAGTGTGCGGCCGGCAGCTCACTGCGTCTTAGCATCTGCTTGCTGGCCGGCTCTTCTTTGTGTCGGCCAACACGCGGTCGCAGGCACTGGACGTCGTTATGCCCACGTGGTGCTGAAGTGACTGAGAAGAAGGGCAATGGTTCAGTCATAGTTTCGCTTCACGACGTAGTCGAGGAGATGGATATTCTGAACGACGGCTGGACCGCGTACCTGAACCGACGCACCGGAGAATTCGTCACTGTCACGGACGAGGATCGGCGGCTGGTCGAGGCCGGGGAAGATTCGGAAGACCTGCCCGAGTGGCAACGCGAGACCTTGGCGAAGGTTCGCGAGGCTTTGGAGTCGGACGACTGTCTGGCGCTTCCGGGCAAGTTCGAGATTCACGAGTACCGCATCATGGAGCACTTCAGTCTGGGCGTCGAGGGCGCTGGGGTTCGCGAGACGCTTCTTCAGGCCATTCGGGGGCGTGGCGCGTTCCGTCGATTCGATGAGGTGATTCACGAGCACCGGTTTGCTGAGTCTTGGTATACGTACCGGCAGCAGGCTCTTGAAGACATCGCCGTTGACTGGCTCGAGGCCAACGGGATTGCCTACAGTCGAGAGAAGCGACCTTTAAGTCTGGAGGAGCCGTGATCGAGGTGGAGCCATGACAACATACACATTCTCAGAAGCTCGGCAGAAATGTGTGGCCGTACTGGAAAAGGCGAAATCCGAGGGAAGGGTTTTAGTGAAATGGAAAGACGGATCGGTATTCATGATCGCGCCCGTCTCGAAGCCTAAGTCGCCACTCGATGTTGAGGGGGTTGACTTAGATATGACTGCAGGCGAAATCGTCAAAATCGTGCGTAAGGTTCGGAGGCGGTAGCCTCAAGGGATAGGATTATGCCTACCAACCTGCCGCCACACCTAACGGCGGGTCGTGTGTTATTGGGTTGATATGGTGCCGTCCGTCCATTCTCGCTGCCGGTGAGCTTGGTTGCTGGCGCGGACGCTTCTCGCTGGCCGTCAAGCGGCGACAGCGGCCGGTCGTCCATGCGAGCACGCTCGCGCGTCCGCCTGCGCTAATCCGCAACGTCGTTAGGCCTCTGTGGCGCGACGAGAGGGCGCGATGATCCTCGCTATCTCGCGACTCGATGCTCTCAGCGCCAGAAGGGTTCTTATGAGCAGGTCCAGAGACACAGAGGGATTGTCGGCTTCCATCTTGGCGACCCTGGATTGGACAGTGGATTACCTGAAGTCCGCTCACTACCTTGTGCTGACCGAACTCGACGCGCTCTTCGCCGTCCTCCAACATCGCGCTTTCCGGGGCGAGCTGTAGCCATGCCTGCTTTCACGCCTCGCTTCACGGTAACGCACCCGATCATGATGGCGCTCACCGCGATCGAGCGGGCGCGGGGTTTCCTGGAGGCGGCGACGCTCTCGGAGCGGTGGATCGAGCGCATGAGCGCGCGGGCGCTGCTGCTGGAAGCGCATCACACGACGCACATCGAGGGTACGCAGCTCACGCTCCAACAGGCGGAGCGATTGTGGGCCGGTCAGGCGGTGAAGGAAGCGAGCAAAGACGACGTCCGCGAGTTACTCAACTACCGCGAGGCATTCAACCTCGTTTCGGACTACCTGGGGAGCGGCGAGCCGGTAACGGAAGGCTTGGTCCGCGAGATTCACAAGCGGCTGGTCAAGGGCGTCCGCGGCGGCGCGGCCGATCCCGGCCGCTACCGCGCCACCCAGAACTACGTCGTCAACAGCCGGACGCGCGAGGTGATCTACATGCCGCCTCCCCCGGAGCAGGTGCCGCCGCTGATGCGCGAGCTTGTGGAATGGTTGCGCGCAGATACCGGCGTGCACCCGGTATTGGTGTCCGGAATCGCACAGTTCCAGCTCGTGCACATCCATCCGTTCAAGGACGGCAACGGGCGTACTTCCAGATTGCTGTCGACGCTCTGCCTGTACCGTGCGGGCTATGACTTTAAACGGCTGTTCACGTTGAGCGAGTTCTACGATCGCGACCGGAGCCCGTTCTACGCGGCCCTTCAGGGGGTGCGCGATCACGGCATGGACATGACCGGCTGGTTGGAGTACTTCGTTTATGGATTGGCGTCCCAGCTTGAGGAGGTCAAGGCGCGGGGTACCGCGGTCATCCGGGCCGATGTGTTGGCACGTTCCCATCGGTTGACGGCGCGCCAGGGTGCGGTGCTGGTAGAGGTCCATGCGGCGGGCAGGCTTTCGCTCGGCGAGCTGGAGCCGCGATTTCCTGACGTCAGCCGCCGCTCGCTGCAGCGCGATTTGCAAACCTTGGTCGAGAAAGGCTTACTGGAGGTGGTGGGTACCGCGTTGACCGATCCGAACCGACAGTACGCACCCGCCAAAGGTAAGTAGCTGTGACTGACTGTGACGCGGAGCTATGACAAGCTGTGACACCGAACTGTGACAAATTCGCGACATGACTTGCGACAGGCTCCGGGGGTGGGTCTGAGCCAGTTCGCCTTCCTCTTGAGTAGAACAATCGACGAGGAGGAACATATGTCTGGTAAAACGACCGGCCCGGATAACAAAAATGCGCTCCGTGTCGGTCATCACGCAGCTGCAGCGGGCGGGTTGCTACGTGAGCACGCTCGCACTTCCATCCGCCGCCGACCCGCAGCTCCGTTAGCATCCGTTAATGTGATATGAGTACGGCATTGACGTATTCCCTCTTTGTCGTATAATCGTCTATGTACAGCTTTATCGAAACGAAGCTCTTTTCGCGGCTCGTGGTGGAGTATCTGACAGACGAGGAATACACGAAGCTTCAGCGTGCTCTGATTGAAGACCCCGAGGCGGGCGATCTCATTCCCGGTTCAGGGGGGGGTGCGAAAACTCCGCTGGGGTGTAGCCGGACGAGGTAAGCGTGGCGGCATTCGAGTGATCTATTACGTCCGTACACGGCACGGTCACATCTGGATGCTCACGCTTTATGCAAAGAACGTGATGGAGAACATCTCCGCCAAGGTGCTTCGCCAGATCAAGGAAGAGATTGATGGCTAAAGCAACACGCAATATTGGATTGGAGATTCTCGAAGGCATCCGCGAAATCAAGCGCGGGGAGCACGGTCGCGTGATGACCGTGCCGTCGGTGGCCGCGGTGCGCGACAGCACGGGGCTCTCGCAATCCCAGTTTGCACAACTGCTTGGGGTGTCGGTACGCACGCTTCAAGAGTGGGAACAAGGGCGTCGCGCCCCATCCGGGGCAGCGCGCACGCTGCTGCGCATTGCCGCAAAGAATCCTCGCGCTCTGCGCGATGTGGCATGAAGCATAGCGCTTGGTGCAAGCCAAGTACTCACACGGTCGATCGAACAGATTCTCCCCCGGTGGGCTTCTCCCGCCGACTCGAACCGCCCGCCCGGCGCTGACCGGACGCCCCGTTGAGTAGAATAATCGGTGAGGAGGAACGTATGTCTGGTAAAACGACCGGACCGGATAACAAAAATGCGCTCCGCGCCTACCTTCAGCGCGCAGAGGTCAGGCTCTCCACGATGCACCGCATTGCAGGGGCGTTCCTCGGCGGAGCGGGTCTATTGTTGCTCATGCCGACATTCCTTCGAGATGCGCCCGTTCAAGTATTCGGTGTCATCAGTAAAGCCGTTCCCATGCTGTCGATGCAGTGGAACCTCCCGCCTCTTCTTATCGGCATCGCGCTCAGTCTTCCCGTATGTATCGCGTACACGATCCCTGTCTATGCGCTTTGGCTCTTGCTCCAAGATCTGACGTTGTTCTACTTCAGCGTCAATACTCCAAAAAATGTCGCTCTCGGGAAAACCGATAAGCCGATATTCCATCCCAGGTTTTCGCTGACGGCGATACCCTTTAGTGATGATGAACCCTCGGACCTGAAGAAACAGCTTCGTGCGATCCAGTTCGGATCGTCACTGAAGCACTCCGTCCTCCCTCACGTACACAAAGACAAGCATTGGTTCAAAGCCCTTATAGAAAAGGAAAGGGAAGAAGAAGAGGAGGAGAAGCAGGTAGCGCTTCCTGATGATTCGTGGCTCGAGGAGTGCCCGACGGATCAGGAAGACGATCGATCCGCCTTGTGTGCGGCGTTCGGCCTTGCCGGTGCATACAACCATGACTTGGTTACGGAGGTGGCAAAAACTGAACTTTCACTGATTCGTCATAATCTGAACCTCAAACGTCTCGTTCTGCGGTACATGAAGGCGCTGCTCACGCTCGTCTGGACTACCCTCCTATCCTTTATGGTTCTCGCCGGGATCAATGATATCATGCCTGAGAAGGATCTCATTGTGGTCGTACTCGGGTTTCTGATGTGGGCTATTATCACGCCGTGGATCGTGAGGGCGCCCACCAGGTGGGTCTATCGTGGGCACAGCCAGCATGCGACCGGCGGCATTAACGATCGGTACCTGGCACGGTTCGAGAGGCTCGTCATTGCCGGTTGCTTTCTCGCCGCACTTCTCACGTCCGGCATCGCCGGATTGTTTGTGGGATGGGCCTTTATTTGGCTCGGTCCAGTGGGTCCTGGTCTGGCGCTTGCGCGAAGCTTCGGCTGGCTTAAGCACGATCTGTTGAAGTGGCTGTGATGTTGACGGAGGACGCATGGTGTCCACCCGACAACGCAGTGCAGCAGTTGGGACTGTGACCCTCGCTGATTGCCGGTGTGGCCGTTGTATGTTACGCCGTCGGCGTTGCAAGTTTCGATGCGCGTTCCGGACGCTTCGCGCCGGCTATCGAGCGACCGCAGCGGTCAGTCGTCCACGCGATCACGCTCACGTGTCCGCGCGCCGCTGACCCGCCGTCCCGATAGTGGGACGATAAGAACGGGTTGACTCCTCGGTCCTCATGGGCTAGTATGATTGTACAATTGTACAACACAAGGGAGCGGGATGAACGTTGTTGTCGATACCTCTGCCATTATTGCCGTTGTGACGAATGAAAGGCATAAGAGGCAGATGGTTGAAGTGACCAAAGGCACTGAACTGATTGCGCCTGCTTCAATTCCATGGGAGATCGGCAATGCGTTCTCGGCGATGTTCAAACGCAAACGGATGAACGTGCGGCAGGCCAAGGCAGCGTTACGGGCCTATGACAAGATCCCGATTCAGCTTATTGATATCCCGCTGGGGGACGCTCTCGATCTGGCCGTTCATCTCGACATCTACGCGTACGATGCCTACGTCATCCAGTGCGCCCTGATGTATAGGAGTCCTCTGTTGACGCTGGATCGAAATCTGTGCCGTGCTGCCCGACGTTCCGGAGCAGCCGTGATCGAGATGGAGCCATGACAACCTACACATTTTCAGAAGCTCGCCAGAAATTTGCGGCTGTCCTGGAAAAGGCGAAATCCGATGGAAGGGTCTTGATTAAACGGAAAGACGGATCGACATTTATGATTGCGCCGGTCTTGAAGCCTGAGTCACCACTCGATGTTGAGGGAGTTGACTTGGATATAACCACGGACGACATCGTTCGCATCGTGCGTGAGATTCGAAGGCGGTAGCCTCAAGGGATGGGATGTTGGCTGTGAACCCGCCGCTCCACATCGCGGCGGGTTGTGTGTTATTGGGGGTGAATATGGTACCGCCCATTGTCGCCGCAGGTAGGCCGCCGGATGACGCGGTACGGCGCATCTACAACATGAGTCAAAGGAGCAATCAATGAGGGCAAGCCCCGATGGTCTGTCCCCCTGGTGGCGGTATTCGCTTGCCATCACAATGATATGCGGGTTAGCCGTGTTGATTTGGCTGGCGGTGCGGACCTATCAATTTGCGCCGCCAATCCCGGACAAGGTGACCGGTCCGGGCGACGTGACTGTCATGACAGCCGAAGATATCCGAGCCGGCCAGGAAGTCTTCTTGAAGTACGGCCTGATGGAAAACGGGTCCGTCTGGGGACATGGAGCGTATTTAGGGCCGGATTTTTCGGCGGAGTATCTGCACGCCTTGGCGGTCGCGGCAGGACCGGCGTTAAAGCAGAATCGCTATGACCCGCACACAGGGATACTGACGTTTACGGAGGCGGAGACAGCGACATTCGAGCAGCAGGTGGCGAGGTGGACGGCATACTTCGCCGAGCCGATGGGCAGTGTAGGGTTGCCGGCCGGATACATCACTGACCCCAAGGAGTTGCGACAGCTTACGGCCTTCTTCGCGTGGACGGCATGGGCGTCCGTGGCAAATCGACCCGACAAGCCCTACTCGTACACGAACAACTTTCCGTATGAACCGCTGGCCGGTAATACGCTCACAGCCGACGCGATTCTGTGGAGCGCGCTGAGCCTGATCACGCTGTTGGCGGGGATCGCTGGGGTGCTGTTTGCGTTCGGTAAGTTTGATTTCCTTGGTTGGAAGGGCCGGAGCGGGCATGTGCATCCGATGATGTTGCCGGGTGTGGCCTCGGATAGCCAGCGGGCGACGATCAAGCTCTTTGCGATGGTGGCGCTGCTGTTTGTGGTGCAGGTGATCGTCGGCGCCGCAACCGCGCATTACCGGGCTGAGCCCGGCAAGTTCTACGGTATCGATTTGGCGCAAGTTGCGCCGAGCCACATCATGCGGACATGGCATTTGCAGTTGGCGATCTTCTGGATCGCGACCGCCTATGTTGCGGGCGGACTGTTCCTGGCGGCGGGGCTGGGCAACCGGGAGGTGCGCGGGCAGGTTCCGGGCATCAACCTGTTGTGTGCCGCACTGGTGGTGGTCGTCGTCGGCAGTTCGTTAGGCGAGTGGCTGGGGGTGAATCAGGTGTTCGGCCCGCTCTGGTTCTGGTTCGGGCATCAAGGCTGGGAGTATCTGGATCTGGGGCGGGCATGGCAGGTTCTGCTGGTGATTGGGCTGGTACTGTGGCTGATATTGTTGGTGCGCGCTATGGCGCCGGCGCGGGACAACCCGAAGCAGCGCCAGATCGTATGGCTGTTTCAGTATGCGGCCCTTGCGATCCCGCTCTTTTACCTGCCGGCCATGTTCTTCGACAGCACCACGCACCTGTCGGTGGTGGATAACTGGCGGTTCTGGATCGTCCACCTCTGGGTCGAAGGATTTCTGGAGTTATTCGTGACGGTGATGGTGGCGCTGATCTTCTTCCAGTTGGGCGTCATGTCGCACGCGAACGTGGAGCGAGTCATCTATCTTGACGCGATCCTATACCTCGGCAGCGGCATTATCGGTACCGGACATCATTGGTATTGGACCGGTCAGACGACCATCACGATGGCCCTGTCGGCCGTCTTCTCGGCCATGGAGGTCGTACCGCTGACGTTGCTGACACTGGATGCGTGGGACTTTATCAAGCTGACTCAAAGCGAGTGTGACGCGTGCGAGCTGCCGGTGGCGGTACCGCATAAGTGGTTGTTCTACTTCTTGATGGCGGTCGGCTTCTGGAATTTCGTCGGCGCCGGTGTATTCGGTTTCCTTATCAACCTGCCGGTCGTCAGTTTCTATGAGGTCGGCACGATCCTGACATCGAACCATGGGCATACCGCGATGATGGGGGTGTTCGGGATGCTGGCGTTGGCGTTGATGGTGCTGGCGTTTCGGCAGGTGCTGGATGAGCAGCAGTGGCAGCGCGTGGAGAAGTACGTGCGCGTCTCGTTTTGGGGATTGAACATCGGCCTGGCGCTGATGGTGATACTCAGCCTCTTCCCCGGAGGCGTCTTGCAACTCTGGGATGTGTTGACCAACGGCTACTGGCACGCACGCGGTCCGGAGTTTATGAACCGACCGTTTGTGCGCCTGCTCGAATGGCTGCGTCTTCCGGCTGATGCGGTGTTTATCGCATTCGGTGCGGTACCGATGGCGCTGGCGGCGCTCCTGACCTGGCGATTCACGTACGCGAACAGCAGACGTCAATCATGAAACGACGCCCGGCACCGACCGCTGTCGAGCGGACTTGACAAGATCTTTCAAAATCCGGAGAATCGCCGTTGTCGTCGGCAGGGTCGGATGGCGATACACCTGTCGGTCGACGCAATGGTTGGCCGGGCTGGAAGAGATGACGAACATTGAGGGGTAGACCGGATGTCGTTTCGCGAGGAGTTTCCTGACTACGACCAGTACCGGGACGGTCCTTTGTACTACACGACGGTTCCGGCTGCCGTGGTGGCTCCGGTCAAGCGTCTGATTCTCCGGGTTGCCAGGTCTACTCAGTATCTGAAGACGATCTGTAATGACGTGGCTTCGTGCGTCCCGTGCGAGCCAATCCGGCACGTGGGGTGGGACTGGCTGGTCAACGATCTGGGCCTCATGCTTGAACAACTCATCAGAAAGAAGTTGTACAAATTTATGGATTTTATCTACGAGTTCACCTGTCGCCATGGAGATGCGGCATTTGTAGAGGATCTCAACGACATATTTAACGCGCATCACTTCGGCTATCGAATGATCCTGGACGACAGCGGTCCTGGACCGAGACACTATTGGAAGATCCATAAAGAGCCGGAACGAACGGATAAATCGATTACAGCCGCCTGGGGTTCTTAACGAGACAGGGCTCGAGAGGGCTTCAGCGGACCGGCCGTATATCCGTGACGGCCTATACGGTGCCAGGGGAGTGGTGCGACGGCCCAATGGGACCCGGGTTCTGGTATCGCCAAGGTATCACGTGACGCGGCTGTGATGACGTCAGCGAGGAGTGAACGAAGATGCGAAGGTATTTCACCGCGAGTGCTGTCATCGGTGTCCTGTTGCTGGGCTCGTTTCAGGCGGCCTTCGCGACGAACATCACGGATTTGCTTTTTGAAATTAATACCAAGGACGATGAGAAGGAGAAAACCGAACCGATTAATTTTCAAATCCTGAAGGGCGACACGATCGTAGTCTACGACTCCAACTGGATCTTTGGGAACTGGTTATTTAAGGAGAATGCCTATAACTATAAGAGAGCGCCTTGGGGGGGAGCCAAGCTCCTCGTGCCCATTACCACCGACGATTGCCCGGCACTAAAATTGCGCGTCGAAAAGATGGGCGGTCAAAGTTGGAAAGCCAGCTTTCAGGTCCGAGCCAATAACCGCGAGCTGATACTGCTGACCGAGACGCCGACCGTTCTGTTTGGCGACAGCCATCCGATCGGTTCCGACAAGCCGCTGCAGGGCCAGAAAGGCGCAAAGGCGACGCCGTCGAACAGCGGGAACATTCATATCTTCAGATTTAACTGTCCACCGCCGGACAAGAAATGATGGGTGAAGTGATGGCGGTGTGCTGCAGCTCGACGCACTCATTCGGCAAACCGCCGATGGATGCCATTCGCCTGCTCGAAGGCCTCGGCGTAGAAGGCGACGCTCACCTCGGACGAACGGTGAAGCACCGCTCGCGAGTGGCGGCCGACCCGACTGAGCCGAACCTGCGGCAGGTCCACCTGATCCACGCCGAGTTGCACGACGAGCTGCGGGCCGCCGGGTTCGATGTTGCCCCGGGTCAGATGGGTGAGAACATCACCACTCGTGGTATCGATCTGCTCGCCCTGCCGACCGGCACGCTGATCCGGCTCGGCCCCGAGGCGGTTGTTGAGATCACCGGGTTGCGCTCCCCATGCGCTCAGCTTGACGCCTTCCAACCCGGGCTGATGGCGGCGGTGCTGGAC
>DATMXF010000214.1:0-8114 GCA_035561835.1 Patescibacteria group bacterium
CAATTACGGAATCAATCCGCTTCCCAAGTATCCTCTCTTAGCGCGGGAAAAAGGGTACGAGGGAACGGTCTACCTGCGGGTCCTGGTTCGCGCGGATGGTCGTGTAGAGCGGCTCACCGTCGATCGATCCTCCGGGTATGAGATCCTGGATCGAGCGGCGGTAGACTCGGTCAAAGAGTGGGCGTTCTTTCCCGCCAAAAAGGGTGGGAAGTCGGTACAAAGCTGGGTGTTGCTACCGGTGAAGTTTGCGCTCAACTGAGGTGGGAAGCCATCAACTTTCAGCGGTCAGCTCTCAACTCTTTTGAGCTGTTTCCTGCTTTGTCTGAGACTGACTGCTGACTGCTTTTTTCTGAGGTAGGATGTGACGCGTTTCTCGCAGACCTCGAGATCTCTCTCCACAATTGTAGTCCTTCCTTTCGTCGTCTCTTTGCTCAACCTATTCGTTTCTCCTGTATGGGGAGGTAAGCCGGTCAGTCAGCCTTTCTATGACGAAAACGGACAGATGATCCGGGAAGAGGTCGATAGCACCGGTTCAGGGCGGATCGATACGTGGGTCACCTATCAGGATGGCGTCCCGATTCTGCAGGCCGTGGATACGAATAAGGACGGTAAACCCGATGCCTGGTACCATCTGTCTTCGAATCGTCAAGTAGAGCGAGCGGAAAAAGACGGCGACGGCGATGGGAAGTCCGATATCTGGATTACATACCACCAGGGAAGTCCTATCAAGGCAGAACAGGATCTGAATACTGATGGGCGAGCCGATCGGTTCATCTTCTACGAAAAGGGAAAGGCGGTCCGGGCTGAGGAATCGCTGAAACGCAATGGAAAGATCAACCTGTGGTCGTTTTATGACGATGCCGGCGTGCTCGTCCGGGATGAGGAAGACGCAAAAGGAGTCGGTCGGCCGACGCTCTTCTCTCATTATCAGGAGGGGAAGCTCTCGAGGCGTGAAGAGGACACGAAAGGGTCAGGGCGGATCGACCGCTGGTCATATTACGATAAGGACGAGCGTCTGACGAGGCGTGAGGCCGCTCGAAAAGCGTCGGGACGGCCGGACACTTGGGCCCACTATGAGAACGGACAGATCATCAAGCAAGAGGAAGATACGCTGGGTCAAGGCCGGCCGAACGTTGCCTACTTCTTCCAGGCAGGCGTCCTGTCCCGGCGAGAAGAGGATACACAGGGGACCGGCCGCATGGACCTGATCGACTGGTACGAGAACGACAAGCCGGTCAAGCGGCAGCAGGATACCAGGCGGCAGGGGAAGATGGATGTGGTGACCTACCTTCGGGAGGGCGCTATTCAACGGCAAGAGGTTGATACCAAATACAATGGGCGGTATGACCTGGTTCGCTTCTTTGAGAACGGGCGCCTTGCCAGAGAAGAGTATGATACCAACGGGGACGGCCGGCCGGACGTCTGGGTCTCCTACAATGAGGCCGGCGAAAAGGTATTTCAGGAAG
The DNA here is from genome assembly GCA_035561835.1 of Patescibacteria group bacterium. GTDB lineage: Bacteria > Methylomirabilota > Methylomirabilia > Methylomirabilales > Methylomirabilaceae > Methylomirabilis. The sequence goes on from DATMXF010000214.1 coordinate 1,467, forward strand.
AGGATACTGATTACACCGGCCGAGCTCAAGTGCGGTTTCGTTTTGCCGGGGGAAAAGTCGTGGGTAAGGAAGTGGTGCGCGAAGAGCGAGCGGATGGCCCGCCACGCCTGCTGATGCCGAAGATCCCGTAATGCTCCGCTTTACAAAACGGCGCGTATTCAATAGAAAAATTGCTTGACAGGTCGCGAGCGAGTAAGCTATATCTCCACCGCATTAAACGGCGTCTCTACACGGGTCGGCTCTCCGGGGCGCGAGAGACGCGCATTGTCTCTCCCGGTTACTCGTGAGTTGGTGCCGATTGCGTTCAAGGGTATGAAGGATTCCGCCTATTGTGTCACGAATGCAAAAACGGGAAGAGTCACCCCTTCCTGTGGCTCGCGCGGGCTACTCTCTCTTTTTCTTGCTGTCACCCTTTGCGTTCCTCTCATTGCTTCTCAAGCCCGCGCTCTGGAGCCGGCCTTTGGCCAAGCCGCTGAGGAGGCCGCCGCTAAGCTGGTCGAAGCCTTCCCAACCGTCCAGGGATCGGTGACCGGAGTCGAGAGGGATCGGATCCTGATCGACCTGGGCGCCAAACAGGTGTATCAGGGGATGGAATTACAGGTCTACCGAGAAGGAGATGAGGTCAAACACCCGGTGACCGGCGAAGTTCTGGGGAGGCGAGATAAAAGGCTGGGTCTCCTCAGGGTCGTTGAGGTGAAAGAGAGGTTCTCGGAGGCCGTCATTGTCTCCAGAGAGGAAGGGACCACCATGAGGGCCAAGGATCTGGTCCGGGTCAGTTCAGACCGGCTGGTGGTTGGCCTCCCTCTTATCGATGCCGGCGGAGTGAAGGAAGCGAATGTCCATTCGGTCACGAAAGATCTGGCTATTGCGCTGGCCAAGACGGGCCACTTTATGGTGATCGAGGATCCTCTGCTCAAGGCAGCCCTGACCGGGGAGCATGCGTCGCGCATGGAATCGCTCGGCGATCCTTCAACGCTGAAGCTGCTGGCAGAGAAGACGCACGTTCAGTTCCTCATCCTAGGTAAACTCAGCCCCGGTTCCCAGGGGTTGTTTTTGAACATGCAGGTGATATCGGTTTTTACCGGAGCGCCGTTGACTGTTGCAAGCGTCGAGGTGAAGGAGCGGGGACCGATGGTCGTGGCCGCCCCATTGCCTCCGTCGAGGTCGACTCTTCGGCCCGGCCCAGAGTCGGCCCCCTCCGCCGCGCCGAGACCCTCTGTTATTCAAGCTGAGCGTCAGATCGCAGAGCCTCCAGGGGCCAGCGAGCAATCGAAAGGTTCCCGTTCGTTTCTAAGCACGGGTGAGAACGTGGCGATGCGTCCTGGCGAGAAGACGCAAGAGTCGGTCACGTTCGAGTTGTCCGATCCGCTTCTTGCGTTGGCAGCGGGAGATCTGGATGGGGATCAGCGGCCCGAGATCGTTGGGATCACGTCCTCGGAGGTGATTGCCTATCGGTGGCAGAATCAACGATTAGTATCGATCGCCAGAGTCAGCAGTCCCCGGCTTGTTCGTCACCTGCATCTTGACGTCGGAGATATGAACGGACGCGGTCACGTCCAGATTGTCGTGACGGCTCTGTCAGGCGGTCGGAACGTTCTTCAGTCATTTGTCCTGGAACTTCAAGGAGACCGGCTCGTTCGAATTGCCGATAAGCTGGGCTATTTCCTTCGCGTGGTGATGGGTCCAGGTATTGAGACGCCCATCCTGGTCGGCCAGCGGATGGGAGAACTCACTGCGTTTGACGGGCCGATTGTCCGGCTGACGTGGAATGGCGAGCGATACGTCGAAGGGCAGCCGCTTACGCTTCCGGCTCAGGTGAAGAATCTCTACGAATTTGCGCCGATCAATGCCGCCGGCGATCAGATATCGGAGGTTGCGGTCATCAGTGATCAGCGAGTGAAGATCTACGGGAGCGAGAGCAAGCCGTCCTGGGAAGGCAAAGATGATTTGGGCGATGTCGATCACCTGGCCTTTTCCTATATCCCCACGTATCGGGCTCTCCTGGCGAAGGAGGGGCTGAATGCAGGGACCCCGATCACCCCTGAAGAACATGCCGTTCAGCAGATCCTGCCGCGGCGAGTCCTCGTGGAGGCGTCGCCTCAGTGGGGCAACGCCACGACAGAGCTTCTGACCTTTACGAATCCGAAAAAGATTGGGGCGCTTCGGACCGAGTCCTCCTTTCCTCCGAGTCAGGTCGTGGCGTTTGACCGTCAGGAAGGAACCTTCGCGCGAGGGTGGGAGACGATCCCCCTTGAAGGGAAGGTGCGCGACGTGGCTTTGGCTGATCTGAACGGCGCCGGCAGGAAGGACCTGATTGTACTGTCGGCTATTAAAGAAAAGGGCCTGATCGCATATCTGCAGGACGGATCGCGTGGCATCATCAGTGTATTTTCCTTCATCCGCTAGAGTGTTGCATTGCAGGGCGTTATCGATCTACCCAGTTGGGGAAGAAACAAGCACAAGAAAGGAGGGGTGAAAGACAGGGTGGCGTATTGCTCGAATGAGTATGTGGATTGCAATACCTGAACGCCGGCGTACGTGAAACAGCGGTAATAGAGGTTGGTTGAGAAAAGTGCGAGACGATTTCCTGGGCAGCAACAGGACCGCATCAAGAGGGAGGCATTCAATGAGCGTGAAACGATGTACGTCACTGATCGGGGGTCTGCTGATCCTGGTTGGGGGCATTGTTGCGACGGCGCCTATGGCCTCGGCCAACGAGGAGCTGTTGAAGCTGCAGAAAGACCACGGCCAATGGGCAAACCAGAGTAGAGACTATGAGGCGACCCGCTACAGCAACCTGAACCAGATTACGCCAGAGAATGTGAAAAACCTGAAGGTCGCCTGGTCGTTCTCTCTGGGGACACTAAACGGCCAGGAGGGAGGTCCGCTGGTCGTCGGCGACACGATGTATGTCCACAGCTCCTATTCTACAAGCAACTCGCACAACATCTTTGCGCTCGACCTGTCAAAGGAAGGGGCGCCGATCAAGTGGAAGTACGCGGCCAAGCACGATCCACGGGCGGTTCCGGTCGCCTGCTGCGACCTCGTCCATCGAGGTCTCCTGTATGGGAACGGTAAAATCCTGTACCAGACGCTCGATGGTATCGTGATCGCCCTCGATGCCAAGACCGGCAAGGAGCTCTGGAAGACCCGGAATGCCGACCCCTCCAAGGGTGAGACCAATACCGGTTCCGGCATGGTGATTCACGATAAATATATCGTCGGTGTCGCCGGAGGCGAATTCGGGGTCCGCGGCTGGGTAGCGGCCTATGACATCAACACCGGCAAGCAGGTCTGGAAGGCCCGCAGCGCAGGACCCGATGAAGATCTCATGCTTGAGAAGGACTTCAACGCCGCCAACCCGCATTACGGACGATTCGGCGAGGGGACCAAGAGCTGGCCAGGCGAGCAGTGGAAAGTAGGCGGTGGCACCACCTGGGGCTACTGGTCGTACGATCCTGAACTGAACCTGCTCTACTACAGCACCGGCAACCCCGGGACCTGGAACCCCGCCCCTCGGAAAGGCGGCGATAACAAGTGGTCGATGACCATCTGGGCTCGCAATCCTGACACCGGGATGGCCAAATGGGCCTACCAGATGACCCCGTGGGATAACTGGGACTACGATGGGATTAATGAGTCTGTCCTGACCGATCAGACGATCGGTGGTAAGAAGGTCAAGGTTCTCACTCACTTCGACAGGAACGGCTTTGTCTATACTCTGGACCGCACCAACGGCACACTGCTCAAGGCCGACGCATTCGTCTATGTCAACTGGGCGAAGGGGGTCGACCTGAAGACAGGGCGGCCGATCGTGAACGAAGAGAAGTTAACCAAGCAGGGCGAAGACACCAAGAACATCTGCCCCTGCGCGATGGGTGGTAAGAACCAGGTGCCTGTTGCTTACTCCCCGGGGACGAATCTCTTCTACGCAGCCGTCAACAACATGTGCATGAACTATGAGGGCGTTCTGGTTCAGTATACGGCAGGGGCTCCGTACGTGGGCGCCAACGTCCTGATGTTCAACGGCCATGAGGGCAAAGACAACTGGTGGGGTGATATCATTGCATGGGATGTGGCCAAGGGTAAAAGGGTCTGGGAAATTAAGGAGGCACAACCCCCATGGAGCGGCCCGGTCGTCACTGCATCCAATGTGGTTTTCTACGGCACGATGGACGGCTGGTTCAAGGCGGTTGATGCCAGAGATGGCAAGCTTTTGTGGAAGCACAAGGTTGGTTCCGGGATCATCGGCAACCCGATGACCTACAAGGGGCCTGACGGTAAGCAGTATGTCGCCGTATACTCCGGGGTCGGCGGGTGGTTCGGTGCGACCGTGTCGCTCGACCTTCCGCCTGACGATCCGACCGCAGCGTTGGGTGGGGTGAATGCTGCCTATCTGTCCAACCTGCCTATGGCTACGAGCAAGGGCGGAACACTGTACGTCTTCGGCCTGTAAGCGCATATGTCTGATACCGGCGCCGAAGGATGGGATCCTCGGCGCCGGTTTTTTGCCTGCAAAGGGTAGTAGCTCGAATTGAGTTAAAGGAAGCATGATGAATCGAAGACTTGCTATTCTCTGCGGATTCGTTGTTGTGATGATGCTGGTTCCATTTTCCTGGCCGGCCTGGGGGAGTCATATCACGCAACTGAAGGTCTGCGGCGATCCCGATAACCTGCCTTTCTCCAATAAGAAATCAGAAGGGTTTGAGAACAAAATTGCCGAGGTAATTGCTAAAGAATTGGGTGTGGAACTCACCTATTTCTGGTGGCCGCATCAGCGGGGATTGGTTCGGAGAGCGTTACGACCCGGACTCTGTGATGTCATGATCTCCATCCCGCAGGGCTGGGATCAGGTTCTCTGGACCAAGCCCTATTATCGGTCGGCGTACGTTCTCATCTATCTCAAGGATCGAGGGTTGCAAATCAAATCGCTCGACGATCCGATTCTGAAGCGTCTCAAGATCGGGGTCTATATCAATACTCCACCGGCGGAAGCATTAGCCAATAGGGACATCAGGACGAACGTGGTCGGCTACAGTCTCTTTGATGGCTCCATGGTTGAGCGTTCGGAGAAGATCATCAAGGACCTTATTGTCGGCGAGATCGATGTGGTACTGGATTGGGGTCCGATGGCCGGCTATTTTGTGAAACGGTCGAATGGATCGACGCCTCTCGAAGTAGTTCTGCTTAGGGGTGGAGAGCCGGGGATTCCCTTTACCTTTGAGTTTTCTATGGGTGTGAAGGAAGGGAATACGGAACTCAAAGCTGAGCTTGAGCAGGCGATCAGTAAACGGCATACCGAGATCAGAAAGATCTTGGATGATTATGGCGTGCCTCTCCTGCCGCTTCTGTCGAGCGAGCAGTTTCCAAAGGCGGAAGAGAAGCCGGGAGAGGTTTTTTACCGTCGTTTCGATCGAGACGATCCCCTTCCCTCGTATTAAGATCGGCTGACAGGGGCAAACCATATCTCACAAAAACGAGGAATAATGATCATGGGAAAGAAAAAGTCGCTTCTCGCCACACTCATCCTGGCCTTTGTGTTGTTGGGATGTGTCCAGAGTCTCACGGCTCAGACCCAGAAAGAGCCGGAGAAGGCAGCCGAATCCGGTCAGGCGCCACCACCCACTCAGCAGCCGAAAGAATCGGAGGTCCCTGCACCTGCGGCTCAGCAGAAGCCAAAAAAGCTTAATCCGTTTACCGGGAACGCTGACGCCATCAAAGAGGGACGTCAATTGTATCTGCAGTCCGGTTGTCCGGGCTGTCACGGTTCAGGTGGTGGCGGCGCAATGGCCGGGGCCACGCCGTTCATACGTGATTCCTGGAAATTTGGTGGCGATGACGAGACCTACTTCAAGGTGATTAAGGGAACCTACCCAGGACAGACCATGCCGGCAGTTTTTGGGGCAAATCTCACAGATGAACAGACCTGGAAGATTATCGCCTGGATCCGATCCATCTATAAAGGAGATCCAGAGAGGATCGTCTGGTAGGAGATAAGACGGATCCGGCGGCGTTCGAGCGAGCTATTAGATTGATGGTCTCGGTTATCACCCTTTCGCTGACATTCTTTGGCCAGGCGGTTGACCGTGTCGCCTTGGTCAGACGGATTGTGGTGCTGTTGGCGCTTATGCTCTCAGTCGGGCCCCTTCTCGCCTCACAGTCTGCAGCTCAGGAGGAGGTTGGCCTTCCAATGCATCCACAGGCGATTCCTTCCTCCATCGTTCGTCAGTCCGGAGAAGGGGAAGGGACGCGATGGGTCAAGGTTCATTTCAAAATCAGCGCACCGTATCAGCAGGTCGTCAAATTCTACCGGGAGAAAGTCGGGAGAGATGCGCGGATCTCTCAGGTCGACTCTGGAAAGCTCCTGAATACTCTTATTCTTCTCAGTCGTGACACAGCAGATCAGTTCAACATCAATATCAGTAGTGAGCTTGGGAGAAAGATTACTGAGGTTGAGCTATCCAGGAATGTTGTCCGTCCTTAGATGCCACGCGCAATGACGCTTTGCTCCGTCGCCGTTGCGTGAGTGAAATTCACTAATAACGTGTTAAAGTCTGGTGTTTGTGACGGGAAAGACGCAAAAAGTTCTTGACATCGCGATGAGTTGCCGTTATTGTGCAACTGTCTTCGTAGCACGCTTTTGTTGTG
>DATMXF010000215.1:0-10307 GCA_035561835.1 Patescibacteria group bacterium
CGATGCCGGAGGATAACATCGGACGTGCAATGAGTCATGAAAGACGTGCGCCTCAGCCCGGACTGTACATCGCAGATCACCGATCCACCGGGCCCCTTTTGACGCTTTTCCGGTATCGGGAGCTGTTGCGCCAGCTTGTTATCCGTGAGGTCAAGCTTCGCTATAAGCGGTCGGCGCTTGGATTCGCCTGGACTGTGTTGAATCCTCTCCTGGCTATGGTCATCTTTACGATGGTCTTCTCCAGGATTTTCAGTAACCGCCCGAATTACTCGCTGTATGTGTTCACCGCTCTGCTGGGGTGGAACCTCTTCTCGTTAGGCACCTCAAGGGGCCTGGACAGCGTCGTTCTCAACGGTCCCATCATCCGAAAGGTCTTTGTTCCAAAGGCGATCTTCCCGGTTGCGACTGTGGTATCGCAGGTCGTTAACTTTGTCTTCACATTAGTCCCGCTTTTTCTCTTGATGGCCGCAGTCGGCGCAGGTTTCAGCCTGAATCTGCTCTGGCTACCGATCCCGCTCGTCAGTCTGACCTGTTTCGCCTTGGGCATTGCCTTACTTTTTGGAACCTTCAATGTCTTCTTCCGGGACGTCAAGTATTTCTATGAGGCAGGTCTGTTGGCCTGGTTTTATGCTACCCCGATCTTCTATCCGCCCGAGATCATCCCGGATAAGTTCAAGTTTCTACTTTATATGAATCCCATGTTCGCTCTCCTGGAATCCCTTCGAGCTCCTGTCTACCTGGGCGCGGCACCCCACATCGGAATGTTGATCTTCGGGCTCGCCCTCTCCCTGGTCACCCTCGCCATCGGGTGGATTGTCTTTCACCGATTCGAGTCCCGGTTCATCCACTATGTCTAGCGGCCGGCAACCGGGCCACATCTCTCGACTCGTTCAAGCGCCCGACATTCTTGAAGTTCCACTACTATCAACGCCAGCGGTTCACCAGAGGCGGTTACCGGTACTCGAAATTGAAGATCTCTCTATCCGTTTGCTGCTTCATCGAGAGCGGATCAGATCAATACGAGATCACGCTATCCGGATGTTGAAGCGTCAGACAAAAGGGCGGGACGAGTTTTGGCCGCTACGGGAGGTATCGTTCTCTGTAGATCCGGGGGAGATTCTCGGGATCATCGGAGCAAACGGGGCGGGAAAGAGTACGCTTCTGAAGGTGATCGCCGGCATCATTCCGCCCTCTGTCGGGCGGGTCGTTGTACGAGGACGAATCGCTCCCCTCATTGAACTCGGCGCCGGGTTTGACTCGTTTTTGACCGGACGAGAGAACATCTTCCTCTATGGATCGCTTCTGGGATTCTCACAGAAAGAGCTTGAACAGCGATTTGATCGTATCGTCAAGTTCGCCGAGCTGGAGGAGTTTATCGATGTGCCCTTGATGAACTATTCAGTCGGGATGTCTGCCCGCCTCGGATTCGCGATCGCGACGGACACGGAGCCGGACTTACTTCTGATCGACGAACTCTTCTCTGTTGGGGACGCCGCCTTCCAGAAAAAGTGCGAAGAGCGGATGGAATCGTTCAAGGCGAAAGGCGTCACGATTGTCCTGGTATCGCACAATCTTGACCTCATCCAGGGCACCTGCCAGACCGCCATGTGGCTGCATCACGGGCAGGTCGCCGCCACCGGCTCGGCAGACAAGGTCGTGGCTGAGTACCAGAAGTTCAGCGCTTCGTCATCCGTCTGAGGGTGATGAGGATCCGCCTCAGGTTCGTCTTTTCCCGGTGCGCATATCCCAGAAGATCAATCGGTTGATCCATAGCGGCAGCCTCTTCCTGATCCCCCAAAAGACACGTTCCGGCAGCAACGTTCTGACCGGATACAACACTGTTCGAGCGAGCGGCCAGGAGAAACCTTTCACGCGAGCGTAGGCATTCCACATCCGCCAATGGCGCGATGTATATCCGAACGATCGCTGCGTTACTCCGCACAGCTCTTCGAAAAGTCGATCCCGTTGGGCCCAGGTCTTGGTCTGAGGGTACTGGCGGCTGTTGGCCAGCGCGTACAGGATTCGATCGATCGGAAATCGACGCCCCAGCCGGATCCACAGATCATAGTCCATACAGTACTGCAGGCGTGTATCGAGCCCGCCCACGGTCTCGATGGCTGACCGTCGGAAGAAGGCGGCAGGCTGGCATATGAAGCAAGCCTTGGCCAGTCGATCCCGGTCGAAATCCTCGGTAGGATAGATCCCGATTACCCTGTCCTGATCATCGATGTAGTATGCATCCCCATACACCACCGCTGTTGCCGGATGGGCCGTCAGATAGGTCGCGGCGGCCCTCACCGCACCCGGCTGGTAGGTGTCGTCCGAATTCAGCCATCCGAGAATTTCACCCTGAGCCAGCCGAACGCCGGCGTTGACGGCATCCGCTTGTCCTCCGTCCGGCCCGGATCTCCACGTGAGCCGGTTCCCATAGCTGCGCAGGATGTCGAGGGTTTCGTCGGTGGAACCCCCATCCATCACAAGGTATTCCAGCTTCAGGTAATCCTGGGAGAGGACGCTCTCGATGGTCCGACGGATGAATCGTCCCTGATTCAAGGAGGGGGTAATAATTGAGACCAGCGGTAGGTCGTCAGATGCGCTCATCACAGCCTAAGACTACGTACCCGCCCGGTGATGTCAACAGCGTTAGAACGACGCGAGACGCACAGTATGTCCGGACGGGCGTGCTGCTCCGAAGAACGGTTCATTCCAGGAGCCGATCGACCAGGCTGGGGAGGTCCGGAACGTCACGGCCGAAATATAGACGGTAACAGGTGGTCGTCTCGACGAGGTGCGCGAGCAGGTCAAAATGACGCGCCGAGATCTCTCGGTCAAAACAGAGCAGGCTGTGCGGCAGGAGCGCTTGGAGCGCCTGGGCCTTTGACAGCGCCTCGACCCTGCTGGTCGGCTCTTGACTGATTTTCGGAAACAGGATGAGGCTGGGCGTAACAGCGTCGGCCGCGGAACCCGGGTACAGCGTCTCGGCACAGAACCGCTTCTTCCGGTAGCCGGACTCGAGGCCTGATGCCGCTCGGCTGAGCTCCGGAAAAAAGGCGACAGACTGATCGGTCACATCGATCATTTCTGGAAACGGGAGCAACTCGACGCCGCTCCCGTTCTGCCGTAGAAACGGTTTATCATCCGAGAGGCAGCGATACCCTGCCCGCATCAGGGAGACACAGCAGGTGCTCTTACCACTCCCGCTCATTCCGGGAATCAGTACCCCGCGCCCGTTCCGCTCCAAGGCGGCCGCATGCACAACGTGGAGTCCGCGCCGGGCCAGAAGCTGCGCGAACGGAAAAAAGAAGAAGATGCTGGGAAGCAGCGCATGGTGCAGATCCAGCGGCTCGGCCAGCGACCCCTCAAGCCGTCCGCCGGCGGTGTCCAGCCATAGTCGGCCACGCCGATGATAGTCCAGCAAGAGACCGCCATCCCGAGCATAGACATCCCAGTCGATGCCCAGCCGACCGGCCAGATCAAAGGCATTCTCCCAGGAGGTCGAGAAGAGCAGTGACCCGGCTCCGTCGGATGACCCATGTGAAAGAGGGTCCGCAACCTTCCTGCTGCGTTCATAGATGAACCGCAGCGGCCGACTGTCGGTTGTAGGGTGCCGGGAAAACCGCCGCAGTAATCCATCAATCCCGGCGGCGAGTAACGGGAGATCCGTGTCTACCTGAACGTCGATTCCGTGGATACTAAACGTCTGTGTGATCATGCTGTTCATCTTGCGACCGACACTACCGCCACAAGTCGCTAAGGATCGGTCTACCCCATCCCCGAGCCATTCCCTGCCGTGATATCCCGCAGCGGCTTATGCTTGGTGAGGGTCGGTTTCGTATAGGGCATCTTCGGTTCTTCCGTGACGATCTCTTTCATACGTGTCATCCTCCTTCTCAATATCGTTTCAGCATCAGTGGCTACAGCTTACGCGCATTCCAGATATCCGGCCACAGCCGAAGCGTCATGCGGGTCGGTCCCGTCGGTACTGATGGGGAACGAATAGACGACGACGTAGGGACGCACCCCTGCGTCCGATTCCCCTAAGGGGATTCCGTCACGCGTGACCCAACTATGTCCTTCCAACCCGCCCATACCCGACCTTACCCCAAAGTGGATCGACACGGGCACTCCGTACTTCCAACAGTATCGGTACAAGACCAGCGAGCGCAGGAGGCATGGGCGCCGCGACCGAAAGAGACCCGTGACAATCACATGGCTATACCGGCGGACCCGATCGACTGAGCGGGCATCGAGGGACCGTATCAACTGATGGCCGGCGCGTATAGGAGCCGCCGGTCGGGTCAAATAGCGGAGCAGCACCGGCAACCGCGTGATGCGCAAGAGGGTTGCCGCCACGAAAACCATCAGAAGCGACCAACCGAAGAGCCGGAACGACTCAGGGTCGGTCAGTTCCCGAAGACGTCGCAGGGTCTTCACGAATGTCCACCAATCCTTCTTCCCGAAGCGTCTGTGTTAACTCGCAGAGGTCTTGCTGGAGCCGTTCTGCGGAGACATTAAATCGAGCGCAGATGGCCTCGCCGACGGCTGCCAACGGAGTTGCGCCATCGAACAGCTCCCACGCAGCGGTCCCGGTTTCATTCAGGCTGAAGTAGACGCCGGTCTCGAGATGGAGGAGGACGCTCTCGCCGTCGAGCGCTTTCCAGGTCACATGCTCGCTCCTGATTGGATAGATTGTCGCAGGATCGCTCACCATTCTCCAGCTCCTCGCATCCTCAACACTCAGGGATGGGCTGAGGCCCCTCAGGAAGTAGGCGCCCCATGGGCTTTATCGATTCTTCTATCTATCAGGGAGCTCTACGAACTGTCAAGCGGATTCGACCCACACAAATAGAGATTGACCCCGCCATAACTGCGCTGTCGCCTCTCGCCAGGAGTGCTCTAAAGAGGTCCGGCTACCGGATGAATCCTTCGTCGCGCTCTCGTCGGACCGCTTCGCGAATCTCAAGACTTTTGCGAAGATAGCAGGGGCGGCAGACACTCCGGACAATATCCGAGGTCGGCCCTTCAGCGAGGAGATAGGTTTCCTGGAGCGTGATGGCTCCGCCGCACACAAAACAGTGGCGGAGACCGATGGTCCGGCCTGATGGAGCAGAGCGCGGGGAAGATTTCCCTTGACAGGCTTGCTCCTGTTCGCTTAAATCGTCCCTGTTCAAAGGCTTACCAATGTGGGGCTGTGGCGCAGTTGGGAGCGCGCCTGACTGGCAGTCAGGAGGCCACGGGTTCGAATCCCGTCAGCTCCACCAATTAAATCAAAGGGTTGCGGCGTTAAGTCGCTACCCTTTTTTGTTATCGATTCAAAAAGGATCACGGCGTCAGCGAGTCTCCTCCTCCGCTTTGGCTGCTTGACGACGCCTCGATGCCTTGCGAATCGGGACCATGATCCCGATGATGATGCCGGCAGGAATCGTAAGAAGCAAGACCAAGCTCATGAGATTCACTGGCGGCGCAGCACCTCCCTCAGACGCAATCATCCAGATCGGTCCGAGGACAAATGCTCCGATGAGACCAACGAGGAATCCACCGGACATCCCCACGAGCGCTCCCATGAGGCATTTTCGGACAAGCATGGCGTCATCACCCTCCCCCGGTATGCCCCGGGGTTACGGATAGGTTGCAGATTCACGTCTCAGGATGCCCTATTTTGCCGCATTCTGCAACCCTTAGTATCTAAAATCGTCTTTACTCTCGCTACATCAGAAGAACATCGAGGAGGGTGAAACAGAACAGGGTGATGCTGAGCAGACCGTTGGCTGTGAAAAAGGCGGCGTCGAGTCGCTTGAGGCCGCAGCGGAGAAGCAGCAGGTGCTCATACACCAGGAGGCCCGTGGCAAGGAGGACGCCCGCCAGATAGAAACTACGTAGATCTGAAAGAAACATCAGCAAGAAGAGGAGCATCAGGGTTGCCGCGTGAAAGGATCGAGAGATGGCCATCCCGGCCGGGATTCCGAACCGAGCCGGAATCGAATGGAGGCCGACCGCTCGATCAAAGTCGATGTCAGCCATGGCGTACAGGATGTCGAACCCGGCTACCCAGAAGAGAACGGCGATACCGAGCACGACCGGAACCGCTGCCATCTCCCCGGTCACAGCGATCCACGCGCCCAGAGGCGCTATAGCCAGCGCCAACCCTAACATCAGGTGGGAGAGAAAGGTGAAGCGCTTGGCGTAGGAGTACACAATCAGTACCGCCATCGCAAAGGGAGCCAACTTCAGGCAGAGCGGATTCAGTCGGGAGGCGGCGAACAGGAAGAGCGCGAACGACCCAAGCGTGAACAGGATCACCTCTCCGCGCCGGACTATTCCCTTCGGCAGGGCTCGCTCCTGTGTGCGGGGATTTCGCGCATCGAACTCCTGGTCGGCCAGACGGTTGATCGCCATGGCGCCGCTTCTGGCGCCGACCATGGCCAATACAATCCAGAAGAGCGTCGGCGGCGTCGGGATCCCTCGAGCTGCCAGGATCGCGCCCATCAAGGCGAACGGAAGCGCGAAGACGGTGTGAGAAAACTTCACCAGCTCCAGATACAGAGCTGTCTTATGAATGGCCGGCCGCAGCAGGTTCACGCCGATTTCGTTCCCACATGAATGGTGACAATCCCACCGGTCAGGGTGCGAAAGTGAACATCATGGAAGCCCACCTCTTCCATCATCCTGGACAGTTCCTGCGGGCCGGGGAAGGCGGACACGGAGGTCGGAAGGTACCTGTACGCCTGAGCATCCCCTGAAATCAGGCCACCCAGCCAGGGGAGCCCGCGATGGAAATAGACACGATAGAGCCACCCGAAGAACGGCCCATGGGGCGTGGTGAACTCCAAAATGACGCCCACGCCCCCTGGACGCAGCACTCTACAGAGTTCCGACAGTCCGCACTTACGATCTACGACGTTGCGGATCCCGAAGGCGATGGTGACGGCATCGAAGGTATTGGCGCCGAACGGTAAGGCCTCGGCGGAGGCGGCCTGCAGCCGGATACGACCGGTCAGACCTTTGCGAGCGACCTTTTCCGCCGCGATACGAATCATCGGCAGGCAGAAGTCTACGCCGATAATCGTCCTGGCTGAGGAGAACTGTCTGGCCAATTCCAGAGCCATATCGGCAGTCCCGGTGCAGACATCAAGCGCGACTCCACCGGAGGGGAGCTGGGTGTGAGCTACGGCCTCCCGGCGCCAGTAGCGGTCGCGCGCAACACTGAGCAGACGATTGAGGAGATCGTATCGAGGCGCGATGCCGCCGAACATCCGGCGAATGGTGTCGCCATCTCTTATCTCTCCATCCACCTGCATGCGATCGATCCCTCCGTTCCGAACCTTACCACCTCCGCCCCTTTGAAGAACCCCGCAGCAAGCTGCGGGGTTCTTCACGGTAAGGAACGGCTCTTTTCTTTATAGCTCGCCTTGACCCTCCCAGCAAGCCGGAGGGATTGCGACGAGCATCCCGTTCACTCAGGTACGGAGGGATGGATCAGTTGGGGGAAAGTTTCAACTGTCGCCCTTCATGCGAACCCGTAGAAACAGGCGGCAGCAGTTTCACCTGGTCTCCCTCACGGAAGATCGTCGCTTCTTTGATCCCATTCAGGTTCGCTACCTCCCACGCCAGTTGCTGATCGCCGAGGATATCTCTGGCCACCGTTGCCGGTGTCTCTCCACCTTTGGCAACATAGATCTTCAGGCGCCGATGATCCCGCTTCGTCCCATAGATCAAACCGTCGAGGTGCGCTTTGTATTCGTTCGTCTTTACTTCGAGAGCGCCGCTGCCTTGCTCAATGAGAATAGAGGCCATGGTTTCGGCCTTCACGACGCGATCGATCGTCTCCGGATGGGTCCCTTGAAAGCCGTGATAACCGAGCGCCTCCAGTCGCTCCTTTACCTTCATCGCACTGAGGAATGCGACCATCTCTCGAGGATTGTAGCCGGCGCGGTAGGCCGTGCGGAGTCCGCGTTCGTCAGCCTCCATCTCCGCCTCCCGGCCGTATCCCATGAGGACGTGGCTGAAAAGGGCCGACGACACCTGCGCCCACTCTCCCGTGTTCTGGCGGCCGCCGGGGCTCAGGGCCATGAGACCCAGCGACAGGATTTGCGCACCCAACGCTTTCGTGAGTTGTTTCGCCGCATGACGGGAGGTGACGTGACCGATCTCGTGGCCGAGGACCCCCGCGAGCTGCGCCTCGCTGTTCAGCATCGCCAGCATCCCTCTGGTAATGTAGATGTAGCCTCCCGGCAGGGCCATCGCGTTCACTTCCGGAACATCGACGATCTTGAAACTGTAGTGGAAACTGGTTGGGCCAATCCCTTCCAGCAGTCGCTGGCCGATCGACTCCACATATGCTTGCAGTTGCTGGTCGCGATAACGACCAAAATGCGCAAGAATCTCCTGATCGGCCTTCTTGCCGATCTCGTTCTCCTCAGATTCAGAGATGATCGTAAAACCATAGGCGCGCAAAGGCGACATGAATCCAAGCAGGGACCCGACGGCCAGCAGCAAGAAATTACGCCTGCCGACCCCATTACAACAATCCATCACTCGTACCCCTCACTCCGCAAGCCTATCGAAGCCTCTGCTCCACTGCCTTAATATTCTGCCTGGCCTTTTCGGCTAATGAGCCCTTCGGAAGCAGGGTCAGATACGCCTTGTACTCTTTCAGCGCCTTACGGTACAGGACCTTATCGTCAGCGCCCAATTTGGCCTTCGTATGATAGGAAAGCCCCAGGTGGTAGTGCGCCTCAGCGAAATCGTTCCGGAGCTTAATCGCCTGCTCATATTCGGCAATCGCCTGATCAAGATCGACAAACATCTGCTCGTGGTAGGAAACCCCGAGTTCGTAATGCGCCTCCGCCGTTGTCGCCAGATGAGCGGGCGGCCTGCGCTCAGTCTCCGGCGACTTCCCCTCACGCGCAAGACTCGACCCTTGGAGGGCGAGGAGAACCAACACCGTCGCGAGACCGCAAACGCGCCGCTTTTTCCTATGATGGTTCGAGCTGCAGAAGATCAATGAGCCCATTATGCTGCGTAGCGTCGGGATAATGGAGGACCGCGATCAACAGGTGACAAAGTTGGGCGTGCGGGATGTGGCCATTTACAGCCTTACCGAGATCCAACACGCAACTCGGGTTTAACCAGCTTCCGACCTTATAGAAAATACCATAGCGTACCGCAAGGAAGTGTTCAAGTCTTTTTCTGCCTTACGCGTCCACTGCCTTCTCTAGACATGCGACATAGCGCGCCATGAAGTGGTCCTTGAGGCCGTCGGTACCCGGCTTCAGCAGATCTTCAATGCGGCCCTGCATCCGATCCACGACCTTATCCCACCAGCTTATGTCGTTCCGCTGATTGCCGTCGCCATGGAAATATCGAAACAACCCTGTATTGGCTGTCATTCATCGCCATGAACGAAGCACCCTGGCCACAATGTTGTTGGGGGCGGTAAGGAATCCTGCGTCATTACAAGGACGTTTACCGGGATGTACTGCCACTTAAAATCGCCATCGAATGCGGCCCAAGGGCGACCTGCACGGCGGCTCTGTCGCCACGCTGCTCCACTATCACCCGTTCCTCAGAATCAAGCAGATTGACGATCTCCTGCCCCACCGGGCTCAGACGCGCATCAACTGTCACATGATCCTGTCGCGCTACGGTATCCAGATTCATGGCTATCACGATCTCGGATTCGTCGAGGATTCGTGAGTAGGCGAGCGTACACCGGCTGTCGACCGGGTGACCGAAATCTATGCCATTGCCTGAGATCTCTCGAAAATATTGGCGGCCGTATCGGAGCGACGGCTCCCGGTTCCTCACCGCCGCGATATCCGCAATAGCCCGGTAGATGGGATGTGCGGCATCAAAGCAGTGATGGCCTGCGGTCTCGAACCCTCCCCACCGCCCTCCGAACATACACTCTCGAACATACCGGTCGCTGTCTCCGCCACCGTCAAACCCCTGTTCCGTTCCGTAGTAGATACACGGTACCCCTTGACTGGTCAGCAGATAGCCGACGGCCAGGATTGCCTGATGGGGAAAAGGATTCCGGTGCATGAAGCGCCGGTAGGGCCTTGCCATCTGATCGTGGTTGTCGACAAAGGTCACGAAGTGTTCGCCGGCCGCTCCATGATCAGTATAGAGCAGCCTGAACCGCTCGTAACGTTCGCGCAGAAGGGCCGGATCGATAAATCCCTTGATCGTCTCCTCTAGGACAAAATAGAGGGGGAAATCGAGCGCCGCATCAAGGGAGGGAAATCGTTCCGTTGTCCCTTCAATGCGACTGTTCCGACCGAGATACCGCTGGATAGTCAGATCGT
>DATMXF010000216.1:0-35699 GCA_035561835.1 Patescibacteria group bacterium
ATCCAACGGGTGGGCTGAACGCTCTGAAGGAAAAGCGCCTGCGAGCCATTGCCCCATCGGCATTCGATCGCGATCCGCTTCGTCTGATCAGGGCAGTCCGCCTGGCGGCAGAACTCGGCTTTACCATTGAGGAGGTCACTAGCCGATGGATCATTGAGCGCGCATCACTGATCGAGACGGTAGCCGGGGAACGTCTGCGGGATGAGTTGTTCAGGATCCTTGATACGGTCCCCGCCGCGCCTTGGATCGAACAGCTCGACGTCCTGCAGCTTCTGAAGGCGCTGGTCCGGGAGGTCGAGGCGTTCAAATCAGTTCCGGCGAGCAAGCCGCATCGCCTGCCCCTCTGGGAGCACTCGCTTCAGACGCTGTGGTCTGTCGAACTGCTGCTCACGCGCCTTGAGCAGCTCTTTCCGGAAGACGCCCCCTGGTTACGCGAGCGGCTTAATCGGGAGATCGAAGCGGGCGTCAGCGAGACCGCTATCCTCAAGCTACTGGCCCTCCTGCACGATGTCGGCAAGCCGGAAACCCGAAGTGTCCAACCGGATGGTCGGGTCCGGTTCCTCGGACACGAGCAGGCCGGCATGCCGATCCTCGCCGGTCTGTGCGACCGCCTTCGACTGGGTCGGCCGGCCACAAGCCTCGTGGCCGGCATCGAGCAACATCACGTGCGGCCGATCCACCTCTCGAGCGCAACAACCGTGACCGCCAGGGCGCAGTATCGTTTCTTCAGGGAAGCGGATGATGCGGTCCCCCTTGTGTTGCTGCACTCGTGGGCGGACCTGCGGGCTACCATTGGTGAGGAGGTCGAGGCGTTCCACCGCCATCAGATATTCCTGCGCAATGCGTTCAGATTCTACAGCACTAAGTTTCTGACGAGTCAGGCCAAACCCTATATACGAGGAGACGATCTCATCGATCTGTTGAATGTCGCGCCGGGCCCTTTCCTGGGATCTGTGCTTGATCGCCTGCAAGAGGCTCAGGCAACAGGACTCATCACCAACCGTCAGGAGGCTCTGGCTTACGCGCAGGAACATCTTGAATCGTGGCGGCAGTTTTTCGAGACATCGTCCACGTCACGGCAGTCGGGCACCGCTACTCCCTGTGATATGGCTTGACAGAATCTCGCTGTAGCGATATTTTGCTTCCGCGTGTATTGTAGTGGTGTGCCATTCACAGGAGGGTGATGATGAGAGAGACGGAAGAACTTGATCAGCTTGTCGACGGTAAGGTCAAGGAAGACAAGGCTGCCTATCAGCGGCCTACCCTCAGACGGATCGGGTGGCTTCGGGATGTGACTGCTCAGGCAAGCACGGATGAGGCAGAGGTGTAGCAAGGCTTCGATTAGCCTCATACCTTTTCGCTAAACAGTCTGGTCCCGGGCGGCTGCGAGGTAGAGTTGGGTGGATGCCGTTATAGTGGGCCATGCACGGGAGGGCAAGAATGGGAGAGACAGAAAAGCCGGGCCAGTTTCTCGATAGTGAGATCCAGGAAGACAAGGCTGTCTACCAGCGACCTACCCTTAGACGGATCGGGTGGCTTCGGGATGTGACTGCCGGAGGGGCAAGCAACGACACGTAGTCCCTTTTCCCCTGACCGAACATTCCGGTCCTCAGGCGCCTGTGGAGGTAAAGCTGAGTGGATGCCGTCACGGTGGCGCTGGGCCGGCGCCTGCGTTCGTTCCTCCAATCGCCCCGCAAGATTCAGAAGCTGCGAGACACGTGCCACGATCTAGGTTGGTACGCCCTCACGACATGGTCCCGGCTGAGACTCCGGGGATACCAGGGTCATCTGATCGCTATTACCGGCACCAAAGGAAAGACGACAACCACCCGCCTGATCTCAAGGATATTTGCGGATGCCGGTCATCAGGTCGGGATGGCCTGCAGCGGGGGTATCTACGTCAATGGAACCTGTACCCTGAGAGGCTCATTCTCAGGGGCTGACGGCCCCATAAGGGCCTACCGAGCCGGAGGGCGCGATCTGCTCGTGCTGGAAACCGCCCATGGCGGGATACAGCGATACGGGTTCGGCTTCCCTGACTGTGATATAGCGATCTTCACAAATATCACGGATGGCCACCTGGGTGAGTTGGGGATACAAACCTTAGACGAGATGCTGGCGCTCAAATGGAGGTTGGCCTCCCGAGTTCGGTCCGGCGGAACTATGATTCTCAATGCTGACGATCCCCTCCTTGCACCCCTCCGTCCTCCGCAAAACGTTGATGTCATCTATCTGAGTCTCGGATCCTCAGCTCAGGAGAATGCGAATCCCCTGTCGACCTTCTATCGATACGGTGAAGATGGAACGGTTGTAAGAGAGCACGCCGGGCTCTTCTCTGTCGTGGCCGAGATTCGCGATGCGCCGTTACTCTTCAGGGGTTTTGCTTCCTATAACGCTTATAACCTACTGGCTGCCATTGCTTCCGTAGAGGTTATGCGTCCATATCTGCCAGTCTCTCAGCAGTCGCTTCTGAGGAGTCTCCTCTCTTTCGGTGCGGTCCCAGACGATAACCCCGGACATTTCAATCTGTTCGAGGGATCATGGGGACGAGTGCTCCTCCTGGCAGGCAGCAATAGAGACAGTTATCAGCGAGACGTCCAGGCTCTCGCCCGAATGAGGGCCTGCCGCCCTTTTCCCATTCGACGCATCATTGGGGTTATCACGGGCATCGGGATGCAATCAACGAGTTATATCCGTGATCTGGCCAGAATCGCTGCCTCCGTAAGCGACGAGGTTATCATTCGAGAACCGCTGCCACGGTACAGGCACATGAGGGCTCCCGGAGAGATCTCATCTATCCTCGAGCAGGCGACGCTTGAGTCGAGGGTCCCTCCTCAGGCGATTCATGTATGGGGCGAGAGATCCAATCTGCTCGAGGACCTGATTCTTCGCAACAAAGATCCGGACATCCTGGTTGTTGTCTTTTGCGCATTTGCACAGGAGCCGATCGATAAGCTCTGTCGGCAGTTGAGCGACTTGGGCTTCAGTTCGTGCTAACGATCATGAACTGCTCTCGGCATGTCAGTCATCAGTCCTGGTCTCTGATCGATCTGTTCGGTATCGCACCAGGACCTTTCCTGGGATCTGTACTTGATCGCCTGCAAGAGGCTCAGGCAACAGGACTTATCACCAACCGTCAGGAGGCTCTGGCTTACGCGCAGGAACATCTTGAATCGTGGCGGCAGTTTTTCGAGGCATCGCCCACGTCACGGCAGTCTCGCGCCGAAAGCCGTTGACAAGCGCGATCGCTTTTGCTAGACAGAAGAGGGCGCGGGAGTAATTCAGTGGCAGAATGTCAGCTTCCCAAGCTGAACGTCGCGGGTTCGAGTCCCGTCTCCCGCTCCACATTGGTAAGCGTTCAGCCATCGGCGGTCAGCTTTCAGCTTCTGAGGTGCCCTCAAGTCCCCTACCTGATCCCCCTCCGTGTGATTTAAGGCTGATGGCTGAAAGCTGATCGCTCACGGCCGGTTGACACCGGGTCCTGTTGCTCGTACACTGAATACGCTCGGGCTTCAGCCGTCGGTCTTCAGCGTGTTGCTGAGAGCTGAACGCTGAGAGCTGACAGCGCATGTCTCATCGCGAGGGAATCTCATGAAAACGCTTGCCATGCTGGTCGGAGGCGGCCCCGCGCCCGGTATTAACGGCGTGATTGCGGCGGCGACCATCGAGGCCCGCAACCATGGAGCGCGCGTCCTCGGCTTCTATGATGGGTTCAAGTGGCTTGCGCGAGGCGATACCAGTCACGTGACGGAGCTCGAGATCGACGGGATATCCCGGATCCATTTCGAAGGAGGATCTATCCTTCGGACATCCAGGACGAATCCGACCAAATCCCAGGAGACGCTCCGAAATGTGGTTGAGGCGCTCGATAAACTGGAGGTCTCCGGCCTGTTGACGATCGGGGGCGATGACACTGCCTTCGCGGCATATCGGCTGTCGGAGGCGGTGAAGGGTCGGGTCGCTGTCGCGCATGTACCGAAAACGATCGATAACGATCTCCCGCTCCCGCAGGAAGTGGCGACGTTTGGCTTTACCACGGCCTGCAATCTGGGCAAGGAAATCGTCCAGAATCTGATGGACGATGCAGAAACAACGGACCGATGGTTTTTCATCACGGTGATGGGGCGACGAGCCGGCCATCTGGCGCTCGGCATTGGAGGCGCCGCCGGCACCACACTCACGGTTATCGGAGAGGAATTTTCGGAGCCGAGGATCCCTCTTCAGACGCTGGTTGATATCCTGGAAGGAGCAGTCATCAAGCGACGCACTTCAGGGAAGGGATATGGCGTGGCCATTCTGAGCGAAGGGCTGGCCGATAAACTGGATCCTGCCGAGTTTGGCTCGGTTGAACGGGACGGTTATGGAAATGTCCGTCTTTCGGAGCTTGTGCTTGGACGAGTGCTCAAAGAGCGAGTTGCCGAAAGTCTTCGGGCGCGAGGCATCGATGTCACGATCGTGGCGAAAGATATCGGCTATGAACTCCGCTGTGCTGCCCCTGGCGCATTGGATATCCAGTATTGTCGCAGTCTTGGCTATTGGGCGACCCGTTTCCTGTTGGACGGTCAGACGGAAGCCATGGTGACCATCCAGGGAGGGAAGATGGTCCCGATCCCGTTTCAGAAGATGTTGGATCAGCGGACCGGGAAGATCCGCGTCCGTTACGTCGATATCGACTCCGAGTCGTATCAGACGCTTCGAGCCTATATGATCCGCCTGGAGCCCCAGGATTTTGAGACGTCGGGGCGGATCGAGGCGTTGGCGCGTGATGGCCATCTGGAGCCGACGGCATTTACGAACCGATTCAGGTATCTCAGCGAACGCATGAAAGGGTCATCGCAATGAGGGAGAGCGGGCGAACTGTTCCGGGCCTGATTGTGGCCATCATGATCGCGCTGGTGTCGTTTACGCTTTGGGCGGGCCCTTCGGTTGTGCTCAGGACAGGCTTGGCTGATGCGCAAGAGATCGTCTTTGTGAAGGGGTTGGAGGAGGCGGACAAAGCCATTCAGGAGGCGAGAGACTTCGAGGCGGAGATCTATGCGCCGGAGGAGTTCTCATTGGCCCTGGAGTATTTAGCGCAGGCCAAAGATGAGGCGAAACTCTTCAGGTCTGCGACACAGAAGAAGGATGCTCATCTGTTCAGCGCCAGAACGTCGGGTGAGGCGATCAGCCTGCTCGCAGAGAAAGCGCAGTATCAGGCAAAGGTGGCGGGAACCAAGGCGATAGAGGTGAAATCGGATCGCGAAATCACCGCGATCAAGGCGCAGATCGTCGACACCTTTAACACCAATGTAGATCGACGCTTTACCTCGACGCGGGAGCACCTGTTCGGCGAACTCGGCGCCAAGGAATCCGTCAGGAGCGAGGCCCGTAAGGCGCGAGCGCAGGCCGAATCCGCATTGCTGAGGCTCACGCTGGAGGGACAGACCCCTCCTGCGCCGCAATAGAATAAAGAATACCCCTTAGTTTATCTGGTTTATTTGGTCTGTCTGGTTTATCTGGTCCAATCGGTCTAGACCAAACGACGAAACAAACCAAACTAACGAGATAGACCGGACTAACACTATCTGAACAGATCCCGCTCGGGCGGACGAAGCAACATTGACGCGCGCCCCTCTCCTCCCACGTACCGATAGCCACGGATCAGAACCGCAGGGATCCGCTCGGTCTTGCCCATCACCAACTCCGCCGCGGCTGCCAGTTCATCAGCGATAGCTATGCGTGTCGCCTTGAGAGGCCGGTCGAAGTCATCGGTCGTCTCGCGATAATCTACAAGCGGGACCAGACCACTGACACCAATGGCCACGTTGGTCAGGCCGTCGCGCCAGGGGCGACCAAAGGTATCAGAGATCACAATCGCCACATCGGCTCCGCAGAGGGCTCGGATTCGATTCCGGATCGCCTCGGCTGAGCCGTCCGGGTCGAGCGGAAGCAGCGACGCAGACTCCTCGCCGGGGAGATTGGATCTATCAACCCCCGCATTAGCGCAGATGAAGCCGTGCCTGGTTTCAGCGAGGAGGAGTCCGTGGTCCATCCGAACGATCCGTCTGGCCTCCCCGAGAATCAGTTCGACCAGGCGCGGGTCCTTGTCGAGGTACGCAGCCCAACCCAGAGATGCGGGCGAGGGCGTGACGTCGCACAGGCGCACGACCCGGCCCTCGATCTTGGAGACGACCTTCTGCGTCACGACCAGGATGTCGTTCGGTTGGAACGCGAGACCCCGTCTCGTGGCTGCCTCAACAATCAGCGCTGCCAGATCATCGCCGGTCTGAATCTCCGGAATACCGGTCAGGCCGATCAGTGTCAGTTCAGGCGCTCGTTCCAACTCCAACTCTCCCGCCGATCCCAAGCCGATACAGCAGCGCATCGGTCCTGGTCCGACCCGGCTGCGCGAGGAAGCATCGGAGATCATCAATCTCGTCGATATCCAGCCCGAGGTTGGGAAGTCCACAGACTACGCATTGTAGACCCTTGGCCTCGGCCTCGCTGCGGTGAGCGCGGAAGCTATCGTACCCGAAGCGAAAGAGGATGGCCTCGGGTGGCCTGGCCAGCAAGGCGTTAGTCCCAAGGGCATCACGTGACGGTGCCAGCACAATCCCCCTGGGCACAGGTCCTTGTTCTACGATCCGGCTGAGATCGTCGGCCGTGATCCGAGGCACGTCAAGCGGGACGGTCAGCATCGCCTCAGCCCCGACTTCGCGGCAGACCGCGGCCGCCGCCTCCACCGACCGGCTCTGCCCGACCTGCTGCGTCTCGCTGATGACCTCAACGCCGTACTGCCTGGCGAATGTAGCGGCCTCGGTATCCGACGTAATGACCGCCACACGATCAAACAGAGGGAAGGCGGCCACAACGGTCAGCACATCTTCGAACATCGCCTTGCAGAGGAGGTATCGCTCCTCGACCGAGAGCCACGGCGCGAGTCGCGCCTTGCCTCGGGAAAACTCCTTGACCGGAATCACCGCGACCAGCATGTGCGTGTTCAGGTGGTGAAAGAGGCCAGATAGGCAAGAGCCTCTTTGGCCAGAGCGATCTTTTGCTCCAGATTGTTCATGATCGTCTCCGTTGCGCTTACCCTGAGCGGTAGCGCCTCGATCGCGGGGAGCAGGCCGGTGTCAAGGCGATCGATAATGAGCAGATCGAGAAAGTCGCGATAGAGACGGGCCACCGACAGGGCCGACACCTCATGGCCGAGACCGGCCAGGAACTTATCCGTAGGACCCTTCAGGGACCGGCCACATACAACCGGGCTGATCGCCACAATTGGCGCCTTCGTTGCGCGCAGCGCCTCGCGGATACCTGGGACGGCCAGGATCGGTCCGATGCTGATAATCGGGTTGCTGGGGCACAGAATAATTCCGTCAGCCGCCTCAATCGCCTCAAGCGCGCCGGGCGCCGGTCGAGACCGCTCAATCCCCTCGAAGATCACCCCCCTGACAGCATGGCGAGCGCCGTCGCGGACGAGGTATGACTGAAAAGACTGCGGCCCGTCGTCGGTGAGCACGATCGTCGAGACTATCTCATTCGACATCGGCAGAATCCTGGCTCGGACAGCAAGCGCTCGCCTGATGAGGTCGGTGACCTCGGTGAGCGTGAGCCCTTCATTCAGCAGGACGCTCCGGTGCAGATGGGTGGCCAGGTCACGATCTCCCAGATTAAACCAGCGCTCCCGACCGTAGCGGCCGAGCCATTGCAGGGCGTTGAACGTGTCGCCTGCAATCCCCCAGCCTCTTTCCTGATCGGCTACGCCGGCCAGGGTATAGGTGACGGTATCCACATCCGGGCAGATGGTCAGACCGTGCAGGATCAGGTCATCTCCTGTGTTGACAATAACGGTAAGCTCAGCAGCGTCTATCACCTGCGCGAGCCCATGCAGCAGCTTTGAGGCGCCGACCCCACCGGCCAGGGCGAGAATCATGGCGTGTACTCCGAAAGGCCCGCCTGCGCCTCACACGCAGGCAGGCCGGTGATTTTGATGCCTGTCTCCTTGGTCTTGTAACGCCGCTTCAAGTCTATGAGCAGTGCGGTCAGTCCCTCTATCGTCCCGGCATGTTGCGACGAGCCGGTATCGACAGCGCGCAGACCGGCCTTTGCCGCCAACACGGCGGCGAGGCGCCTTGCATCGGAGTCATCCCCGCACACCAGGACATCGCAGTCGATGACCTTTCCCAACTCCTTCAGCAGGTCACAGCCGATATTCTGGAAGGCTGCCACCACCTTCACGCTGGGTCCCAGGCACTCCTGCGCTTCTTGGAGCGCGGAGCCGTGATGTGCCTGAACCAGCCGTTCGTGTGTCTTGGGGTCCAGCGGGACAGTTGTATCGATCAGGAGTTTACCGCGTAACGCCTCCTTGACCTCCGTCAGTGCGGCACGGTGGGCGGCGTAGGGCACCGTCAGGACCGCGACGTCCGCTTCGAGCGCAGCCTGTCGATTCAGGGCGCCACGGATGGCAGCCGTCCGGAGCAGTTTGTTCAAGCGTTCCGCCGCCGCGGTCGCCCGTTCTACATCTCTTGATCCGATGATGACCTCTTCGCCGGATGCGCCCCAACGTAAAGCCAGTCCCGATCCCTCTCGTCCCGTTCCCCCTAAGATTGCGATCTTCACGGCTGTTGCCTCTTGTGCTCGTCGTTGGTTAGAAAGCCTCTGGCGTCGGTCATTGCGAGGGACCCAAAGCGAAGCGAAGGGGACCGAAGCAATCCCACCGTTCTTCGCATCCTCAAGAACGCTGAGATTGCCGCGCTCCCGCTGGTCACTCGCAATGACCCCTCGGGTAACGGAACGCGGGTGAGGCGGCAAGCGTTCGGTGCGAACCGAAACGCGCCTCCGGATCGTCGATGCGGTCGAGCGGATCCTCCTCTTCACCTACATCGTCGTACAGTCGAAGGCGCTGGTAGGTCGTGCTTCGCTGAGCAGGAACACGTCCGAGCGTGCGGATCAGACGGCGCAGCGCGGCGGGCGGCATGAGCTGGCCATAAGATGCACCGGCCGATGTGGAAATGCTTTCGTTGATCAGGGTGCCGCCGAGATCATCAGCCCCTGCCGTCAGCAGGTACTGAGCGAGTCTCGGACCCTCCTTGACCCAGGACGATTGAATATGTGTAAAGGTGGCACCCAGCATCAGGCGCGCCAGCGCATGCACCTTCAGCACCTCAGCGCTCGTCGCTCCCCGGCGCACCCCCTTCACCAACCGGCGACGGTAGATCGGCGCCTCGTGATGGACCAGGGAGAGCGGCACGAATTCGGTAAATCCACTCGTCTCTTTCTGGATATCGCGCAGCAACGCCATATGTCTGACCCAGTGGATCGGCTGCTCGATATGGCCGTACATCATTGTGGCGCTGGTCGGAATACCGAGGGCGTGAGCGGTGGTCACCACGTCGATCCACTGACGAGTGGAGATGCGACCGCGCGAGATGATATTGCGTATCTCATCGTCCAGGATCTCGGCCGAGGTCCCGGGGAGTGTCCCAAGACCGGCTTCCTTCAGCGCCATCAGATACTGCGGGATAGGGATGCCGGATCGCCTGGAGCCGTACAGGATCTCCTCTGGTGAGAAGGCGTGGATATGGATCCGGGGCGCCGCCCGCCTGACGACACGGCACAGTTCAATATAAAACCGGCCATCCAGTGTCGGCGGCAGGCCGGCTTGGATACAGACCTCAGTGGCCCCCAGCTCCCAGGCCTCCTCGGCCCTCCGCGCCACCTCCTCGAGGGGAAGGAAGTACGCCTGCTCGTCGCGGAAGTCCCAGCTGAAGGCGCAGAACGTACACTGCTTGAAGCAGACATTGGTGAAGTTGATGTTCCGGTTCACCACATAGGTAACGACCTCTCCCGCCTGACGCCGTCGCATCTCGTCGGCCGCCATGACGAGCGCGCATAACTCCGGCCCATGCGTCCCGGCGAGGTGCAAACCCCCCTCAGAGGAAAGCTCGCGTCCCTCAAGTACCCCGCCCAGCAGGCGTGCTACATCCGGCTCGATCCGACCAAGTAACTGGTCAAGCCTCTCACTGCGCGTGTAAGGCTCGTCAGGCACCGCGCGACTCACCGGCATCTCCTGTAAGGCAGGGTATAGGGTTTAGGGTATAGTCAAAAGCGTCCAGAACCATTTTTCCTTGCCCTTTCTTTAAACCCTACACCCTAGACCCTATACCCTATACCCTGCGCTTTGGGATAGCCTGCCTCGTCCACCAGCGCCATGATCCGGCGGGCCAACGGAGCGGGGACGAACCCATCTTTGCGCACGATGTACTCGGGATAGATTGGAAGCCGCTCTTGCAGGCGGTACCCGATGGCCGACGTCGCATCGCGCAGTGCGTCAATTCCGGGCCAGGGCGCCTCAGGGTTGATCTGATCCTGCGTGAGGGGCGAGATACCGCCCCAGTCATTGATGCCAGACGAAAGCAGCAAGGGATAGGTCTCCGGACTCAGATTCGGCGGCGCCTGAAGGTTCATGTCCGGACCGAGAATCAGGCGCGCCACCGCCACGGTCCTGAGCAGATCGACGAGCGTCGGCTCGGGATGGTCTTGCATCGGGGTGGCGGGTTTCCCGCGGAAATTCTGGACGATGACCTCTTGGATGTGGCCGAATCTTCGGTGCAGCATCCTGATAGCGAATAGAGAGTCGATCCGCTCCTCAAGGCTCTCGCCGATGCCTATCAGAATCCCGGTCGTAAAGGCGATCCGCAACCGTCCCGCGTTCTCGATGGTGCTGATCCGACGCAGAGGATGTTTGTCAGGCGAGAAGTGGTGCGGCCCGCCGGGCTGCAGGAGCCGGACGCTCACCGACTCCAGCATCAGACCCATGCCGGCTGTTGTCTCTCTCAGCATCGCCATCTCCTCGATGCTCATCGTCCCGGGATTCGCATGGGGCAGGAGCTCCGTCTCTGCTATCGTCCGCTCACACATCCGCGCCAGGTATTCGATCGTACTGCGATATCCGCGGTCGACAAGCGCTCGCCCAGCCTCGGGAAATACCAGCTCGGGCCTCTCGCCAAGACTGAAGAGCGCCTCTTTGCACCCGAGGGCGGCGCCGGCCGAGGCAATAGCCAGAACCTCATCCGGCGTCATGAAGCCGTCACCCGGTTCGCCAGGATCCCGACGGAAGGCGCAGTAGCCGCACCGATCGCGGCAGACGCGGGTTAGCGGGATGAAGACCTTTTTCGAGAAGGTGACCGTTCGCCCTTTGCCGCAATCGCGAATCGCGGAGGCAAGTTCCAGAAGACGCCGCAGGTGGCGCCCCTCAGCGTAGAGCAGCAGGGCGGCCTGTTGGCGAGTGAGCGGCCGACCGCCTTCAGCCTGGTCGAGCCCAGCCTGGATGGCTGCGCTGGTCTCGCCCGGCGTCGGCTGCTGATACAGGCGCTCCAATAGGCCCGCGCCGGCACTCATCGGGGTAATCGGCTCGGCCGTCGGTGAAGCCTGCATCAGTGCCAGGACCCCTTGGGGCGACGTCATGAGGTGACTCCTTTCGTGAGACGGCATACGCTTACAGGAAAGATCGAACGCGGACCTTATAGCATCGGGGACAGACCGTCGTCAATGGCGATCCCGGCGGGCCGCGCCCTGCTCGTTTGCGCGCCGGAGGTTTTCCTTGCACATCCCGGTCTGCTCATTTACACTTTTATCAGCAGTCTCAACGCGTTTACAGTTCAAGGTCACTAACGCTGTCGCGACAAGGAATAGGCGCATGATCGAGCGGTTGGTCAGGGATCTGCTGAAGGAGATTGGCGAGGATCCCGATCGGGAAGGATTGGTTAAGACCCCGGAGCGGGTAGAGCGGATGTTCGCCTTCCTCACATCCGGATACGACAAACAGGTTAATGGCGTTCTGAACGAAGCGGTCTTTCAAGACAACTATGACGAGATCGTCCTGGTCAAGGACATCGACTTCTTCTCCCTCTGCGAACATCATCTGCTCCCTTTTTTCGGCAAGTGCCACGTCGGCTATCTACCGGACGGCAAGATTGTCGGTTTGAGCAAACTGGTTCGGCTGGTGGAGATGTATAGTCGCCGACTCCAGGTGCAGGAGCGTCTGACCTCCCAGATCGCCAATGCGCTTCTGGCGGCCCTGCGACCAAAGGGGGTGGCCGTCGTCATGGAAGCCCAACACCTCTGCATGATGATGCGCGGCGTAGAGAAACAGAATAGTAAGGCTGTGACCTCATCGATGCACGGGGTCTTCCGCGAGCGGATCGAGAGCCGAAACGAGTTCATGCAGTTGATCCGGTCGCACGCGACATAAAGGAACTGCGCTCTCCAAAAACAAGGGAATACGATGACGGAACCCAGCCTATTGCGGCTGTCCGCATTGACCGGAACCGGGTATTCCACTATTATTGAACCAGGAGCGAACCATCCCGGGTAGAACAAAGCCCGCAACGCATCGAGGTACCCATGGGTGTTCACGATCACCATACAGAGGCCAAGAAGGTCGGACCGGTCCGATACGTACGGCTCAGCATCACTGATAGTCGTAAGTCGGAAGACGACCACTCAGGCCGACTTATCGAATCTCTGTTCAGTGAAGCCGGTCATAGCCAGGTTGCCGCAATGATCCTGAAGAACGATCCCAAGGGCCTGAGAGAGGTCATAAAGAAGCTGTGTGAGGAGGAGGTTGATCTGATCGTCATGACCGGAGGAACCGGGCTCAGCAAGAGAGATCAGACGATTGAAGCGATCAGCCCCTTGCTGGATAAGGCGCTGCCCGGTTTTGGCGAGCTGTTCCGAAGCCTCAGCTTCCAGGAAGTCGGGAGCGCCGCCCTGATGAGCCGCGCTCTTTGCGGGACGGCGAAAGGAAAGGTGATCGTGTGTCTGCCTGGTTCAGAGCATGCCGTCCGTCTCGCCCTGACGAAACTCCTGATACCGGAGATGCAACATCTCGTCTGGCAGGCGGCTCGGTGAGACGAAAGAAGGAGTGAGACATGGTGGAACAGGAACGAAAGCAAAAGCGCGAGGCCGGCAGTAGTCCGCCTGAGGCGGCTGAGCCGAATCCCGAGACCGCAAAGAAAGGGAAGAAGCTCAAGGAGGACCTTGACAAACTTATGGATGAGATCGATGAGGTCCTCGAGGAGAACGCTGAGGAGTTTGTCAAGAGCTACGTCCAACGCGGCGGAGAATAAACCCGGAGGGCGGTATCGGTATGCCTATCTATGAGTATCTTTGTTCACACTGCGGCCAGGTATTTGAAAAACTCGTCCTGGGCCGCGATGCTGTCGTAGAATGCCCGCACTGCCCTGGGGCGGCTGTGGAAAAACAGTTTTCCGCCTTCAGCTTCAAAGGGGAGCAGGGAGCTGTCGGCTCCGGCACGACAGGCGGCGGAGGCGGAGGTTGTGCGCCGGGCGGGTGAGCTTGCGCCTAACCTCGGCGTGTCCGAGGTCTCTCCCGCTGAATACGATTTCACCGGCTCACTACGAATCCCACGCTATTGCGTGCTACGCCTCGATCACCTCATCGGAGACGATGGGATGGATGACCAAGCCGGTAAGGAGCTTGGGGTAGAAAAAGGTTGACTTAGGCGGCATCCGAAGGCCGGCCTCGGCCACCGCCTGGACCTGAGTAATTTTCGTCGGATTAAGCAAGATCGCTGCTGCCCATCCATCTTTCTGAACCATCCGGACGGCCTCCGCAGCATCATGATGATAACTGAGCCCATCGTCCGGAAGATTACCCAACCCATGCCGTGACCATGGCCCCTCGATGAGACACGTGTGCGCAATGGTGACGTCCAGCCGTCTGTACACGGGCGGCTTGTCATCCCCCGCCTCCAGGACCCGTTCATCGGTGAGCGTGAGAAGATATGCGCGCTCCTCTCCACCGTACAGACCGAAACAGTGCGTCCCCTCCGTGGTCTGTCGGAGATGGTCCAGCAGAACCGAAGCCGCAGCCTGAGGGTCACGGGGAACAGCGAGGCTCTTCACGGCAAATTGTCGACCAAGCTGGGCCAGATATCCATCCAGACTACCACCGGGAAGGTCTCTCATGATCCGATGGATTGGGAGAATGACCAGGCCGTGGTCTTCGGCGCTGACCAGCGTCATCATGACGTAGTTGTAGGGCCGTCTCTGCGTGTGGGTGGGGTCACCCGTCTCCTTGGCCCGCATGAGATCGCGGAACGCCAGCGCCGTCTCATACCGATGATGACCATCTGCGATAAAGAGCGGCGTCGATGCGCACTCTGCCTGAAGACTTCTGATCGCGGCGCGATCCTGACAGGCCCAGATCCGATGACGAATGCCGTCCCAATCGCGGAGGTCAATGGTCGGTTTGGATTCCAGGGCGGCAGCCGCCAACCGATCCAGCTCCGGAAAGCGACCGGGATAGACGCCAAACACCGAGCTCAGGTTCGCGTGACAGGCCTGCATCAGGCGAAGTCGGTCCGCCTTGGCTGCCCCCATTGTTCGCTCATGAGGGAAGACCGTACGACTGCCGAACTCTTCCAGGCGAACCAGTCCGATCAGACCGCATCGCACCAGCTCCCCGACACCAGGGAGTTGAAACGTCTGCTGATAAAGGTATAGGGTAGGCGCTGAGTCACGAACCAGTACCTGCTCGGCTTGCCATTGGCGGAAGTAGTCTCCCGCGCGACTGTATTGGTTCCGTACCGCGTCGTCTCCCGCCAGTGTCTCGCCTAGAATCAGGCGAATCACGTTATGGGTGTGGCGGGCATGAAAGGCTTGCTGTCCTTCCGGTGAAATGACATCGTAGGGCGGAGCCATCACCAGGCTCAGGTCTCTTACAAGCTCAGGATTGTATCGTAATCCCCTGAAGGGCGCGATTAAGGCCATTGTTCCTCCGAAACCTTACTCTACACTAGCCCTGCGTAAATCTCCGGCCGACGCTCCTGGAGGAACGGCCAGATCCCCCTGACGGTCTTGACCCACCTCAGGTCGATCTCCGCCAGGACGACTCCTTCATCGGCGCCACTCGGCTCCACCACAAAGTCGCCGTTGGGATCGACGCAAAAACTCTTGCCATAGAACGGCAACGCGCCGCCGCCCGCCACACGGTTGACCCGAAACACAAACACGCCGTTGTAGACTGCGCTCCCGACAAGCGCCCGCTCCCATTTGGCGTGTGATGCGACGATCGAGGCGGAGGTCGGCGCACAGATGACTTCAGCGCCCTGAAGCGCGAGCAGGCGCGACCCTTCAGGAAAGAAATTATCCCATGAGATCTGAACGCCGATCACAGCATATCGTGTGTGGAATACGGGAAATCCCTGGTTGCCGGGCTGGAAATAGAATCGCTCCTGATAGTTTGGGAGTTGCGGGAGATGATTTTTCCGGTATTGACCCAGCAGAGTCCCATCGGCGTCAAATACGAGGGCCGTATTATAGCAGGCCCCATCGGCCCCGCGCTCGAAGATCGGCGCGACGACAGCGACCTGGTATTCCCGCGCAAATGCGGCAACCGCCTCACTGAGCGGGCCTGGAACCGGCTCAGCAATCGCGAACTGCGCCGGGTCGATCTCACCGGGGAACCAGGGCCAGGCAAAACACTCCGAAAAACAGATGATCTTCGCTCCCCGTTGGGCGGCGATCTTTCCCAGCCCTATCGCTCGCTCGATGTTGGCTCTGGGATCAGACCCCCCACCCATCTGGATACCGGCCATCGTCAGTATATTGTCGTCCATTCCCATGCTCAGATCAGCCGAAAGACCGGCCCATACGGACGTATCTCTTCAAAGATCGCCGGATCGCCAATCGCCGCCTCTCTTCCCTCCGGAACCGTGAGTCGGGCTGTGATCCGCAGCCCTTCATCCAGATCGATGACCGCGATGTCGTACGGATCCTGCCCCAGGAAGACAGTCGGCGGCACCCGAATAGTCGTAAAGGAGGTAAGCGTACCTCGACCCGACAAGCTGATCGGCAGGACGGTAGGCGCCCCGCAGCGCCGGCAACGGCCCTGAGACCTCGCAAACAGACCCTTGCAGCCGCCGCACGCAAACGCCTCGAATGAGGCCATCCTTATCGCCGCGTCAGGATGTGGACCGTGCTGACCGCCCCGGTCCCACCGAGGTTGTGAGCCAGGCCGATCTCCGCATCCTTCACCTGATTGATCGCCTCTCCACGGAGTTGTGCGACGATCTCATAAATCTGGGCGAGACCGGTGGCGCCCACCGGATGCCCCTTGCTGAGCAGGCCGCCGCTCGGGTTGATTGGAAGCGTCCCGTGAAGCGCCGTGAACCCATCAGTGACGGCTGGTCCCCCCTGCCCTTTCGCAACGAATCCCAGATCTTCGATGGCCGTGATCTCGGCGATGGTGAAGCAATCATGAACCTCGGCCACATCGATATCGCTCGGCGCAAGACCGGCCTCTCGGTAAGCATGCTGCGCGGCGGCTACCGAGGCTTCAAAGGCGGTGAGATCCGCCATCTCAAACAGCGTTGCGGGACCTGTGGCATGACCGGAACCGATCACATCGACCGGCCGACCGGTGAACTCAGCCGCCAGATCGGCCGCGCACAGCACCGCCGCGGCGGCGCCGTCGCTGATCGGGGTGCAGTCATACAGTCGAATCGGATCGCAGATCAGCCGCGATTCCAGGATCTCCTCTATGGTCACCGGCGTCTGAAAGTGGGCTTTTGGATTTGTGCTGCCGTTAGATCGATTCTTGACCGACACCATGGCCACCTGCTCGCGCGTCGTCCCGAACTGGTGCATATGCCGCCGCATAATGATTCCGAAGGTTCCGGGGAAGGTAAGACCCAGCCGCATCTCACTCTCGGCGTCGCCGGCCGACGCCAGCGCCTCTGTCACCGCCCCCGTCTCCGCCGAGGTCATCTTCTCGACACCTGCAACAAGCACAATGTCGCACAGGCCCGATGCGATCAGCAGCACCCCGTGGCGAAACGCAATACCGGATGAGGCGCAGGCCCCTTCCACCTTCGTACAGGGAATCGGTCCGAGACCAAGCCGATGCGCAACAATTGGGGCCAGCGATCCTTGATGGACTAACGTCTCGGAGACGAAGTTGCCAAGGTAGAATGCGTCAATGCGGCTACCGGAAACATGCGCATCGTCCAGGGCCTCTTGGCAGGCCTGCACCGCCAAGTCAACGATGCCGACGCCATTCTGCTTCCCGAACGGCGTACACCCGATGCCGATGACCGACACCTTACGCATCGTATTACCGGCCTTCAGCGTTCAGCTATCAGCCGCCAGCTTTCGGCCCTTGCGATACGTCTCCTATTTTATCCGAAGCTGATAGCTGAGTGCTGACTACTGATCGCTTCTTTTCTCAGACGCCGCAGCACTTCTTGTATTTCTGGCCGCTGCCGCAGGGGCAAGGATCATTCCGCCCGATCTTCTTACCCACTACTTTGATTGGAGCGGTCGCGGCGGCCGGGCGGAGGGATCGTTCTGCCGGCTTCGGCTGCGATTCAGGCTGAGAACGAAGAGGATGGTCGCTATCCCCGCCATCGCCTGTGGGCGCGGCCTGGGCCCCCGCGAACGCAAGCGCCTCAGCGGGAGCCACTTGAACCCGATAGAGATATTCGATCGTCTGCTGTTTGATCCGGTCGATCATGGCTTCGAACATCTCGAAGCCTTCGCGCTTGTACTCGATGAGCGGGTCTTTTTGCCCGTATCCCCGAAGTCCGATTCCCTCCTTCAGATGATCCATGGCCAGAAGGTGGTCCTTCCACTGCCCGTCCACCACCTGCAACATGACCATCCGCTCAAGGTACCGCGCCAATTCAGGACCGAACTTCGCGTCCCGCTCCTCATAGGCCTTGAGGACTCGCTCCTCCACACTATCACGGAGCAGCGCCACGGTCAGCGACGCGACCTCCTCCGGTGACCACGAGATCTCCAGATCGAACTGTCGCTTGACCGCCTCAGTGAGACCGGCCAGATCCCACTGCTCGGGATAGGTCTCTGCATTGGCGTAGAGCGAGAGCAGCTCGTCGATCACCTCGCCCCGCATTTCGGCCAAAGTATCCGGCAGGCCCTCTCCATCCAGGATCTTGCGGCGCTCAGCGTAGATGATCTTCCGCTGCGTGTTCATGACGTCGTCGTACTCAAGGAGGTGCTTGCGGATCTCGAAGTTGTGGGCCTCTACCCGTTTCTGGGCCGTCTCGATGGCGCGGGTCACCATGCTGTGCTCAATCGGCTCCCCCTCCTCCATCCCCAGCTTCTCCATGATATTGCTGATACGATCAGAACCGAACAGTCGGAGAAGATCATCCTCGAGCGACAGAAAGAAGCGGGATGAGCCAGGGTCACCCTGACGACCGGCGCGCCCCCGAAGCTGATTATCGATGCGGCGGGCCTCATGACGCTCGGTTCCGATGATGTGCAGACCCCCCAAAGCCACCACCTGCTGGTGTTCAGCCTCAGTTTGCTTGCGAATCACAGTCAGCGCCGCAGCATACTCCTCAACATTCACCGACAGATCCAGCAGGCCATAGTGCTGCATCTGTCGGACCTCCTCGAGCGTGCCGGCAAGCTTCTGAGGATCGACCTGATTCTCTTCCGTCTCACCACGTCGGAGCAACTCCGTCGCCAGGAACTTCGGACTCCCACCCAACAGGATGTCGGTCCCGCGGCCGGCCATATTGGTGGCGATGGTGACCGCCTTGAAGCGGCCGGCTTGGGCGACGATCTCCGCCTCTCGCTCGTGGTGCTTGGCGTTCAATAGTTGATGGGGGATCCCCCGTCGCTTCAACAGGGCCGAGAGCTTTTCGTTCTTCTCAATCGAGGTGGTCCCGACCAGGACCGGCCGGCCGGTCTGGTGTAGCTCGGCAATCTCCTCTACGACAGCATCGTACTTTTCCGGTCCGCTCTTGTAGATGACATCCGGGTAGTTGGACCGGACCATCGGTTGGTTGGTCGGCATCACCATCACATCGAGATTGTAAATCTGAGCGAATTCTGCAGCCTCCGTATCGGCTGTTCCGGTCATCCCCGCCAGCTTGTTGTACATACGGAAGTAGTTCTGAAAGGTGATCGTGGCCAGGGTCTGATTCTCCCGTTCGATCTTCACCCGCTCTTTCGCCTCTACCGCCTGATGGAGCCCATCGCTCCAACGCCTCCCGGCCATCAGGCGGCCGGTGAACTCATCGACGATCACCACTTCACCATCTTTGACCACATAGTCAACGTCTCGCTTGAAGAGAACATGGGCTTTCAGCGCCTGCTGGACGTGATGGACGAACTCCATGTGGGCGGGATCGTAGAGGTTCTTGATCCCCAGCAAGCTCTCCACCTTGGCCACACCGCTCTCGGTCAGGGCGACCGACTTCGCCTTTTCATCGACCATGTAATCCCCGGACACTTGAGCTTCCGCCTCGTACATCTTACCGCCCACAATAGTAGCGCCCTGCTTCAACCGTGGGATGATGTGGTCGATCTGATAATACTTTTCGGTCGATTCCTCCGCCGGGCCGGAGATGATGAGCGGCGTTCTGGCCTCATCGATCAGGATCGAGTCCACCTCATCCACGATGGCATAGTGCAGGTCCCGCTGCGCAAACTCCGCGGCGGAAAACTTCATGTTGTCACGCAGGTAATCAAAGCCGTATTCGTTGTTGGTTCCGTAGGTGACATCGGCGCCATAGGCCAGCTTTCGGGCCGCGTCGTCCATATCGTGCTGGATCAAACCCACGGTCAGTCCGAGGAACCGGTAGATCCCGCCCATCCACTGGCTATCTCGTTTCGCCAGGTAGTCGTTGACCGTAACGACGTGAACACCCTTCCCCTCCAGGGCATTCAGATAGGCAGGAAGCGTGGCCACCAGAGTTTTACCTTCGCCGGTCGCCATTTCGGCAATCTTCCCCTCGTGCAGGACGATGCCGCCGAGCAGTTGCACGTCGAAGTGGCGCATGCCGAGTACGCGGCGTCCCGCCTCCCGTACGACCGCGAAGGCCTCGACGAGAAGCTCGTCGACCGTGGCTCCCTGCGCAATCCGCTCCCGGAACTCAATCGTCTTACCGCGAAGGTCGTCATCGGAGAGCGCCTTCACCTTCGGTTCCAGCTCATTGATTGCCGTCACCATCGGCTTGATGCGCTTGAGTTCCCGCTCGTTTTTGGTTCCGACAACCTTGGACACCAACTTCATGAACATCTTTGAGTCCTCTCCTCTTGCTTGAATGATCGGAATTTCAAGGGGATACTACCATAGAAGCGGGGAGCCTTCAATGCGAAAGCGGCACCCGGTACTGCCCTAATTCAAGCCCACTGGGGAAGTACCACCTGTCTGTCATCAGGCAGGCCGACTCGAAAGCCACTCCACGCGTCATTGCGAGCCGATGGCGAAGCAATCTCATCGTTCTTCAAGACCAGGAAGGCAGAACGGTTGGATTGCCACGCTCCCGTTGGTCGCTCGCAATGACCAGGCAGCGGTTGGCGAACTGAATTAGGGCAGAACCGCGGTGGCTAACAACAGACGTAAGTATAATGACGTCGGCTGGGGACTTTCGGATCAACGACAAAAAACCCCTGGAGGACCGGCTCCTCTAGGGGTTGTTCTCCACGCTCTGCAACCAAGCCACCTGCCTGCGTGCAACGCACAGGCAGGTCCGAGCGCTAGTCGGCCGATTCACCGCTTCCGAGGAATTTCACCGTTTCCGGATCGATGACATACTTGGTTGGATCAACAGGCACCTCGTTCACCTGTATCTCATAATGAAGATGGGGCCCGGTCGCACGGCCCGTTGCCCCTACCAAGCCGATCACGTCCCCTCTTCTCACCCGCTGACCCTGCGACACCTTGTGCTGCTGTAAGTGAGCATAGAAGGTAGAGATCTTGTTGCCGTGGTTGACTGAGACCACATTGCCGAAACCGCCAAGCGGACCTGTATACGTCACAACCCCGTCGGCAGGAGCGATGATCGGCGTACCAACGCTGTTCGAGATATCGACTCCTTCATGCATCTGTCGCTGCCCGGTGAAGGGAGAGCGGCGCTGCCCGAACCCGGCCGTAAGCCACCCCTTGAGCGGCCAGATCGTCGGAGTAGAGGCCAGGAGGCTCCGCTTTGCCTCGAGCGCCTCGATCAGACCCTGAAAGCTCTTATTGCGATCATTCATCTCGCGGCTTAAGCGATCGAGCTCGCCGCCAAGATTGTCAACCCCGATCTTTGTTGAAGAGCCGACAGGTGGGGTTTGATGAGCGAGAGCCGCCACCATCAGAGCGCGCGAACTCAAGGTATCCGCCCCGCCCACACCAACCATCGAACTCTCCGCATTCTTTACCTCCAGACCGGCTGCCGTCCGCAAACGGACATCGAACTCCCGGAGCTGGGTCATTTGATTCTCGAGACGTTCAAACTTCTGCAACACGGTGGCCTGCTCGCTCGAAGTGGTTCGAAGCTGACGGAGCTCCAGCAGGTGGCCAGTGTGGCTGACCGTCTGATAGACAAGAAACAGAAAGGCGACAAAAATGAGACTCGCGGTGACAGCAAGCACGCTAAGGAGGGGTTTGGCGATGTGAAACTTTCGAATCTGAGAACCGGCATCGGGAAGGACAAGGACGGTATAAAACTTCTTCGCCATCGAGCCGAATCCTTTCCAGTGTTATTTCGTTCACGAACCACGGACAACCGATGAGCCGGAAGGGAAAATCGGTTCTTTATACCAAGAACGAAGGGCAGGTGTCAAGCGTTTTTCATTTCTCAACCAATAGGTATTGACACTGTCTGAGCTTCAGGATTATGAGCGAAAGATGAAATAGACCGCGCCGAGCAGACATAACGCCGCCCAGAGATAATCGAGCTTGAGCGGCTGGTCCATATAGACGACGGCGAACGGCGCAAATACGGACAACCCAATGACTTCCTGTATGATCTTGAGCTGCGAGATGCTCAGTTGCGTATAACCGATCCGATTCGCGGGCACCTGGAGCATATACTCAAATAACGCAATACCCCAACTCACCAACGCGGCAACATACCACCTGTGATGGTTCAGGTTTTTCAGATGGCCGTACCACGCGAATGTCATGAAGACGTTTGAGAGCGTCAGCAACAGCCCCGTGCGAAGAATTACCGGCATACAGAATTCTCCCATGCAAAGGAAAAGGAGGCAGGCTACTCTTCGCCTGCCCTAATAAGCAGCCCTAGAGCTGGACCCCCAGTTTTTGTAGGACCAACACCATCAGGAAATAGCCGGCCAAGGTCAGGCCGATTGAGACGGAAAGACTGGCGTAGAAGTTAACGCCGCTGCGTAGGAGGATCGGCAGACTGATAAAAAGCAGCAGTGAGGGAATGACCAGCCAAAAGATGCTGCGCGCAAGCCCTGCCACCTTGTCAACGTCTTGCGTGTCCAGATACAGCCAGATTATAGCTAAGACCGAGACCATCGGAAGCGAGGCCAACACCGCTGCAACAAGGGAACTTCGCTTGGCCACCTCGGAGACGGCAACGATCAGCGCGCAGGTGACAATCAGTTTCGTCAGGTAGTACACTGCTCAGTCCATGACCAACGCTCACTTCGCAGCGCCGGGCGAGATTCCGCCTTTCATGAGAAACGCATCGATGAACGGCTCGATCTCTCCATCCAGGACCTTATCGACATTGGAAGTCTCCAGCCCCGTCCGATGGTCCTTCACGAGCTGATAAGGCGCGAGCACATACGAACGAATTTGGCTGCCCCACGCAATGTCCTTCTTTTCGCCTTCGAGCTTGGCCATCTCCTTCTCTTGCTCCCGACGATAGTGGTCGTACAGCCTGGCGCGCAGGACCTTCATGGCCATGGCCTTATTCTTGTGCTGCGACCGCTCATTCTGGCAGGAGACCACGATGTTTGTCGGCAGATGTGTGATCCGGACCGCAGAGTCGGTGACGTTGACATGCTGCCCGCCCGCCCCGCTGGAGCGGTAGGTGTCAATGCGCAGGTCCTTCTCATCGATCGCCACCTCGATGGTCTCATCGATCTCCGGATAGACGAAGACCGACGCAAAGGAGGTGTGACGGCGGTGATTGGCATCGAACGGCGAGATGCGGACCAGGCGGTGGACCCCAATCTCGGCCTTCAGGCGACCATACGCATACTTGCCGGATACCGTCACCGTGGCGCTCTTGATCCCAGCCTCCTCCGCAGGAAGCAGGTCGATGATCTCGGTCTTGTAGCTACCGGCCTCCGCCCATCGCAGGTACATCCGTAGCAGCATCTGCGCCCAATCCTGCGACTCGGTGCCGCCGGCGCCCGGATTGATGGAGAGGATCGCGTTGCCAGAGTCGTATTCTTCCGCCATAAACGTGGTCAGCTCGAGCGCGCCGACCTGACTCTCCAGGCTTCGCAGCGAACTTCCCAACTCTTTCAGAGCCTGCGGGTCTTCTTCCTCTCGCAGTAGTCCGAGCAAGACTGTCAGCTCTTCGAGCTCGCCCCCGATGGCTACCAGTTGGTCGACCACATCCTTGAGCCCGCGTTGCTCCTTCATGATCTCCCGAGCGCGGGAGGTGTCGGACCAGAATTCCTGTGAATGGAGCATCTCTTCGATCGCGGCCAGACGTGACTGTTTTCCTGCTACGTCAAAGATAGTCCCGGAGGATATGCAGCTTGTCCTTCAGACCATCGAGTGTGCGCGCACATTCCGCAATCATTGCATCCTCCTTTGTGAAGTAGCAGCAGGCACTGAAGCCATTCTTACGGTGCTCCTGGCCCACGTGGCTATGAATACTGCAGCAATAAAGATGACACAGATCCACGCAAAGAGATCGCCATAACGGGTATAAAACGTCTGCGTTCGCTCGACGCGAATCTGGTCTACAATCACGGCCGGCACAAAGATATCTGAGACACGGAGGATCCGGCCGCTGGAATCCACAATAGCGGAAATACCCGTATTGGCCGCCCTGACCAGGTAGCGGCGGTTCTCGGCCGCCCGGAGGACGGCCATAGCCAGATGCTGCGATGGGGCAGCCGACCGACCGAACCAGGCATCGTTCGTCATATTGACCAGGAACTCCGCCCCGTCTTTCACGTAGCGTCGAACCTGATCCGGAAAAATGACCTCGTAGCAGATAGTGGCACTAAAACGGCCGCCGGGGGTATCAAACACGGTGTAGGTGTGGCCCCCTTCGAAGTCGCCGATTCCGTACGCCAACTTATTGACAAAAAAGAGGACCGATTTGAGCGGGACGTACTCCCCAAAAGGAACCATGTGAATCTTGTCGTACTTACTGAGGAGTTCCCGCTTGGGAGAGATCAGAAACGCGCTATTGCGATACCGCGTAGCGGTATCGGCGGCTGCGGGCGGCTCGGCATCCGGACTGCCTACCAGGAGATAGCTGCCGGTCTCGGCCGCGATGTCCAAGACGCGGCCCATCAACGTCGGTTCATATCGAAGAAAGAACGGAACGGCCGTTTCGGGCCAGACGATGAGGGCGGGGGCCTCCTTTGCCGCCTCCAGACTGAGGCGGCGATACTGCTCAATCGTAGCGGCCTGCATCGCCGGGTCCCACTTCACCGCCTGATCGATGTTACCTTGCACGATGGCCACTCCAAGCGTCTGTCCGGAATCAACAGGCGTAGAAGGCCCTGCACTGAGCGCTGTCGAAGTAGGGGAAAGGAGTCTGGGCGACCAGATCAGGATCAGGGCAACCGCGCCGGTCAAGCCGATCGTTTGAAGACGGTTCGGCGCGCCTCCAGCCAGTTGCGTCAGAGCGATATTGATGAGGACCACGATAAACGACAGGCCGTACACCCCAGCGACCGAGGCAATCGGCAGAAGCGCACTGTTCCGATATTGCGTATACCCCAGGAGGATCCAGGGAAATCCGGTCAGCGCACAGGTCCGCAGGTACTCCAAGCCGATCCATAAGGCCGAAGGGCCAAGCAGGTTAACGGGCCACGGCATCCTCACCATCCAAGCGGCGCCCATAGCGAACAGACCGAGGTAGAGCGCGAGGTATGCGGCCAGGACGAGCAGCGCCAGCGCACTGAGAGCGAACGGTACGCCGCCGTACGCCGTCATCGAATTCGTTACCCAGGAGACACTGACCAGATAAAAGAGCAGTCCTGCACACGTCCCCAGATAGAAGGCTCGAACCGGGGTCCGGCCACGGATAGCCAACAGTAACGGGACCAGGGCCACGAACGCGAGCCATCCCAGGTCTGGCGTCGGAAACGCCAGGACGAGGAGTCCTCCCGACAACGCGGCCAGTAAGATCGACATCATACCCAGCCCGCGAGGGCAGCGACGTACAGGACCGGTCCGGTGAACAGGAGACTATCTACGCGATCCAGCAGACCACCGTGCCCAGGGATCAGCGCACCGGTATCCTTGACCCCGAAACTTCGTTTCAGCATCGATTCGCACAGGTCCCCGATCTGGCCCATCACACCCAATCCTAATCCCATTGCAACAACCTCAACGGCCCCAAGCCCCTCCCAGAACCACAACTTGGCTATGCCGGACGCCAATACTGAACAGAGAAGTCCACCCACGCTCCCTTCCACGGTCTTGCGCGGACTCACGGAGGGACAGAGCAATCGCTTCCCCATCGTCGAGCCCACATAGAACGCCCCGGTGTCGCCCGCCCACGTAACGAACACCAGATACAAGATGTAGGTACGCCCCGGCTCCATGGCTCGCAGGAGCGCCGGAAAGCTCATCAACCCCGCAACATAGATCAGGCCGAGCAGCGTCACTGCTCCTCGCGAGGCCGCCTCTTTCTGGTCCGTTCCTCCCACCATGAGGCTGATAAGCAGGACGAGAACCACCCCACTCAGAGCCGCGATCAGCCAGGGCGCCGGCGCCTCGAAAAATTCTACACAACTCAGCGCCACACCGCAC
The DNA here is from genome assembly GCA_035561835.1 of Patescibacteria group bacterium. Classification (GTDB taxonomy): domain Bacteria; phylum Methylomirabilota; class Methylomirabilia; order Methylomirabilales; family Methylomirabilaceae; genus Methylomirabilis. Next base: position 25,729 of record DATMXF010000216.1, read on the forward strand.
CCCATCCCCAGGGGCGTTAACGGATGCCAACCACCGGCCTTTGCCATCCCGTAGAATTCATATAATCCGACCAGAATTGCGAGAGCCACAAGCAAGAAGAAGTGAAAGGCGGTTCCGAACTGAACCAGCAAGAGAAAAGCCGGAAGGAGGATGGCAGCGCTGAGGATCCTTTTCAGATGCATAGAAGGCAGCGATCAGCTTTCAGCTATCAGCTCATAGCTGACCGCTGACAGCCCCTAGAACTCCATAATTTCCTTTTCCTTCTTGGCCAGTAACCCGTCGATCTCGTGGATCAACCGATTGGTCAGATCCTGAATCACGTCGGCCCCGTGCTTGACCTCATCCTCTGAGGCCTCCTTCTCTCGCTCGTGTCGTTTTAGCGCTTCGTTGGCTTCACGACGAACGTTTCGGACCGCGACCCGACCCTCCTCGGCGATCTTTTTGACCACCTTGACCAGCTCCTTGCGACGTTCCTCGGTCAAGGGTGGAATCGCAATCCTGATGACTTTGCCGTCATTAGTCGGAGTCACCCCCAGGTCCGATTTGAAGACCGCCCGCTCAATAGCCGTCAGCAACGACGGATCCCACGGTTGTACGGTGATCAACCTCATCTCGGGCACCGCCATGGTCGCGATCTGATTCAGAGGAATAGGAGAACCGTAGGCCTCGACCATGAGACCGTCCAACAATGTAAGCGAAGCCCGGCCCGTTCGTACGCCATTGAAGCCTTTCAACGTGGCCTCGATCGCCTTCTGCATCTCCTTTTCGGCCTTGACCTGGATCTCCTTCAGCACGTCTCACTCCCACGAACGATCGTCCCGACCTTTTCGCCGAAGACCAACTGCCGGAGGATCCCAGGCTGGCGAAGGTTGAAGACGACAATCGGAAAGAGATTATCCATGCACAACGAAATTGCCGTCGAATCCATCACCTTCAACTGTCGATTCAACACCTCGATATAGGAGAGTTCATCGAACTTCTTGGCGTTGGGATCAAGCAGGGGATCCGCGGTGTACACCCCGTCTACCCTCGTCGCCTTAAAGACCACCTCAGCCCCCACCTCCATCGCCCGCAACGCCGCCGCGGTATCGGTGCTGAAATACGGATTGCCGGTCCCGCCGACGAAGATCACGACTCGCCCCTTTTCCAGATGCCGGACGGCGCGACGGCGAATAAAGGGCTCCGCTAACTGCCGCATCTCAATGGCGGTCTGCACCCTGGTCGCGATCCCCTTTCGCTCCAGTACGTCCTGTAGGGCGAGACCGTTGATGACCGTTGCCAGCATTCCGATGTAGTCACCGGAAGAACGATCCATCCCTTCCGCGCTGGCGGCAACCCCTCGGAAGATGTTGCCTCCACCTACCACGACCGCAACCTGCACACCAAGCTCGTGGGCCTCTCGAATTTCATCGGCCAGGAAGCTCAATACCTTGGGGCTGATCCCAAACCGTTCATCGCCGGCAAGGGCCTCGCCGCTGACCTTCAACATGATCCGCTTGTACTTCAGCGTCCCCATAGCGTTACCTTCGTGGAAGTCCGCGAAGGCCGAGCGCGGCGATTGGATTACGCGCCGCACTCCACCTTCTCGCCTAATTGATATCGGCAAAAGCGTCGGACGACAACATTCTCTCCGACCTTGGCGATAACCTCCTTGATCCGATCCTCGACCTTGACATCGGGAGTCTTAATACAAGGCTGTTCCTGGAGGCAGACCTCACTGAAGAACTTCGCCATCCGCCCCTGGACGATCTGCTCGATAACCTTTTCGGGTTTGCCGGATGATTTCACCTGCGCCAAGAGGATCCCGCGCTCTTTCTCAAGGATTTCGGCCGGTACCTCCTCTCGACGGACATACTGTGGGTTCGCCGCTGCCACCTGCATCGCCAAGTCTTTGGCCAGCGTTCCGAACTCGTCGGTCTTGGCGACGAAGTCCGTTTCACAATTCAGCTCCAATAGCACGCCGATCTTCCCACCGCCATGAATATACGAAATTACCAGGCCGTCAGAGGCCGTTCGCCCCATCTTCTTTGAGGCCGACGCCAACCCCTTTTCACGGAGGAGTGTCGTGGCTTTCTCCAGATTCCCCTCCGCCTCGACCAGCGCGGTCTTACACTCCATGAACCCTACCCCGGTCCTTTCCCGCAACTCTCTCACCAACGTCGCCGAAATTGTCGCTGACATCCTTACCCTCTTTTCTTAGAAAATAGCTGTCGGCAATCAGCACTCAGCTTTTCAGCTTCGGCCAGATACGCGGCGCTTTCTCAGGAGAGCTGACATCTGACCGCTGAAAGCTGATTGCTTTGCCCGATCTTAGATTTGTTGGAGGATCTCCTGTGGCGCTTCGGTCGGACCCGTGCCCTCTGATGAAGGGGCTGATTCGGCCTGAGCCGCCGCCATATCCTCGGCAGCCTTCAGCCGTGCGGCTCGGCTCTCCTGGATGACGTCAGCCATACGACCCGCCATCAGTCGAATAGCTCGAATCGCGTCGTCATTACCAGGGATCGGATAATCCACCTCGTCGGGGTCGCAGTTGGTGTCTACAACGGCAACAACCGGAATGCCAAGGCGCCTGGCCTCGCATACGGCGATCCGCTCCTTCTTGGTATCGATCACAAAGATCGCGCCGGGCAACCGATCCATCCCCTTAATGCCGCCTAAGGTATATTCAAGCTTCTGACGCTCCCGCTGCAGCCCTGCAATCTCCTTCTTCGTCAGACGCTCGCACTCGCCCTTGGCCTCCATTTCTTCAATGTGGCGCAGCCGGCCTACGCTCTTCCTGATCGTCTGGAAGTTGGTGAGGGTCCCACCCAACCAACGATGGTTCACAAAGAATTGCTCGCAGCGATTAGCCTCCTGCTCCATCACATCGGCGGCCTGTTTTTTTGTTCCGACAAACACAACCGGCAGGCCTTCTTCTGCCACATCCCTCACAAACGCAATCGCTTCATGAAATTTCTTCAAGGTCTTTTGCAAATCGATGATGTAGATACCGTTCTGCTCTCCAAAGAGAAACTTCTTCATCTTCGGGTTCCAACGCTTAGTCTGATGCCCAAAATGGATCCCTGCTTCCAACAGCTCCTTAATCGTGACCGTTACCACACTGCTCCTCCGTTCGGCTGACCGTTCCGCGCAGCCCTCTGGGTTGTGTCCTCCGCCCTCGTCACCTCCCTGCGAGACCCCTACACAGCCGGTAGGGGCACCCTCGTAGGAATCGGGGGGCGTGTGAAGTTAATGCGAGTTCTTTCACCCGTTAATGCCCTGCATTTATACCACGTCAAAATAGATCAAAACAAGCGAAAATAGGACGCACCGCGCCGACAGTCGGATTGCTTAACCGAGGATGAACACCAAGACTAACTCCGGTAGCCGGCGTTGATCCTGACATACGCTTCAGTCAGATCGGTAGTCAGGACGACCGCTCCTCCTGTGCCTCCGTGCAAATGAATGGTCAGGTCAAACTCGGATCGGCGCATGCGTACGGCCGCCCGTCGCTCTGCCGCCGCCCCCAGGCCGACTCCTTTTTGAACCACAGGAATCCGGTCCACGGTAATCTCCACGCAACCGGGGTCGAATCGGATTCCCGAGGCGCCGATGGCCGACATGATCCGCCCCCAATTACAATCCTCCCCGAAGAAGGCCGTCTTGACAAGCGGGGAGTTGGCGATCGCCTGTGCCGCAATCCTGGCATCGCGCGTCGTCCGCGATCCCATCACCTCCACCCGAATCAGTTTGGTCGCCCCCTCCCCATCCTTGACAATCATTCTCGCCAAGCGAGAGAGCACCTGAAAGAGCGCCCCTTCAAACGCGTCCAACCTCGGAGTGCCGGCCTTCAGAGGCGGCGTATCGCTCATCCCATTAGCAAACAGCAAGACGGTATCGTTCGTGCTCATACACCCGTCTACTGTAATGGCGTTAAAGGACTCCTCGACGGTCCGCCGGAGAACCCGGCGCAGAAGAGGGGCAGAAATCTGGGCGTCGGTGCCGACGAAACAGAGCATCGTCGCCATATTTGGCGCGATCATACCGGATCCCTTGGCCATGCCACCGATCACGACGGGTTGGCCGTCCAGTTCAATGCTGACTGCCGCCTCTTTTGGGCAGCTATCGGTGGTCATGATGGCCCTGGCCGCCGCCTCGCCGCCGTTGGCCGAGAGACGCCCGATGCCCTCGCGAATCCCCGAAAGAATCTTCGCGATCGGAAGGCGTTTCCCGATCACCCCGGTAGAGGCCACAAAGACTTCACGTGTCGGACAGTGCAGGAGTCCGGCGAGCCGATCGCGCATCTGTACCGCGTCCCGTTCGCCCTGGAGCCCGGTGCAGGCGTTGGCATTGCCGCTGTTCGCCACGATCGCGGAGAAACGGCCGTCCGTCAGTTGCTGCTCGCAAAGACGCACCGGAGCAGCCTTGGCCAGATTGCTCGTTGTGACCCCGGCTACGGTGGCGGGTCGATCAGACACCACAAGCGCCAGGTCTGGTGCGGTCTTCTTGATGCCGCAGTAGACCCCGGCCGCCCTGATACCTTTGGCCGCCGTAATTCCTCCTGGAATGTCCCGTATCGTTGGCTGTTTCATCGAAGTACAGCGATCAGCAATCAGCCGTCAGCAAACGCGGTCGGCCGAAAGCCGATTGCTGATAGCTTATCGAAGACAGAGGTTAGGGATAGAGCGGAGCGAGCTGTAATCCCGTCCGTTCGTCGAGACCCATCATCACGTTCATGGCCTGGATCGCCTGTCCCGAGGCGCCTTTGACAAGATTATCGATAGCCGACACAACAATCACGCGCCGTGTCCTGACATCGACGGTTAGGCTGATATCACAGAGGTTGGAACCGCGCACCTGCTTCGTCTCGGGAAACCGGCCCTCAGGAAGGATCCTCACGAACGGCTCGTTCTGATACCAATCCCGGTAGAGCGCGCGCAGCTCGCCTTCATCTTTGGAGGTCACGAGCGTGGCCGTGATGGTAGCCAGGATTCCTCGGACGGTTCCCACCAGATGTGGCGTAAACGTCACCAGCGCCTCCCGGCCGATGCAGCGGCTGAGTTCCTGCTCAATCTCAGGCGTATGCCGGTGGCATGCGACCTTGTACGCCTTACAATTGTCATGCAGCTCGGCGAAATGTAGCGAAAGATCCGGCTTCCGCCCCGCGCCTGACGCGCCGGAGATCGCATCGATAGTCAGAGAGTCCGGATCGATGACCTCCCGTTTCAACAGGGGCAGCAGTCCAAGCAGGACCGCCGTAGGGTAGCAACCGGGCACCGCCGCCAATCGCGCTCCGGTAAGTTGCTGGCGATAGAACTCTGGAAGGGCGTACACCGCTTCTTTCAGCAACTCCGGCGCCTCGTGATCCACGCCGTACCACTGGCGATAGACAGCGGGATCGCGGAAACGAAAGTCGGCGCTCAAATCAATGATCTTTCTGCCTGAGGAAAACAACTCGACTGCCGCCGTCATCGCGGTCTTGTGGGGGACGGCCAGGAAGATCACATCAGCGCGCTTCGCCACCTCACGCGCATCGAATCTTTTACATGTCAGCTTAAGCACACCGAAGAGGCTGGGAAATGCCTCTTCGATCGGCAAATCCGCATAACTCTCCGACGTCAGTGCGGTGATCTCTACAGCCGGATGATTGATCAGAAGTCGAAGAAGCTCTACGCCGGTGTAGCCGCTGGCTCCGACTACCGCTACCCGAATCTTATGCCCTGTATCGCCCATCTGCTGTTTCATCACAACAACCGTCAGCCGTCAGCCACAGCCGTGGTCTATAAGCTGATCGCTCAAAACATAAGCGGCCAGCCGTCAGCAAAAGCTGCCTGCTGAAGGCTGACCGCTGATCGCTTCTAACAATTAGCGCTTTGAGAACTGGAACCGTGCGCGGGCTCCCTTCTGGCCATATTTCTTTCGCTCCTTCACTCGAGGGTCCCGTGTCAGGAACCCCGCCTTTCGAAGCGACGGCCGCAGGGAAGCATCTACAGCCAGGAGGGCCCTGGCGATCCCGAGTCGAACGGCGCCGGCTTGGCCGGTCAACCCCCCGCCGCCCACATTGGCACGCAGGTCGAACTTTCCTTCTATCCCTACCGTCTTCAGAGGTTGAACAGCCAAGGTTTGATTAGTCGGACGGCTGAAATATTCCTGTAGAGGCCGCCGGTTGACCATCATCTTCCCGTCACCTGGCGATAGCCACACCCTGGCTACAGACGACTTTCGCCGTCCAGTCCCGTACAACGCACCTTCCGCTGCCATAGCTGAAATTTATCCCTCCTTAACGGTCGTTTTGACGAATGGTGTCGGCTGCTGTGACGCATGCGGATGAGTGGGGCCCGCATATACCTTGAGTTTACGAAACAGCGCATCACCCAACTTCGTCCTAGGCAACATCCCCCGAACCGCAGCCTCCAGCACTCGCGTCGGGTGACTCTTAAACATCTGCTCAGCCGTAGTGGTTGTCAGCCCGCCGGGATAGCCGGAATGGCGATGGTAGAGCTTATCTTTCAGCTTATTACCGGTTAATACCACTCGCTCGGCATTCACAATCACCACGAAGTCCCCGGTGTCCAGATGCGGGCTGAATATCGGCTTATGCTTCCCTCGCAGGAGCACCGCCACCTCGGTAGCCAGTCTCCCAAGTACCTGTCCCGACGCATCGATCAGGTGCCACCGTCTGTCGATTTCGCTGATAGCGCGATGAATCGTCTTGCTCATGATGTAACCTTCCCCCTCTTAGTAACTGCTGTCCCAGAACCGCTAAAGAGTAAAGACATAGGCAACCTTTGTCAAGGGAAAAATCGCCAAGTCTCGGCACCATCTCTGTTTTTCATGGAATGTCGGAACCCGATAGGCTAGTATAGCACAGGAGTATCAGAGTTCAAGACGCGAGAACAGGAGGGCTAGATGTTCGGACTCGGGATGCCTGAACTGATAATCATTTTACTGATTGCCCTCGTCGTGTTTGGCGCTGCTAAATTGCCCCAGATCGGCAGCTCCCTCGGCGGAGCGATTCGCGAATTTAAGAAGTCGATCGAAGCACCCAAGAAAGACGACACAACGGAGCCTCCCAACGAAATCGTCTGCAGCCAGTGTCGTCAACCGCTTCAGAAAGACTGGACAGCCTGCCCTCACTGCGGGACGAAGCGCGAAGCATAAAAACAGGGTATAGGGTGGAGGGGATAGGGTTTAGGGTAAAAGTACGTGAAGACGCGTCCACAGCAGGAATCGCCCCTACGTGTTGCGCTCGTAGATGATCCGAAGGCCGGTCAGCGTGAGCAGCGGATCCACATGCTTGATGTCTGGTGATTCGGCGAGGATCAGATGGGCCAGCCCCCCGGTGCCGATCACAACAGGATCGCCCCCCATCTCTTCACGCATCCGCCGTACGATCCCTTCAACCAGCCCCAGATAACCGAAGAATAGCCCGGATTGCATGCTGGTCACCGTCGTTTTCCCTACCACCGATTTCGGCCTGGCGATATCGATCCGCGGTAGCTTCGCTGTTCGCTCAAAAAGGGCCTCGGCGGCGATTCCGATACCAGGGGCGATAACGCCTCCCAGATACTCTCCCTTGGCCGAGATGGCGTCAAAGGTGGTAGCCGTACCAAAATCTATCACAATCGCCGGGCCGCCGTAGGTCTCGAAGGCCGCCACCGCGTTGACGATCCGGTCGGCCCCAACCTCTCGTGGGCTGTCGTACAGGATCGACATACCGGTCTTAGTCCCCAAGCCGACCACCAGGGGCGCGATCCGGAAGTAACGATGGGCCATCTCTTCCAGCGATGACTGAAGCGGCGGGACCACCGAGGCGATGATGAGCGCTGAGATCTGACCCGGCTCCAACCCGGCAAGGTGTAACAGATTACTGATCAACATTCCGTATTCATCGCCGGTCCCGTCACGCCGGGTGCTGAGCCGCCAATGCACCAGGAGTTTCTTGTCCTCGAACACCCCGACGACCGTATTGGTGTTGCCTACATCCAACGCGAGCAGCATCTGTCTTTACCCCGCGAGCGTGACATCACCGGCGACCAGGTGATGCAATGCGCCCTGCGCATCGCGGATCACCAGCCGCCCAAGATCGTCCAGCTCGACCGCGAAACCGGATATCTCCTGATCGCCGGATCGAGCCACCACCATCCGACCTACGGTCAGGCAGCGGCGCCGGACATGCTCAAGAATAGGCAGCGGTCCATCGCGTAAGAACCGCTCATACCATTCGTCGAGGCTCTCACAGAATGATCGCGCTACCATTGTTCGATCTACGGGATGGCCGGCCTCAACTCGGAGCGAACCGGCAGTCTGGCGCAGTTCCTCATCGAAGTCCGCCTCGGTCTGATTCACGTTGATGCCGATCCCCAGGATGACATGCAGGAGGCCGGAGCTATCGGTAGCCATCTCGCCAAGCATACCCCCCACCTTTCGGCCATGTACGATCAGATCGTTGGGCCACTTCAGCGCTGTTGTAAGCCCGGTCGTTCGTTCTATCGCTTCAGCGGCTGCTACTGCGCCCATGAGGCTAAGTAGGGGGGCGCCTTCCGGCGGGATCTGCGGCCTCAGGATGACAGAGAGATAGAGCCCCAGCCCCTTCGGCGACTGCCACTGACGGCCCAACCGACCGCGCCCCCGCCGCTGTGCCTCTGCGATGACAATCGCCCCATCCGCGTCGCCACGGTCCGCCAGCACCGTCGCTTCATCGTTCGTCGACTCAACCTCCTGGAACAGATGGATAATAGTCCCGATTCGCCGCGTCGTCAGACCGGCTCGGATCTCTACCTCCTGTAATGGCGCCAAGAGTTCCTGAGGACCTGTCATAGCCGCCTCGAGCCTTATGCCCTATCTGCCTGCGTCAGGCAGGTCGCAAGAAATGCTCAATTCGTTCAAGATGCTGAAGCAGTTTAGTCTTGGTATCTATGAGCCGGGCATGCTCTTCCTTCACCTTGCTCACTACCTCATCAGGCGCCTTCGACATAAAGTCGGCGTTACTGAGTTTCTTATCTACCCTTGCGAGCTCCTGCTCTACCTTGTCCAGCTCCCGCCGCAGCTTTTGCTGCCTGGCCGTAAAGACCGATAGATCGTCTACTGGCAGGTGCACCTCAATACCACCCATCAAGGCCACAGCGGCCGGTGAAGGTCGATCCAGGTGCTGACCGGAGGCAACGTGCTCCGCGCGCGTGAGCGCGGCGAGGTACGGCATGACCGCGTCTATCGCCCTATCGTCGGTATCAGAAGAGGTCCGGAGCACAAGCCGGATCGACTTCGAAGGGGGGATCTCCAGGTCAGAGCGCAGGTCGCGGGTCGCCCGCGTCAGATCCATCAAAAAGCCTATCGATACTTGGGCATTCGCATCCTGCCAGCCAGGGTCCGCTTTAGGCCACTCGGCGACCATCAGGCTGGTCCCATGGTGCGGCAGTTGCTGCCAGACCTCTTCGGTAATAAACGGCATAAACGGGTGCAGCAGGCGTAATGCAGTATCCAGTCCCAGGCACAGCAGGGTAACCCCCGCTTGCTGCTGCTCCCGGCTAGACTCCGAGGAAAGGCGGACCTTGACGATCTCTACATACCAGTCGCAGTACTCATGCCAGACGAACTGGTAGAGCGCCGACGCGGCCTCGTTGAATCGATACTCTTCCAACGCGTGTGTGACCGACCCGATCAGTTCGTGCAAACGATGGAGCAGCCACCGGTCGGCCAGATCGAGGGAGAGGGAGTTCACGGGCGGAAGGGAATCTTCTAAGAGCGGCAGGTGCCGGGCGAGAAACTGATTGGCGTTCCACAGCTTATTACAAAAATGCCGATACCCCTCGATCCGTTCCTCAGAGAGCCGGATGTCGCGCCCCTGCGCCGCAAGCGCGGCCAGGGTGAATCGGAACGCATCGGCGCCGTATTTATCGATGATCTCGAGGGGGTCGATCACGTTCCCCTTCGACTTCGACATCTTCTGCCCTTCAGCATCGCGCACGAGGGCATGGATATAGACCTCCCTG
>DATMXF010000217.1:0-4431 GCA_035561835.1 Patescibacteria group bacterium
GGGTGGGGTAGGTGGGGTATAGAGTCGGCTACCTGCTAGTGACAAGCAGCCGATGTAGGCAGGGCGGAAGGTACCTTTCCGCCGAAGACGGACACGCGGGGCGAGTTTAGCTGGGCGGCCCGCCAGTGCCGCGTCAAGTACGGCAGACAGGGGGCCACCAGGCCCAGAATGGGGCTACAACTTCACGAGGTCGGTCCAGGGACGAAGGGCTCGTGCGCTCAAGGGCTCCCTCCTTGTTTTCTCGAAATCAGTTCCCTGGCCCAGGAGAGCGTCTTCTCAGCTGTCTGCAGGGCTTCTTCAACATCTATCTCGGAAATCTGGAACTCGCAGCCCGGATAACGGCTCTCCACAGCGTAAGGTGTCAACCGCGCGGCCTCCTGAACGGCCCGGGGGATCACAAGCGCACTGGCTTCGGCGATTTTCGATAGCCCTTTGATATCGTGCGTGTAGGGGAATTCGATCCCCTGTGAAAGGAGAACAGCCTTCAACGCTTTTTCCGCGGCCTGCTGTGCGTGGAAACACACTTGTTCGCGCAGAACGGAAAGATCATCGGCCCCAAGACGGGCCAGTCTCAGATCGCTTTCCGCGTGAGTGATCCACTGCGCCGGAGAGCCAGGCGTGCCCTTCTCATTGTCAGGACTCATACACAATCTCCCCGGTTTTCAGGGCTTCCCTATAAATCAAGCCTGGGATCTCCTTCATCTTTCGCCATTTGCTGTCTGGTATCACCAAAATGTCCATCGGCATGAGTATTTCCCCCAAGGCCTCACGGATCCGCACACTTTCTCTTCGTGGATTTTCCACGTCATCACCAACAACGACGAGAAAATCGACATCACTGTTGCGGCCTTGAGCGTTTCTCACATAGGAGCCGAAGAGGATGATCCTTCGAGGCCGCGCGACTTCAATAATTTTGCCCACCGCTGCCTCGACTTTCTCGGGCGTCACCTCCCACGGATAGCTTGCCTGTAAATTTGCCATTTCTTTCTCCTACCCCCGGTCGAATAGCGTGCCGTCGTCCGCGGTGAGCCGCTGGTCGATGAGTGCCCGCCAGTTGGCGACCAGCTCCTCGATACCGACCCAGCCTTCTTCAGGAGTCATGTCCGATCCTGCCTCACACTTGTGAAGAGTGTCCATTCCTGACCATGAGGTGCTAAGAGAGTATACGAAATCGACTCACCCTGTCAAACGAGTCTCCGGGGACCCGGAGGCATTGAGATGAATGAGGGCAGAACCCAACACCTTCTCGTGGCAACTGAGTATCTTGGGGGGGTTGGCTCACCAAGGGCGCAAGCGAGAGACGAAGTGGTTTACAGCACCCGACCTGAGACAGTCGGGTGTGGGTGGGAGAATTGAATCGACTGACGGCTGCTGCTAATTAAGTAGTCGGTGCAGGCAGGTCGGAAGGTACCGTGATGCCGGAAAGTGCTGGTGGCGCGCTCCTCATAACGAAGAACCCTTCAGGATCGCCTGCAGGCCTCGACGTATAGTCGGGGTTCAGCCGATGCAAGAGAAGGCCGAGCGGCCCAGCGAGGCGGCCTGACTATGCCGCGTCCGGTATGGCAGGCAGGTGGCCCGACCTAGAGAGGGGATTACGGCTTCGCGGTCAAGCGACCGCGAAGCCCATTCCGGCACGCACAGAGATGTTCTACGCCCTCCGGGCGCTCCGTGGCTCTGTGGTGGAGCCATTGCTTCGCCAGTCGGCCTGTCCGTTCGCGCGTCCACTGACTGGTCTGCTAAAGGACTTCCCTGCGACTGGCGTTCCGGCCAAGCGGCTTGGGCCGGCTGAGCGATTACTCCTGGGGTTCTGCCCCGCTGTCCCGTTTCCAGCGGAAACGACCGTGATCCCTTGTGTGGCACGACGCGCCTCATTCGCCTTCGCTCGGACTCGCTCCTCCGCTTTTCTGGCGCGGATGGCGGCAATGCGTTCGACGAGGGGGACCTCAAAGCGCTCCGTAGGCGTCTTGGCGTAATTGAACCCCTGAACCTTCTGGCGTGGCAGACGTGTACCGATGGCACGCTCGATCATGCGAAGGTTGTCCTCTTCGTTCGGCGAGACGAGGGTATAGGCATCACCCGTGGCATCCACCCGTCCCGTGCGCCCGACCCGGTGGATATAGTCTTCGGGAAGATTCGGGACATCGAAATTCACGACAAGGCCTAACGCCTCTACGTCGATGCCGCGAGCGGCGATATCTGTCGCAACGAGGACGCGGCACCGTCCCCTCTTGAAGCTGGCCAGGGCGTCGGTCCTCTGCGCCTGGCTGCGGTTGCCATGGATCCTTTCGCAGGTGACGCCGTGCTTGTCGAGGAAGTCGGCAAGTCGGTTGGCCCGGTGCTTGGTTCGGGTAAAGGCCAGCACGTGCTTCGACGCGCTGTTCTTTACCAGCTCGAGGAAGAGGACGGACTTCAACTCATGCGGGACGGGGTAGGCCACATGGGTGATCCCCGCCGCCGGCGCGGCCTTACGTTCGATGTTCAGGGAGACCGGGTTGTGCAGCATGTCGCTGGCAAGTTCTACGATGGGTGCCGGCAAGGTCGCCGAAAACAGCAGCGTCTGCCGTTTCTTGGGGACGTGCTGGAGGACGCGGCGAATGTCGGGCAAAAAGCCCATATCGAGCATGCGGTCCGCCTCATCGAGCACGAGGTGCTCAATGCCGGCGAGGCGCGCGTACGGGTACTGGCAGTGGTCAAGGAGCCGGCCTGGGGTAGCGATCAGGACATCCACGCCCCTGCGAAACGCCTGTTCCTGTGGTCCCATGGCGACACCGCCGTAGACCGCGGCGCCTTTCAGGGGGGTGTGCGCTGCGAGATCACGGAGGTGCTCCGAGATCTGGGCCGCCAGTTCCCGGGTCGGCGCCAGGATGAGCGCCCTCGTGGTCCCCCTGGGCTTCTCCATCAGGCGATGGAGGATGGGCAGCAGGAACGCGGCGGTCTTGCCGCTGCCCGTCACAGCGCTGGCCATGACGTCCCGGCCCTCCAGAAGGGGCGGAACAGCAAGGCGCTGAATCGGCGTTGGGCTCTTAAACCCCATGTTGTGGACGGCTTTCAACAGGTTCGCGTTGAGTGAGAATGACGAAAACGACATAATCCTCCAATACTGTTTTTGGGCGCGTCTGTTCCGTGATGGATAGAATGCGCCCGTGCTGTTTATCCGGTCGGATTGAGTGGGGCTAACGGTGGGATCACCGGAGAAGTCACCGTGCGGGATTGAACGTCCCAACTCGACAATAGATCGGGCCGCATTACGGCCTCGATCGTCTTGCTACTGCAATGTCGTGTTACTATAACATGCTTATCGCGTTTTTCCAAATGGGAACTTCAAGAGGTTGGCGCGCTCCTCACTGTCGCCCGGAGGGATTACCCACAAACCATACCGGCTCCTCGCCCGCGACCATGGCCGGCGTGATCGTCCAGCTCCCCCGACAGCTAGTATCTACCACCTTCCCGGCTTGCTCGGACCCCGCAGCTATCAGGGTTACGCCGCTTGCCAGCCCGCCCAGAATACAAAACGTCGCCTTGAAGGGGAAATAGACGACTGTCCCCACGGCACTGCCGATCCCTGTGCCGACCTGTCTGAGCGTGCTGTGCTGCCTACTTGCTTCTGACCCTGCCCAGCTTTGGGTACTCTGCCCGATCAGGAGCATTACGATGCCTAATGTCACGATCTGTCTCATCTCGTCCATCCTCCTGTTGATGATTTTCTATCACGGCAGCATCTTCTCTGGTGTACAATAATTTAGGAGTGGAAAACGGTCGCGACAAGCCCATATCGATCAGGATCGAGACTCACGCGATCTGACGCTAATGGATGATACCATGTCACACATATCAAAGCCAGCCTTAGGGACCGTGCGCTTCGCTCAGCAGGTCTCAGCCTCACGCCTGCGGGCTCACGTCGAGCGCCTCGCCGGCGAGATCGGTGAGCGCAACGTCTTTCGGCCTGAGGCGCTGCGCGCCGCCGAACACTACATCCAGGAGGAGTGGCGCAGCCAGGGCTATCAGGTGAGCCCACACTGGTACGAGGTATCCGGCGGCCAGTGGGCCAACCTGGAGGTCACGCGACTCGGAAGCGCGCGGCCCCACGAGATCCTGCTGATCGGCGCCCACTACGACTCGGTGCGCGGGAGCCCGGGCGCTAATGACAATGCGAGCGGCGTCTCCGCCCTGCTCGAGATGTCCCGGCTATTTACCGAACTGATCCCGGCGGTCACGGTACGTTTCGTCGCGTTCGTCAATGAAGAGCCGCCCTTCTTCTTCAGGCGCAAGCACGGGAGCGAAGCCTACGCCAAGGCGGCGCGGGCGCGCGGCGATGCGATCCGCGCGATGGTCTCGCTGGAGACCATCGGTTATTACCGGGACGAACCCGGCAGCCAGCACTACCCGCCCCTGTTCCAGTTCTTCTATCCGCGCCAAGGCAACTTCATCACC
>DATMXF010000218.1:0-2801 GCA_035561835.1 Patescibacteria group bacterium
CGCGCCCTCAGACCTACCGTCATGGTAGACAACAGCGTTCCGGCTGTTGCGAATCCGAGCGTCGCCGGTATGGTGATCAGCAGGAGCTTGGGGAGTTGCGACCAGATATCCATATTGTACAGCACTCCGAAGATGGGAAAACTGATCAGTTCTACCAGGAGGATGACACTGAAGCTACCACACAGTTTCCCCAGAAAAATCGCTTCCCGCTCGGCCGGATACAGCAGCAGGCCGTCCAGACAGTCGTTCGCCAGTTCGCCCTGAACCGATCGAGCCAGGCCAAGGACACTGGTAAAGGCGAAGGCCAACCATAACAGGCCGGATGAGGCCCCCCGGATCAGTGTCTGATCTCCGCCGAGCGCAAAGTTGAAGAGGAATAAGACGAGGAACGCGAAAAAACACATGGCGGTGATGCTTTCCCGATCGCGCCACTCCGCCACCAGATCCTTCCATGCGATCGCCAGGACCCTTCTGGCAAAGGTCATTCGCCCCCCCACAACTCCCCTTGAATCGTAAAAAGGGATCGCAACGATTCCCGGCTTACCTCGTCTCGTCGAGCGTCAAAGACCAGTCGGCCCTGCTCCAAGACGGCCGTACGATCCGCCACGGCATAACCCATGGTTAAGTTATGGGTCGCCAACACTGTTGTAACGCCCGTTGTTTTTGAGGCCATGAGGAATTCTTCCAGCAGCTTTGTCGCCTGGAGGTCAAGATTCGTAAACGGCTCGTCGAGCAGCATGACCCTGGGTTCACGGAGCATCAGTTTTGCCAAGGCAAGACGCCGCTTCATCCCGCTGGAGAAGGTCCTGACTCGACCGTCCGCCGCTGCCTCCAGTCCCACCTTCGCCAGTACCCCGGCCACTCGATCGGCGGGCCGATCCAGCCCCAGCATAGTTGCCGCGAACAGAAGGTTTTCACGCCCGGTCAGGGTCTCATACAGTTGATGACCATGAGCAAGAACACCGATCACCCGCCTGACACCCTCGTTATGCTTGCCGACCTCGAATCCGGTGACCCGCACTGATCCGGCGGTGGGTCGCACCAGTCCGGTCAGAATTCTCAACAGGGTGCTCTTGCCCGCTCCGTTTGGGCCAAAGAGAGCCAGAATCTCTCCTTCGCCAACACACAGGTCCACACCTCGCAGGGCCGGATGTGCCCCATACCACTTGACCAGACCCCTGATCTCGACGGCAGGCACAACCCCATGGAACCCCGTTGCACCGTCAGTACTCGCCATTCACAATCCCGGATACGGGAGGTCCGGCGCTGTCGCAAGTCCTGCAATGCGAGACAGCGCAGCCCAACCATCGATTCATACAGATGGCGAACATGAGATCAGATAAAGATTCACACCCTATTCTCAAGATTAATTTAGTCTAGCAGAGATGACAGGGAGGAACAACCGAAAAGGGGCCGAACAAACGTCCGGCTACAGCGGCCGAGGTCTTACCGTCTCTAAACCTACCAGGGTTTCACCGGACTGCAGCAGCCCGATAAACTGCTCTATCAACCTGGGATCGCATGCGCCATCCGCCGATGCCTGCCGCATGATCGACACAACGTGGTAGCTGTCAAGTTTGGGCTTATACGGCCGAGCCGTCATCAGCGCGTCGTAGATATCAACGACCTGAATGATCCTGGCAGCAAGCGGAATCTCCTCTCCCCTCAAGCCATCGGGATACCCGCTGCCGTCCCACCGTTCATGGTGGTGACGAATGATGGGAAGGACCAATTTCAGCGACTTGAGCGGCTTACAGATCCGCTCTCCGATTACCGGATGCTCTCGTATGATTCGTGATTCTTCCTCGTTCAATCCCGTCTTTTTATTCAGAATCGACTCCGGTACAGCGATCTTGCCGACGTCGTGCAGGTAGCCTCCACGGTGTAGCGCCCTCAACTGCTCCCGAGAACGGCCAAGGCTCCGACCAAGGGCAACCGAATACAACGCCAACCGCTCGCAGTGTCCATCGGTGTACGCATCCTTGGCCTCAACACTCAAGGCCAATGTACACAGCACGTCCTCCGCATCTTCCAACTCGTCAGTGAACTGTTTGAGCTTAAGCAGGGACCTGGCCCGCGCGCTCAACTCCGCCGGGTGAAAAGGCTTGCTCAAAAAGTCGTCAGCCCCGACCTCGATCCCGCAGATTCTATCCTGCAGATCACTGAGAGAGGTCACCATCACGATAGGAATGAGTCGAGTTCGTTCGTCCTCCTTGAGCCGAGCACACACCTCGAACCCGCTCATTCCAGGCATAATGACGTCAAGCAGAATGAGATCAGGCGGCCGGGCTGCCACCAATTCGAGGGCTCGCTCTCCATCTAACGCCGAGATGATCTCGTAACCCTGAGGAGCCAGGATAGTCTCAACCAAGGTGCAGTTGACTTGCTGATCGTCGACGACCAGAATCGTCCCGCGAGGTGAAGACGCAGCCTCTATCACTGCGCGCCTCCAACGATCGCCGGCTCATCCCTGTCGCTCATGTCGATGCGGCGGCTCGTCGCATCGAAAAGCTCAGGCAGCGATGCAGGCAGCAGCGATACACCGAACTCAGCCCCAAACTGTTCGGTAAGAATTGCCGTCACCTCACGAATCGAGACCGGACGGGATAGCTCTTGCGCCATGCTTGTCACCTGAGCGCCATGGATACCGCAGGGATCGATTCTCTCAAACGGCGACAGATCCATGTTCACGTTCAACGCGAAGCCATGGCGGGTAACCCAACGACCGACATGAATGCCTAACGAAGCGATTTTGCTTTCACCGACCCAGACGCCTGTTCGACAGATCGACCGACCAGCCG
>DATMXF010000219.1:0-18690 GCA_035561835.1 Patescibacteria group bacterium
TAAAGAGGTCGCCAAGGGGCTGTTCCGGGAGGATCTGTACTACCGGCTCAATGTCATTTCGATCCACCTGCCGCCCTTGCGGGAGCGGCGCGAGGATATCCCCCTGCTGGCGGCCTCCTTCCTGGCCGATGTCGCGGCCGCGCTGCACTGCCCGGACCTGCGCTTTACCGAGGAGGCGTTGCGCGCCCTGGCGCTCACCCCCTATCCCTGGCCCGGCAATGTCCGGGAGCTGCGCAATGTGCTGCAGCAGGTGGGCGTGCTCCTGCCGCGGCCGGAGATCCGATGGGACGACTTTCCTGAGGCGATCCGCACCCTGCGCGGGGAGGCCTCCCCGGAGCGGCCGGAGCCCGGGGGGTGGCTCGCGCAGACCGAACGGCAGCTCATCTGCCAGATCGTCCAGCAATGTGCCGGGAACCTGTCGCAGGCGGCGGCCCAGCTCGGCATCTCCCGCAGTACGCTGTATCGCAAGTTGGAGCAGTTTGGCCTGAAACGACAGACGCAGATTGATTCAATATGAGACTGATGTCGTGGGACAGGTGTTGTAGAGTAGAACGATTAAGGTCTGGGAACGTCATTCTCACGCCGGACGAGCGTAGTGAAATTGGCCAAATTTGATTCTCACGGATCTTGGCGAAGGAGGATTGGAAAGGCGTCGTACGATGTCTGTAATCTACCGGACGGGCCACCGTTCACCGTCGGCGGCGCGATGATGGACAGCATCACGTTAAACGAACCGTGCCGGACCGGCCAACCGGCGCAGTTCGATGTTAGTGAACCGATGGTGCTTCACTACCGGGGGGGGCGATCACATCTTACCAAGGGGAGGTGAACGGTGAAAAGCTGGGGGACACAGGCGACCAAGGCGGGCTGGACTGTACTCGCACTATTATTGGTAATGCCGCTGTTTTCTTTCTTCATAGGAAATGCGGAAGGACAAACGCGCAGTGAATTGAACCAACTGAAGCAGGAATTACAAACGTTACGAGACGAAGTGCAAACCAAAAACGACATGCTCAAACGGATGCAGGATCGTTTGGAGGCACTCGAAACGAAGATCCAGGCGGAAGTTCCGCGCCCCGTGGAAGAGAAAATGACCGCCCTGAAGGAGGAGATGAAGGGCGAGTTGGCCGCGAAGGCAGAAACCTCCAGGCTGTCTGGTGGACAGGTTTTCTTTAAGGGCGGGCTTGTCCGCATGGATCATCCGCGGAGTAACTCACTCTTGACGGCCCAAAGCGATTCCAACGATAAAGACGGTTGGCAGGTCGGAGGCGGAGTGGACCTGCCTATAATGACGATCTTCAACAGTACGCTTCTTGGGGAAATCTATGTTGAATATATTCAGACCCAGAAAACTAAAGGCGATTCGCCTGCCGAGGTAGAACCGGGGGCCCCGGGAAAGAAACTCGCGGAGAAGAGGGGATTGGAAAACATTCTGACCGTGGGTGTCGCCCCGAAAATCCGGTTTGACAACCTGGGCTCCATCCGGCCATGGCTGGCCCCCTATCGACCATGGATTATGCCTGTGGGGCTGACCTTTAACGTCAACACACCTGTCAACAAGGCTATTACCAACATCAGCGTGGGTGGAGTCAGCGGATTCGGCGCTGAACGGCTTTTCTGGAACAATCGGGTCAGCCTTGGCGTCGACTTCCGCTACTATTGGGGTCCTGATATCCCGGATGAAAACCTCCGACACTTTACCACTGGAGGCTATGTCGGATTCAATTTCTAACAGAACAGTTGTCTCACCTGCTGAGACAAGAGATGGTGCACAATACGATTGATATGTGTGGTCGCAAAGGGGGAGGCGTCTGCCGGACCGCCTCCCCCTTTGCGCAGCCCGATCGCCACACAGCTCGGCTCGTGTCAACGTTCAGAATCATCGCTATTATTTTGTTACCGCTTGTGATTTTTATCACCATCGCTGAGTCCGGGGTCTTTCGTTCGCGGAACGAGGCACCTGGGCAACCTATCGATTTCAGCCACAAGATCCACGCCGGCAACTATCAGATCTCCTGTCTGTATTGCCATACCAATGCCCGCCGATCTCCTGTCGCGGGCGTCCCATCCGTCCAACGCTGTATGGGATGCCATACGATCACCGCTGCCGATCGGCCTGAGGTCCGGAAGCTGAAGGGATATTGGGATCGGCAGGAACCGATCCCCTGGATAAAGATCTTCGGTCAGCCGGATTTTGTGGCGTTCTCGCATGTGGCGCATGTCCGCGCTCACGTTGCCTGCGAGGAGTGCCATGGCCCGGTTGAGACAATGGATCGCGTCCACAAAGCCGTAGACCTGACGATGGATCGATGTCTGGGCTGTCACCGCGACCGGCAGGCAAGCATCGACTGCGTGACATGTCATAAGTAAGGAAGCCGTCAGCAATCAGCTTTCAGCCGGAGGAGCCTAAACAGTGAACAGGCGCGACTTCTTCAAGCTGCTCGGATTTGGCGGGGCGGCGACCCTCACAGGCTGCTCCAGCCAAGCCCCGGAGGGGCTGATCCCGTATTTGGTCCCGGTAGAGGAGATTATCCCGGGACAGGCCACGTGGTATGCCACTATCTGCCGGGAATGCCCTGCCGGGTGTGGGATGCTTGTGAAGACCCTGGAGGGGCGCGCCGTCAAGGTCGAAGGGAATCCGGACCATCCGGTCAACCGAGGCCGTCTCTGTGGCCGTGGCCAAGCCGCCCTTCAGGGGTTGTACAATCCGGACCGGATCAGGCAGCCGCTCCTGAAAGATGCGTCGGGACAGTTCAAGCCGCTGAGCTGGCATGACGCCGAGGGGTGGCTGGCCGTTCGCCTGAAGGAACTGCGGGCGCACAGGCAGGAGATCGTCTGGCTTACCCCACACCTGACCGGAGCGTTGGATCAACTGATCGATCGGTGGCTGCGGGCTTTTGGCTCACAGCGGCGATTACGATATGAGCCGTTCGCCTACGAGGCGATCAAGGCCGCCAACAAGCTCTTATTTGGACTCGAAGCGATCCCGACCTACGACCTCCAATCTTCGCAGCTCATCTTCTCATTTGGATCGGACTTTCTGGACACATGGATCTCGCCGGTCATGTACAGCCGTGAATTCGCGGCGATGCGGACCTGCGAGGCCGGCCATATGGGGCGCTTCATCTTTATCGGGCCGAGGCGCTCCCTGACGGCGGCAAACGCTGACCGATGGGTCTCGGTCTCACCCGGCAGTGAAGGGATAATGGCGGCAGGAATGGTCCGGGTTATCATCGCAGAAGGAATCGATAGGGGGGTGCCAAAGGGTGAGATCGAGCGGATCAAAGATCTGGTTGACCGTTACACGCCACATCTGATCTCGCAGACAACAGGGGTCACGCCGGCGGATCTTGAAGGGCTTGCCAGGTTATTTGCGAAAGCCGATCCAGGACTTGCCCTGAGTGGCGGCGCCGCTGAAAGCGGTCGGTACGCCACCGCAACGGTTGCAGCCGTCAACCTGCTCAACTACGTAACCGGCAATATCGGGCGAACTGTCCGCTTCAGTCCCCTGTCCAGCCTCAACAGACTGTCCTCTCATCGGGATCTGGTTGCACTGATCCAGGCCATGAACGATGGTGAGATCTCCGCTCTCTTCTTATCTGAGGTCAACCCGGTTTTCTCGCTCCCCAGATCGGCCGGATTTGAACAGGCGCTGGACAAAGTGCCGCTGGTTGTCAGTTGCGGGAGCTTCATGGACGAGACGACGGCTAAGGCTACCCTGGTTCTGCCGACTCATACCCCTCTCGAAAGCTGGGGGGACGATGAATCCTGGGAAGGTCTGTATGGCCTGATGCAGCCGGCCATGGAGCCGGTCTTCGGAACGAAACCGCTCGGCGACCTCATGCTGTCGCTGGCGAAGCGATCGAGCAACTCACGGGCCGCGGCCTTCACAGAGGAGAGTTTCTATGAGGTTCTTCGAAACAGGTGGCGAAAGCTTCATCAACGGGTCAGGCCGGAGACCGAATTTGAAACGTTCTGGAGCGAGGCGCTTCAGCGGGGAGGTGTCTTTCAGGAGACGCACCCACGACGCATCAGCCTGAACCTTGGCGGGTTGGCGAAAGCATTCCAAGGGCTTCAGGCGCTCGCCCGGCCTGACAATCTGACGCTACTGCTTTACCCCTCGATCAACCATTTTGATGGCCGTGGAGCGAACAGGCCATGGCTCCAGGAACTCCCTGACCCGTTGACCCAGCTCACCTGGGACAGTTGGCTTGAGATCCATCCGGAGGACGCGCAACGCCTGGCGATCAGCGAGGGCGATCTTCTGAAGGTCCAATCCCCTTACGACGAGATCGAGCTTCCCGCCCACCTCTCTGCGGGGGTAAGGCGAGGCACAGTGGCCGCTCCGGTCGGTCAGGGCCACACCGCCTATGGCCGATACGCCGATCCCCATAATCCCAATGCCGTCGGATTCGGCGAGAAGAGACGAGGCGGTAACCCGTTCGCGCTGCTTCCTTTCGAGCCGGAGGCCGGCTCCGGAGGCCTGCTGCTATCCACCCCGGTCACCCTCACCAACACCGGAGTGAAATATCCCCTTGCCTCGGTCTCAGGAAGCGCCCGGCAACACGACCGGGGGATTGCCCAGGCGATCTCGCCGGCACAGTTACGGCCCGGTGAGCCGAAACCCAACACCCAACACCCAACACCCGAAGCTCGCCAGATGTATCCGCCCCATGAGCACCCTGTCCACCGATGGGGTATGGCCATCGACCTGAATGCGTGCACCGGCTGCTCCGCCTGCGTCGTGGCCTGTTACGCGGAAAACAACATCCCTGTGGTCGGTAAGGAGCAAGTGGCTATGGGCCGGGAGATGTCGTGGATTCGAATCGAGCGATTCGAAGAGGGGCCTGCCGATCGGCCTGGAACCCGCTTTATTCCAATGCTCTGCCAGCACTGCGATAACGCGCCTTGCGAGCCGGTCTGCCCCGTCTATGCCACGCTGCACAACTCCGAAGGGCTGAACATTCAGGTCTACAACCGCTGCGTTGGAACTCGGTACTGCTCCAATAACTGTCCATATAAGGTTCGGCGGTTCAACTGGTTCACCTATCCGTGGCCGGAGCCGCTACACCTCCAGCTTAACCCAGACGTTACGGTCCGCGAAAGCGGTGTGATGGAGAAGTGTACCTTCTGCGTGCAGCGGATTACTGCCGGAAAGGCCAAGGCAAAGGATGAAGGGCGACCGATCAGGGATGGCGAGATCGAGCCGGCCTGCGCCCAGACATGCCCCACCAACGCAATCGTATTCGGCGATCTGAAGGATCCGACCAGCGCGGTGTCGCGGCTCAGTCACAATCCGCGCCGCTACAGGGTCTTGGAGCATCTGAACACGCAACCTGCGATCACCTACCTGAAGAAGATCATCCCCGCCAACGGGGAAGTTTCGAGTTTAGAGTTTCGGGGTACGGGTTCAACGCATAATGAGCTGAACACTTAACACTCAACACGTAACACTGAAAGGTCCTGAGATGGCCGACTACAAACTCACCTATGGCAAGATCGATCGGGATCTACTGAAGACGATGGAGGCGCCGGGACGGACCTGGTATATCCTTCTGGCTATCGCCATCGCATTGGTGGCGCTGGGCGGCTTTGCCTTTAGCCGCCAGATCCGGTACGGCATGGGGGTCTGGGGCCTCACGCACCCGACCATGTGGGCCATCGACATCACCAACTTCGTCTTCTGGGTCGGCATCGCCCACTCCGGGACGCTCATCTCGGCCGTCCTGTTTCTCTTCCGGGTCCGCTGGCGGGCCTCGATCTATCGGGCAGCGGAAGCGGTCACCGTCTTCGCGTTGATGACCGCAGCCCTCTTTCCCATCATCCACCTGGGGCGTCCCTGGTACGTCTATTGGCTCCTGCCTTACCCGCAAGTGGGTGGGCTGTGGCCCAACTTTCGTTCTCCGCTTATCTGGGACGTCTTCGCGGTCCTCACCTACATGCTGGTGAGCATGGTCTTCTTCTTCACCGGCCTGGTGCCTGATCTGGCGGTCGTTCGTGACCAGTCGCGCGGCTGGCGCCGCCGCCTGTACGGCTTCCTGGCCCAGGGCTGGCAAGGGACCGATCGCCAGTGGCGGCATTACACCAGCGCCTATCTGTTCCTGGCCGCCCTGGCCACACCCCTGGTCATCTCGGTCCACAGCGTCGTCTCATGGGACTTCGCCATGTCGATGGTCCCTGGCTGGCACTCAACCATCTTTGCCCCCTACTTCGTGGCGGGTGCCATCCATTCCGGCCTGGCGATGGTGATCACCCTCCTGATCCCGCTCCGGCGGACCTTCCGCCTCGACCTCTACCTCACGCAGACCCACTTGGAGAACCTGGCGAAGCTCATCGTCCTCACCGGCCTTATTGTCGGCTACTCTTACGCAACCGAGTATTTCATCGCCTGGTACAGCGCAAACGATTTCGAGTGGGAGACCTTTCGGTACCGGGCGCTGGGCGATTACGCCTGGGGCTTCTGGATCATGATCGTCTTCAATTCGTTGGTCCCACTTCTCTTCTTTATCAAGAAGATCAGGACGAGTACCGCGTGGCTGCTGACGATCTCGCTGCTCATCAACGTGGGGATGTGGTTCGAACGATTCATCATCATCGTGACCTCCCTCGCACGCGACTACGATCCGTACACCTGGGGCCTCTACCGACCGACCTGGGTCGACATCAGCATCACGGCAGGAAGCTTCGGGTGGTTCTTCCTCTGGTTTCTTCTCTTTGCGAAACTGTTGCCGGTCATCTCCATCGTGGAGGTGAAGGAACAGCTTCCGCCGCCCATGATGGGGGAGGCGGGAAGCGGAACGCAGAAAGCAGAAGGAGAGGAGGAGGCCGTCCGATGAATGGCCGAGCCGTCGGCGTCGTGGGACATTTCGATCAGCTCGATCGGTTTCTTGCGGCCATTCGCGAGCTGCGCGCCTCCGGCCTCGACAACCTGCGCGTCGCGTCTCCTGTCCCCCACCATGAAATCGATGAGGCGTTGGGCCGTCGGGAGAGTCCGGTGCGGGTGTTCGCCCTCGTCGGTGGAATCGTTGGCGCGATATTCGGACTGGGCTTGACCATCAACACCTCCATCGGCTATCCGCACATCACCGGAGGCAAGCCGATCGTGTCGATGCCCGCGTTCATCGTCATCGCCTTCGAGCTGACGATTCTCTTCGGGGCGATCGGCACACTGCTGGGATTGCTGGTTAATGCCCGCTTCCCACGACTCCACATCGGGCCCGCATTCCACCCCCGCTTCTGCCGGGATCAGTTCGGTCTCTTCGTCTTCTGTGCGCCGGACGAGATCGAGTCCACAGTACAGATCCTCCGCCATGCTGGAGCGGCGGAGGTTCGTCAGGTGGATGGCGATGTTGAAGTCTAGGTCTATTGGTCTGTTGGCGGCTGTCGTTTTCCTGATCTGGATCGGCTCCGCTCATGGTTTCCCATGGAGCAGGGATATGAAGGACCAGCCATCAATCAAACCGCAAGAGGCGCCCAGGCGCCCCCCGGTGGGGACAATCCCACGAGAAGGGTGGGAGCGCCCGATGACGCGCGAGGAGATGGGAAAGAGCCTCGCCAATCCGGTACCGTTCACGCAGCAATCCGTCGATAACGGAAGGCGCCTATTCGATATCTATTGCGCGCTCTGCCATGGAGCCGATGGAAAGGGGATGGGACCCGTCGCCATGAAGTTTATTCCTCCGCCGGACCTGACCCTTCCGTTCTTTCGACAGAAGACTGATGGCTTTATCTACGGGACAATCCGAAACGGCGGCGCAATTATGCCTGCTCACGGCGAGGTCCTGACCCCTAAGGAGCGGTGGGAGATCGTCAATTTCCTGAGGAGCTTGCAGCGGCAATGACCGAACTAGCCGAACTGGTCGGCCTCAAGGAGAGTATCCGCAGGATTCCGCGCAGGAGCCATCGCTCGGCCACCGGGGTCCTGGTGGGATTCCTGGCGGTGGGCCTCCTGACCTTCTTGCTGGGTATCTTCGCAGAGCAACCGGTCCGGGTATGGGAGATCTACCTGGTGAACTTTCTCTTCTGGACCGGACTGGCTCAGGCCGGAGTGGTCTTTGCGGCCATCTACGATCTCTGCAATGCCCGTTGGGGTCATGTCATCAAACGGGTCGCCATCGGGATGGGATCGTTCCTTCCGGTCGCCCTGCTGATGTACGTCCCGCTCTTCTTTGGCCGCTACTGGCTCTTCCCATGGGTGCGTCATCCGATCCCTGAAAAGGCGGCATGGCTGAATGTACCGCTCTTCTTCTTCAGAAACGGTCTTGGCTTGGCGGTGATGGTGGCGCTCAGTCTGCTGTATTTGTACTATAACCTTCGCCCTCAGATCGGACGCGCCCTGGAGCACTCGCTCATCCCGGCTACCCCGCTCTACACGTGGCTGACGCGCGGCTGGCAAGAATTCGAGGCAGAGGCACAACGGTCGCGCCGTACTCTTGGCGTCCTCGGACCGGCGATCCTTGTCGCCTATGCGGTCGTATTCAGCCTGCTGGGATTCGACCTGATTATGACGTTGGATCCTTACTGGTACAGCAGCTTGTTCGGCGGATACTTCTTTATGAGCAGCCTGTATCTTGGCATCGCCGGAATCGCCGTCATTACCATCATACTCCGGATGACTCTCGGACTGGAGCAATGGATCACCGCCAGTCATTTCCATGACCTGGGCAAGCTCCTGTTCGGCTTCGATATGCTGGTTATCGGCCTGCTGTGGGCCCAGTACATTGTCATCTGGTACGGCAACATCACGGAGGAGACCCAGTATGTGATCCTGAGAACTCAGGTGCTCCCGTGGGCGCTGTTCTCCTGGGTCGCGCTGATTGCGGGATTTCTAGGACCCCTGATCGTCTTCTTCAGCCGTCGCGCCAAGCAGGACCCTTTTGCCCTGCTGCCGATGGGATTGGCGATCGCGGGCGGCATCTGGGTAGAGCGGTATGTACTCGTGGTCCCGGCGCTCTGGAAAGGCCCGGCGGCGCCTATGGGCATCCCAGAGCTGTTGATCAGCGCAGGGTTTGCAAGCGCAGCCATCCTGTCCTACCTTGCCTTTATCCGGTTCTTCCCGATCCTCCCCTGGTCGGATACAACGCTCGATTCTTCAACGTCTCATTGACATCCGCTCTTCTTCCTCTTGTCAACCGTCGCCAAAGTGAGGATAATCATCGCGCCAGCCTACTGGATTCTGGCAGCAGCGAGCATTGGGTAGGGAGATCGCCGTCCGGCAGGGGCCCAAGGAACCCGATTCGGCAGAAGGAGGAGTCGTATGCACGTCACGCTTGAACAGGCAGAGAAGGCAATTGCAGCGGCTATCGACAAAGCCAAAGAGCTTGGGACGTGTATGGATATTGCCGTTGTGGACTCAGGCGCCAACTTGAAGGCGTTCGTCCGGATGGACGATGCGTGGGTCGGAAGTATCGACATCGCCTTCAAAAAGGCGAAAACCGCCTGCTTCTTTGCGATGCCGACAGGACAGATCGGCAAGCTGTCCCAGCCTGGCGGCCCGCTCTACGGGATTGAGCACAGTAACGATGGGCTCATCACCTTTCCCGGCGGGCTGCCGATCGTCAACACGGAAGGGGTCCTGATCGGGGCGATCGGGGTCAGCGGCAGCACAGTAGAGCACGATCATCTCGTGGCCCAAGCCGGCGTCAAAGTAATTGGCCTTGCCGATCTCCCGGTGCACCCATGGCGGACATAGTGATGGGGGCCCAACGTACCGATCTGCAACCTCATTGACGCGCCGTCGGCGCATGAGGCATCACTTGATTGCGAGCTTCCCTTTATGGTCGAGCGGACTGATCCACGGAAACCTGGTGCAGCCGAACGCGAAGACTCCGGAACGCTCTGCCAGAAACTCAATGGTGGTTTCCTGCCCCGGCTCGATATAGCGTCTGACCTCCAGATCGGGAATTGAAAACACATGTCTGGCGCCATCGCTGCGAATCGCGACTTTAACCAGCGCCGACCTCCCTTCTCGATCTACCGCGATGACAGAGGGCTCACAGCGATAGTTCCGGGCGATCATCGTAAAAGACAGTCGTTTCGCCTCTACGGGGATACCGGCAGGAGGGAAGATCTCAGGGAAAACGGTCGCGCACCCCGTCATGACCATGACTGGAATCGCCAGTGGCCAGATTCGGAATCGTTGTATGAGCTTGCTGATTGAGAACCTTCCTGTGCTTCGCATCGTGATATCGCACATTACCACAGGGTTGCAAAGGTTTTCAAGCACGGCGACGAACGAGACTTCACAAAACCGCGGAAAGCTTCTATGATAACCTACGGCTGTCGAAGCCGTCTCCTCTCAAAGTGACGATGACACAAACAAGAATCTTAATTGCAGACGACGAACCCGCGTCCAGAGCCGGCCTCAAAGAGCTCCTCGCAAGCTGGGGATACGAGGTCACCGCTACTGCTGACGGTCAGGAGGCTCTGGAGAAGGCCTCCGAACTCCAGCCGTCCCTCATTATCGCCGATCTCGTCATGCCGAAAATTGACGGCATCGCTCTTCTTCGCGCCCTCAAGAGCGATGCGATCCTTCCCTCCCTGATCATTCTGACCGGCCAGGGGACCATCGAGACTGCGGTCCAGGCGATGCAAGAGGGAGCCTACGACTACCTTACCAAACCGGTCGATGTCGGGCGGCTCCGCGTCCTTGTGAAGAAGGCCCTCGAGCGTGGAGCGGTATTGAAGGAGGTCAGACTTCTGCGCCACCAGGTTCGTCATCTCGGCCGATTCGGACAGTTAATTGGCAATACACGGGCCATGCAGGAGGTCTATCGACTACTGGAACTGGCGGCGCCCAGCACTGCGCCCGTCTTCATCTGGGGAGAGAGCGGAACCGGGAAGGAACTGGCGGCCAGGACGATTCATGATCTCTCTCCGCGGAAACAGGGCCCCTTCGTCCCGATCAACTGTGCCGCTATCCCGGAGACGCTGCTGGAAAGTGAGATTTTTGGCCACGAGAAGGGGGCATTTACGGGGGCTACCGAGCGAAGAATGGGGTATTTCGAACTGGCCGACAGCGGGACCATTTTTCTTGACGAAATCGCCGAGATGAAGGTCTCCACCCAGGCCAAGTTCCTTAGAATCCTCCAGGAAGGGACCTTTCGCCGTCTGAGCGGAAGCAAAGAGATTCACGTTGATGTCCGGGTAGTCGCCGCAACGAATAAGAATCCGGTGCAAGCGGTTCAGGATGGTCTGGTCCGCGAGGATCTCTATTATCGGCTGAACGTCTTCAGTATCTATCTCCCCCCTCTTCGGGAACGGCGAGAGGATCTTCCCCTCCTTATTCGCTCGTTTCTTGAAGAGTTTAAAGAGAAATACGGCACGACAGTGGGCAGCGTGGACGCAGGAGCACTTACCGTGCTGACCGAGCACGATTGGCCCGGCAACGTTCGAGAACTTCGAAATGTACTGGAACGGGCGGTCCTTGTTGCCAAGGGAAATACGGTGACCCACGCCGATCTGCCGCCGAACTTCCCCAGTTCGCACCATAAGCCGACCCCAGAGCCCACTCTCCCCGTCGGGACGACGATCGATGCGGCAGAAAAGGCCTTGATCCTCACAACGCTGGAATACACACACCACAATAAGACCAAGGCTGCGGAGATCCTTGGGATCAGTCTGAAGACGCTCCATAATAAGTTGGCCCGCTATCGCGAAGAGGCTTCTTCGCCGGCGGATCGGGAGGAATAGGTTCACATGTCGTTCGGCCTCCGAGGCAAGGCGGTCCTCGGCATCAGTCTTCTGATCTTCCTGATCGTCTCGCTCACAGTAGTCGTTCACCTCTCCACCACCACCCGCCTGGTTGTTCAGCATGCGGCGGAAAAGGGCACCATACAGGCGCAGCAGATCTTTTCCGGCAGCACCCGGGTGATGGCTCGTGCACAGTGGAGCCATCTGGGGGATGCGCTGCGCAACGACCGGGAGCTCCGCGCCCTGCTCGAGGCCAGCATCGGCTATTCCCCGCACTTGGTCTACGCGATGATCACTGACCGATCGGATACGGTCCTCATGCACAGCCAGCGTTCACGTGAAAAGCACAAAGCCCAATCCCGGCCGAAAATCGAACACCTGTTGCAGATGAATGCGCTTCGTCAACTTGCGGTGCTGGCCGGCGAACCTCAGATATTTGAAACAACCCTGCCGCTGAGCCTTAACGATCGGCCGTTCGGGGCAATCCGGCTCGGACTGGCCGGAGGCCTGCTCTGGCGCGAACTCTCCACCGCTGTTCGACAAAGCCTGCTGACAGCAGCAGTCGCGTTTCCACTTGCCTGGGTCGTCGCGATCGTCCTTTCAAACCTTGTACTGGTGCCGTTGCGCCAGATTGCCCAGGGCGTTGATCGCATGGCACAAGGTGACTTTGATACGGCCTTTGTGTCCGACCGCGACGACGAGGTTGGACAGATTGCCGCGAAGCTCAACCTCTTGGGTCGCCAGGTCCAGGAAGACCGATCCTCCCTGATTAGCGAAAAGATCAAATTAGAAGGGATCGTTCACCGTCTGGAAGACGCCATCATCCTGCTGAACAGCGAGCAGGCCATCATCTTCGCCAACCCGGCGGCCGAGATCCTGCTCGCCCGCCCACTCGTGAATGCGGTCGGTCAATCGCTGACGCAGATCCTGGGGGACACTCACCCCTTAGTCGTAGCCATAGTCGAGAGCTTCGAGCGGCGAGGGCCCGTACGAAACCTGACGCTTCAAATGGGGGAACACCGCGACGTCCCTTTAGATGTCCTAGCCTCCATCTACCCGGTGCTCGACAGAGATGGTATTGTCGGAGGGATGGTCCTGCTCAAGAATACCGAACCGCTCCGGCAGATCCAGTCACTCGTAGACTATTCCAGGAAGCTGGCCGACCTTGGGAAGCTGACCTCAGGGGTTGCCCATGAAATCAAGAATCCGTTAAACTCCATGATCATCCATTTAGAGCTGTTAAAGCAGAAACTGAACGATCCTCCGGAGACGGTAGCCAAGAGCCTGGAATTTCTTGGTGGGGAAGTTCATCGCCTTGATCGTATGGTGCAAGGTTTTCTCCGATTTGTCCGTCCTCAGACTCTTGAGCTTCGGCCCATGAATCTTAACAGTCTCCTCCGGGAAGTCGTCCAGTTGACTGAAGCGCAAGGGGCGCACGTGGGGGTAACTTTTGCTCTTCGCCTCGACGATACGATCGCTCCGATCAACGGCGATCCTGAGTTACTTCGACAGGCGTTTCTCAACCTGGTCCTCAATGCGTGCCAAGCAATGCCGGATGGAGGAACCGTCACCCTCACCACAGATCGGCTCGTTGAGGGTATCATCCGCGCCCATGTGATCGATCAAGGGATCGGAATCCCGGCCGAAAGCCTCGACAAGATATTCCGTCTCTACTATACTACCAAGCCGGACGGCAACGGAATTGGACTATCGTTGGTGTACCGGATCATTCAGATGCACGGCGGCAATATTGAGGTTGACTCCAAGGTAGGACAGGGGGCAACAATGACGGTAACTTTTCCCACAGCCTAATCAGGGGTGAAAGCAATCTTCGTCGTGATTTCTCGAATAATCGTCACATTTCTATCCCTCACCCTGGCCACCGGCTGCACTCAGCTTAAAGCGATTTTCGGGCCGACCCAGCCGCCCTCGGCCCCCGTACGCCCAGCGCGCCCTGCGCCACGCCAGGAACCGCCGCCACGCCAGGAACCGCCGCCACGGCTGGCTCCCCAGGTCAGCTCCGGGCAGGAAAAGCAGATGACAGAGGAGATCAATGCAACGATCCAGGAAGTCGAACGGATCCTTCTATCGATCAATCAACGGAAATTAAAGGCCGACCAAGAGGAGATGCTCCAGACCGTTCAGAGCTTCCTTTCGCAAGCAAGGGAGGCACTCGGCAACAAAGACTTCCAACAGGCAATGAATTTAGCTCAGAAGGCGCACGTCCTTTCCGGTGAACTCTCCACCTCGGTTCATTAACTGGTAAAACTTACTTAGTACCCTCCTATTTTTACGTCCCGAGAAAGACAGTCAAGATCGACGGATGTCGATGCAGTGATGTAACTCACTGAATCTACGTACGTTGCACGTTTTTCTGCTCGACTTTGATCTCTGGCATACTGCTTGCTCCTCCATCCCGAAAACACAGGGAGGCGAGCCGTGAGGTTGCAGCGGTTGTCATCAAGCGATACAAGGCAGAAAGTCCTCGTCGTGGACGACGACACGCTCTTCAGGGAACTCCTGAGCGACCTGCTTGAAGCGGCAGGTTACCAGGTGTGGACCGCGGAAGACGGTCTGGCGGGCTTGGACGCCCTGCACAACGGCCCCTTCGATCTTATCCTTGTAGATTACCGGATGCCCAGAATGTCCGGTCTTGATATGAGTGCATTCATACGGAAGACTGATACTGTTACCCCGATCATCCTCATTACAGGCGACTACTACACACTTGATCCAGAGATCGTGGCGCAGGCGGGGATTACACAGGTCCTGCCAAAGCCCCTCAAGATACAAGAGTTTTTGAACATCTGCTCAACGGAAAGTACAAAAAAAAAGGCGAACGATAACTTGATCGCTCGCCAGAAGGAGGCAGCTTGATGCGCCGGGCAATCTCAAAGCCGATCGCGTTAGGGGTGCTTGTACTCGCGCTCACCACAGGGTGCGCCGGGATGTCGACACGCCAGCAACGCGCCTTGAGCGGCGGCGCTATCGGCGCGGCCGGTGGCGCAGCAATCGGGGCAATGGCTGGCAGTCCGACGACAGGCGCCATTGTGGGCGGCGCAGTAGGCACGGCGACAGGCGCCCTGTGGGACGATATCAAGAAATCGTTGAAGTGAGCATTACGGACTGACCCGGCACCCCCGGTCGGTCAGTCGTGACGGCCTCTCTGATCGGACTATCCGTCTCGTATCGGAGAGGCCGTCCTCTTTCCTCAACCCCCTCCATCAATCTGGTCTATCTCGTCTTCTCGGTCTGTTTCGTCGTTTGGTCCAGACCAAATGGCAAGATAGACCACGCAGACCAACCAGACGATTGTCTGTGCAAAGCGTGCCGATAATCTGAGTGAGGATCATAGGCTTTTCCGATTTGACTTATCGGATATAAGCCGCGTAGTGTTACAAAGGGTTTGTGTCGTTTTGAAGATGAGATCGCATATTCAGCCCTCAGGAGGGTCTCCATGCGCCGTCGGTGGATCTATGCCTGGCTATCAAGTGTAATCGCTGTTGTAACGAGCCTTGGATTGCTCGGTCCTGCCTGGTCTGAACCGCTCAAGGAACTACGGGTTTCAGCCATCCCTGATGAGAACCCTACCGAGTTGATGCGGATCTACACGCCTTTCGCCGAGTATCTGAGCAGAGAGTTGGGCATCCCGGTCAAATACATCCCCGTGGTGGACTACGCCGCAACCGTCGAAGCCCTGGCGGCCAAGAAACTCGATATGGTCTGGTATGGCGGGTTTACCTTTGTCCAGGCCCGGAAACGGACAGGCAACGCAATTCCGCTGATCAGCCGAGAGGAGGATCTTCGCTTCCACAGCAAATTCATTACCAGACCGGAAACCGGTATTAAATCCCTGACCGACTTGAAGGGCAAGAGTTTCTCGTTTGGAAGTGTCAGTTCGACGTCAGGCCATCTCATGCCGCGCTATTTCCTGTTGCAGAATGGGATCGACCCGGAAAAAGACCTCGCGAAATTCAGCTTCAGCGGCGCTCACGACGCGACAGCCCTCTGGGTCGAGAGCGGGAAGGTCGACGCCGGAGCCTTGAATGAGGCGGTCTGGGACAAGCTCGTTCAGGCCAAAAAGGTCGATCCCAACAAGGTACGGGTGTTCTGGACGACACCGCCCTACGTCGACTATGTCTGGACCGTACGGGGCGATCTGGACAGCGCCCTGGTCGAAAAGATTGCCGCCGCCTTTACCAAACTGGACTACGACAACCCGGCGAATAAAGTCCTGATGGACCTCCAGCGGACCAAGCGGTATGTCCGGGTCAAGCCGGAGCAGTTTAAGCCGATTGAAGAAGCGGCCGGCGCAGCCGGATTACTGAGATAGCCTACTCGACGTCGATGTATCAGCTCAGTCACATCTCCAAGATCTTCGATGGCCGGATCGTCGCGCTGGACGCTCTCGATCTGAAGGTGCGCCGAGGTGAAAAGGTGGCGCTCATCGGTCCAAGCGGGGCCGGCAAGACGACGCTCTTTCGGATGTTGAACCTGACGATCCCCCCAACCTCCGGTACCCTGCTATTCGACGGGCAGGATGTCAGCCACCTCCACGGGCGACGGCTGCGAGAGGTCCGACGAAGAATTGGAACGGTCTACCAGCAGCATAACCTGGTCCCACGTCTGCCGGTCGTCCATAATGTGCTTTCAGGTAAGCTGGGCTCCTGGTCTATCTGGCAGGCCATGCGCTCCCTGATCCGTCCGACTGAACTCAATCTTGCCTGTGAGGCGCTCGCGCAGGTCGGCATCTCCGACAAACTGTACGAGCGGACCGAGTCATTGTCCGGCGGCCAGCAGCAGCGCGTAGCGATCGCCAGAATGCTGGCGCAAAATCCGGAGGTGATCCTGGCCGATGAGCCGGTCTCTTCAGTCGATCCTGCGCTGGCGACCGGCATCGTGAAACTGCTGCTCGATCTCAGTACAACCTACCTCAAGACCCTGCTGATGAACCTTCACAGTGTTGACCTGGCCCTGGCCCACTTTCCACGAGTGATCGGGCTCAGGGATGGGAAGGCCTTGTTTGACCTGCCGGCCGCAGAGGTAACCGATGAACATCTCACAGCCCTCTATGCCGGAGGCCGAACTGAGACAATTGAAGAGGAGGTCCCCGACCGTGCGGAGCACCGATCCGTCTGGTCCTGCCAGCCTCACCTTACCGGCTAGGCGCTTCTCCACCTTCCAGATTGTCTTTGTTGTCCTATTTATCCTCACGTTTCTGGAAAGCTATCATCTTGCTCAGGTGAAGCCTCTGGCGCTCTTCGATCCGGAAGGACGCCGGAACATCTGGAAGTTTATCTCCGGCATGTTTCCCCCCGACCTGTCCTGGAACTTCCTCAGTCTCCTGGGCCGCCCGATTCTGGAAACCGTTCAGATCTCCCTGATGGGAATCGTGATGGCTGTAGCCATAGGGCTGCCCCTGGGGCTTGTAGCCACCAGCTCGCTGACTTTCAGGGGGATCATGAACGAACACGACAGGATCGGTTCCCCCTTTCGATCCCAGCTTCGCCGGATCTCCTATCTGTCGGCGAAGGCGATCCTCAACCTATTCCGCACCCTCCCTGAATTCGTCTGGGCCTTCATGTTCGTCCGAGCTGTCGGGTTGGGACCGTTCCCCGGGGTTCTGGCAATCGGGATCTCCTACGCGGGGATGTTGGGCAAGGTCTACTCGGAGATCCTGGACCATGTGGATCAGGGGCCGTTAGAGGCGCTGCAGGCGACAGGCGCCTCGCGGCTCACTATCCTCCTGTATGGCCTGATACCGCAGGCCCTACCGAACCTCGTCTCCTACACACTGTATCGCTGGGAGTGCGCCATTCGGGCATCGGCGATTCTGGGCTTCGTAGGCGCTGGAGGGCTCGGTCAGCAGATCGAGATCTCGATGCGGATGTTTAATTTTAACCAAGTCACGACCCTGATCGCGATCCTGTTCATGATGGTGGCTGGAGTTGATGCTTTGAGTACCAGGGTGAGAAGCGCGATCCTTGGTCGGTCGAGCCTCTGATGACCAACACTCCTGCGCAGACGACAAGACTCGCCTCAGCACAAGGGCGGGGTGTCCTCTCAACTCCTAACCTGATGATTCTGTCCGGCTTCCTCGCGCTGATGGCCTGGAGCTATGTGGGAACGGAATTCTCGCTGCGCGGATTGCTCGGCGGGGAGAGTGCGGCCCAGATCCTGACCTACATTAAGAGGCTCTTTCCGCCAGATCTCTCCAAGGACTTCCTGCTCAAGACCGGCTACTGGACCCTTGAGACCTTCGCCATGTCGTTTCTCGGAACGATCCTGGCGGTCCTGATCGCCTTTTCCCTCGTTTTCCTCTCCAGCCGCAACCTGATGTTGACCGGGCTACTGTTCGAGATGGAACGAAGCCGCCCGTGGGCTCGCGCGCTCCGCACCGCCCTGCACCTCAGCGCCAAAGCCGCCCTCAACCTCCTTCGGACCGTCCCTCACCTGGTCTGGGCGCTGATCCTGGTCTTTGCGGTCGGCCTTGGCCCGTTCCCAGGGATGCTCGCTCTGGGGATACATACAGGCGGAGTCTTGGGGAGGCTGTTTGGGGAGGTGATGGAGAACGTCGCGACCCAACCGATCGAGGCACTGCAGGCGACCGGCGCCGGCCGGCTGCAGATCCTGCTCTACGGCATCCTCCCGCAGGTTCTGCCGGAGTTTGTCGGCTACACATTGTACCGCTGGGAGGTCAACATCCGGGAGGCGATCATCCTGGGCTACGTCGGGGCCGGCGGCCTCGGCCAGCAGATCCAGATCGCGATCAGCCTCTTTTTGGAGCACCGGCTGCTCACTCTCATCATCGCGATCTACCTGATCGTCGCGGTCGTCGATGTGCTCAGCGCCTGCTTAAGACGCCGACTAGCCTAATCCTCTTACCCGGACCCGCCGCGCAAGACCGCCGATCAGTCAGCGATCAGCGTTTCGTCAGGTGCGGCTGCTACACCCGGTCCAACGGGCAATGAGGCGGAGGGGGCAACTCGACCGTGGCCG
>DATMXF010000220.1:0-2272 GCA_035561835.1 Patescibacteria group bacterium
GTCGGCCTGCGCAACTACATCACCAACCAGCAAGCCGGATTCGGATCTACCGACCACACTCGCGCGGCTGCAGGCGTACCGCGAAGAGGGCCGGACCGGCTCGGTCTCAGGTTTCTTCTACCTGCGCGAGCCCGGAGTGGCGACCCCGCTGACGGATCGACCGGTCGTGCTGATGCCGCTGACTCCCGAACTGGAGGCCACAGTCCAACACACGCGACAGGTCTACCGGGCGGGCAATTTTTCCCCTTTACCGTTTCAGGCGCTGGATCAACTCAAGCAGGCGCTGATCAGCTATAGCACGCGGCTGAGGGACGCAGGACACGCTGAGCTGATTCGGGAGGTACGTACGGAAACCGGCGACGACCCAAAGTTTGAATTCCGCGATGTCCCGGAAGGCCGGTGGTTGCTGCTGGCCGAGCTACCGTCCCCACCGTCATTGGCGGTCTGGGTTGTCCCGGTGACCGTCACCGCGGGAACCACCTCCAAGCAGTCGCTCAACGACCAAACCGTCATCGAAGGTTTGACCCAATAGGGCTATATCGACACCGAATTCCGGCTCGCACCCGCATAGCGGGCGCGAGCCGGAATAATGCGATAAGATAAGCCTGTCCCCCACACCCACCATTATGCGATTCGACCTCGCTCAGTACGAACGGTAGGAAGTCTCTTTACTCTGTTTGTCATTCCCGACTTGACAAGCCCACCTCTACTCGCTGTGGATGCTCGGCACCGCTGGACCAGTCCTCGATAATAAGCCGTCGAACATGCTCAGCACGCCAAAAACAACGGGCCAGAGGAAAACCCCCTGGCCCGTTGGTGTAAAAACTACAACTGGTGAAGTGACTACTACGGCCGAAGATCGGCGTGTGATACCGAATCCACCAAGCTGTACGATTCTCGGCAGCCGGTGCTGGCGATACCGCCAGAACCGTCGGTGCCATAGGAACACTCGCCCCACAGCCGCATCGCGTCACCGGTCTTTGAGCTACCGGCCGTTGCGCCCTGGATCAGGACGCCCACCAGACCGCGCTCAATGCCGTAATTCGGCGAGCCCTGCGTCCCGGAAACGCCGCCGCTCCACTCGAGTGCAAGCGCATTGTTCGCGATATCGATAAAGCCGCCCTGGAAGGCGCCGGTCGCCTTGCGATCAACGTCAGCAGACGGATACACGCAGGTGCCGATTGTGCCGGTCGTATTGTACGGAGCGGTCACATCGTTGGTGAAGAGCCCCTGCAACGTCCCGATGATGTAGTGATCGCGCAAGTCGTCAGACTGTGCGTTTTCACAGGCATCAACGATATCGACTTCGGCGTCGATCAGAATGCCCTCGTTGATACCAGCCGTATTTTGATCATCCTCGAGGTCCTGTCCGGGCGCCTCACCACCCCGAATTGACTGGGCCGGACCGGCAATCGCCAAGGTGCTGGTGAAGGTATAGCTGCCGTTTACGCCCTCGGCAAAGAACATCGGAACATAGACCTTGGCCGGGAACGATTCAAAGGCACCCGTCCACACATTCGCATCGCCTTGCCCATCGCGGCTGACAATGTCATGAGCGGCCGCGCCAGACCCGCCGTCGGAGCTCCCTTGGCTAGCGGCCATGGGGTAGGCCACGGCAAAATCGGCGTCGGAGTCGCTAATGACAACCGTCCCTACCAGGACGTTCGCCTGTACGCTCGTATTGGTGTGACCGGACCCAGTGATGGCTCGTCGGACGTCAATGTCCACCCATCCCGTTCCGCTGGCCAGCGCCCTGACGCCCCCAAGGTCGGAATCGTTCAGCAGATCCAACTGATCGATATCCTGCTTACTCAAATCGATCGTGAGGTCGATGTTATCGCAGGTCTTATCGTAAAACTCAAGATGGACAGCGCAGTTCGTCCCGGCTATCCCTGTGGGTCCAGTTGGAGAATCAAGGTTACATGCCCCGCTGAGGTTGCCAATGTCAGCATTCTTCTGAAGATTGGCTCGCCGTGACACATTCGCAATAAGCAACAGCGTAGTCCGGCCTTCGGCCGTTCTGATGTCCCAGTATGGTGCAACCAGGCGGGAACCAGGCACCAGCTCGGTGTTTGCCCACGCCGTGCCTACCGCCAATGCCGGGACGACCGCCAACATCGCCGCGATCGCTACCTTTCGAAATGACTTCATGCTGTTCTGCCTCCTGTTCTGGTTGATCGTGATATGCAAGTGATCCACTGCAGATTCGAAACACTGGTCACTTCCGAAGTCCTCGTGCGCTTCGCCTCACCTCCTCCTTTCCATCTCCCCC
>DATMXF010000221.1:0-5453 GCA_035561835.1 Patescibacteria group bacterium
ACCGAACGAGTTACCCTGAGCGGGACGCGCGTTCGCGAGCTGCTTCGGAACGGCGAGCCGCTGCCGGAGGAGTTTACACGACCGGAGGTCTCGGAGATCCTGGCGGAATGGATGCAGGGAGTATAATTAGTGTTGTGGCGACTGTGACAGCCGGACGGTAGGGTAGTCGGCGTTGAGCCAGTTACCCATACCGCCCGGCACGTTGCCGATCCTCGGGAAGCAGTGATGCAGCAGGATGCTGGCTGCCGTGCTGCTGCGCAGGCCTTCCGCGCAGATCAGGATGATCTCTTTACGCGGATCGAGCGAACCGGAGCGCTGCCAGATCTCTCCAAGCGGGATGAGCAGCGACTCTTTAATGTAGCCCCATTCCCACTCAAAGGGCTCACGCACGTCGATCAGCACCAGGTCATCGTGGGGGGCGTGTAATCGTTGCCGGAGCGCGGCGGCAGATATTTGTGGCAGCGCAGCAAGCGGGAGTCCGTCGGTGCGCCACATGTCGATCCCCGTTGTGACGATACCCGGAAGAGGATTTCGATCTATCCCGTACAGGGCGTCGCCGGCGGCCTTGGCAACCGTTGCCTCGTCGGAGAAGAGTATGATCGAGCGATCTGGCGGGATCGCAGTCGCGATACGCTCAGCAAGACTCTTACGACTGAAAGCAACATTGACACTTCGTGGGATATGGCCTGAGGCAAACGCGTCGTGCTGGCGTAGATCGATCAGCAGTACACCGGTCTCTAACATGCTCTTCATCTGATGCGGCGTCAGTATCGGTATCTCGGTCGGCATTGCGCCATAACTCTCCATAAAAGCCATCCGGGGCAGGTTTGGACTTTACTGTCCACCTGAGACAGTTTATACTCCACCGGGTGAAGGGCTCAAGCGGAATCTACATGGTCGATCTTCGAGAGAGGCGATGACGAAAAAACGAGTGCACCTGACGTTCACCGGTAAGCTGACCGAGGAGCCGATCCTGTGGCAGTTGAGTCAGACATTCGGCTTAGTGTTTAACATTCGTCAGGCTGATTTTACCGAAGGGATCGGGTGGATCATGGCTGAGCTCGAGGGAGAGCCGCAGCCGCTTGAGAATGGAATGAAGTGGCTGGAGGAACGTGGCGTCCATGTGGCGCCGATCGAACAGGATATCGTCTCTTGAGCCGCTTGATTTGTGCTTGACAGGGGAAAGTCGTTTTGATTATATAACGGGCGTTGACCTTTTCATCCAGAGTGGCTGAGGGACTGGCCCTGCGAAGCCACGGCAACCGGTTTGCGGTCCACACCGGCAAACAGTGGTGCCAACTCCTACATCCCAGACACAGGGCGGGATGAGAGATGAGAAGGAAGCCGTCGATTTCGACAGCCCCTTCTCGCAACCTTGAGAAGGGGCTTTTCATTTCACAAAAGGGGTCATACGATGCCGAAACGGATGATCACCCTCATCTACCCGCAGGCGCTTATCAAAGAGCCGGTCATCTATCGGCTTGCGCGGGAATTCAAACTCATTCCGAATGTCCGTCGGGCGCGGGTGACGGAGCAGACGGGCGAGGTCATGTTGGAGCTGGACGGCGAGGAGGAAGCGTTGAATAAGGGGATTGCCTACCTGGCCGGTCTAGGGATCAGGATCGAGCCGACTCCGGAGAAGGGACGCTAAGATGGCGCTGGTGAAGGGACTCAAGTGCAGAGAGTGCGGCAGACCATACCCGGCTGATCCCCTGCATGTCTGTGAATACTGTTTCGGGCCTCTTGAGGTCGATTATGATTACGACGCGATTCGAGGCAGATTGACGAGAAAGGCGATCGAGGCCGGACCGCCCAGCATTTGGCGATACAAGGCGCTGCTGCCGATCGAAGGGGAGCCCGTAGTCGGGAAACATTGTGGGATGACGCCCCTCGTGAGGACCAATAACCTGGCGCGTGCGTTAGGTATGCGGGAGGTCTATGTCAAGAACGATACCGTCAGCCACCCTACCTTTTCGTTCAAGGATCGGGTCGTGGCGGTGGCGGTGACGAAGGCCGTCGAGTTTGGCTTTAAGGTGGTGGCCTGCGCGTCCACCGGCAATCTGGCAAACTCGGTGGCTGCCCATGCCGCCGAGGGAGGGCTTCCCAGCTTCGTGTTTGTGCCGGCCGACCTGGAGCAGGGCAAGGTGTTGGGCACCTTGATCTATAATCCGAAGCTGGTGGCTGTGGACGGCAACTACGACGAAGTGAATCGCCTGTGCAGCGAGATCGCCGATAAATATGGGTGGGCATTTGTGAATATCAATATCCGACCCTACTACGCTGAGGGCTCGAAGACCTTCGGGTACGAGATCGCAGAGCAACTTGGCTGGCGCGCGCCCCATCATATTGTCGTGCCGGCTGCGGGGGGTTCGCTGGTCACGAAGATCTTGAAGGGGCTTAAGGAGTTCGATCGGCTCGGTCTCCTGGATGGATGCCACACGCGGATGCATGTGGCTCAGGCCGAAGGATGCGGTCCGATTGTCACCGCTATCAAGGAGAACAGCGAGATCATCAGACCGGTTAAGCCCAAGACCATCGCCAAGTCGCTTGCCAT
Source organism: Patescibacteria group bacterium (assembly GCA_035561835.1). Classification (GTDB taxonomy): domain Bacteria; phylum Methylomirabilota; class Methylomirabilia; order Methylomirabilales; family Methylomirabilaceae; genus Methylomirabilis. Next base: position 2,555 of record DATMXF010000221.1, read on the forward strand.
CGGGAACCCGGCGGACGGCTACTACGCCTACAAGGCGGTCAAGGGGAGTGGCGGTCATGGGGAGCACGCAACGGACGAGGAGATTGTAGACGCGATGAAACTGTTGGCCAGCACTGAAGGGATCTTCGCCGAGACGGCAGGCGGGGTGACGGTAGCGGCGGCCAAGCGACTGATCGAGCAGGGGCGGATCCCTCGAGATGAAAGTCTGGTGCTCTGTATTACCGGGAACGGGTTGAAGACTCAAGAGGCGGTCGCCTCATCATTGAAGGTTCGGTTCCATATCAAGCCGACCCTTCGTTCATTCGATGAGGCGATGGCGTCTCATGACATTGACGTGACGCCAAGGTGAGCGCTCAGCCGTCGGCATCCAGCGGTCAGCACACTCAGGAAAGACACGATATTCTTTTTGCTGAAAGCTGATGACCGAATGCGTGGTACGCCAGGAACAGTGAGTTACAGAGTGAAACAAATAGTGGCAAAATATCATGGAAAGGAGCCGAATTAATGAGTGTAAAGGTGCGCATCCCAACCCCTTTGCGTGGTCTGACCAGCGGGCAGGGAGAGGTGGAAGGGCAGGGGAACTCCATTAACGAGCTGATCGAGAATCTGGAACAGTCGTATGCCGGCTTGCGGGAACGGATCTATGATGAGGGCGGCAGCGTCCGCCGTTTCATCAATATCTATGTGAATGAGGAGGATATCCGATTTCTGCAGGGCATCTCAACGCCGCTCAAGCCTGGTGATCTCGTCTCCATCGTTCCGGCCATCGCCGGCGGATCGTGTGTGTGATTCTTGAATGCGGAGGGACCAAGCGCGGCGGGGAAGAGCGCTACTGATCGTTAGCACCGCCTCCTAACGCCTCGCCGGTCTTCGACCGCGCGTTGGGGATTTCGTTTTTGGCGTGGATGCTGCCAGCCACGCTTCCGCCCCTGGGGTCGCCAGCCACGCGGCGCCAAGCTCCTCGGCACAGAGCACCGCCTCCTCCTTGCTTCCGAACGCGTACGATGCCGGCAGCGGGCCAGGCCATTCCGCCTTGCCGGTCAGGTACGTGGGTACATGCCGGTTCGTGCGGATCGCCGCTCGCAATCGGTCCCGCGCAGGTTTGCTATCCCCTTCCCGACGGAACGTCCAGAGGGCCCAGCCGTAGTGCCAGGTCGCGCTGATGTCATCGTCGAATTGCTCGAGCAGCGCCCCGGCCTCGCCGTCTCGACCCGTGGTGAGCAGGACCGGGAGGAGGATATCCCGGACGCCCTGATTATCGGTCGGGTTGAGGCGGAGAAGTTCCTGGTAGTGGCCGATCGCGTCGTCCACATGGCTCAGCTCCTCCAAGCACCGGGCCAATCCGAAACGGGCACGCATGTAGGGCCTGGTCTGGACGATGCCCCAGAAATGCCCCGTGTGCTCCTCGAAGGTCAGCGGCCCCAGCGCGCGCTCGCCGGCCGCGACCGCCTGTGCGTACAGGCTACGAGCGGTTTCGGGGTCCGCGGCCTGCTCCGCCAGTATCACGTATGCGTCGGCGCAGTCTGCCGAGAGCTCCAGGGCCTTCCGCGCCAGTTGTGTTCGACGGCGGCCACGCGCTTCAAACGCCCGATAGACAAGATCCTGCGCACGCTCCAGAGGCGTCGTGGCAGTGGAGGGAATCTCATCGAACGGGCCGATGAATCGCTCCTGCATCGCCTGGTTCGCCTGGTCCAGATCGTCGAAGTCGGATCGAGCCATGAACCGCTCCATCTCGGCCATGACCCGTTCCATGGTCCGCCGATCGGGAATGCCGCCGTGCTGTGCCGGACGCGCCGCATCGAGCGGCTGAAGCAGCGACGGGATGCAGAGCGTAAACGTCGTTGGCCCGTCAGCCGTGTGGACCTGGCGGCTCCAGCGCCCCTGATCAATCTCCTCTTCGGTCGTCTCTGCCAAGGCGAGCAGTAGTCCTTCCAGGTAGGCGAGGACTCTTGAGTCAGGACGGGTGACCGTAACATTCCCACCGACTCGGAGCGCGACGGGATACGCGTGATCAGCAGCCACCGGGAGCTCATGGTCTTCCCAGAGGTCCGCGTCCCCGAATGGCAACTCTTCGATCGGACCGTACCATACCGCCCACCGAGGTCGGGCCTGCATAAAGGTCTCCGGATCGGGGTCGGCGTGGATAGCCTCAAAGTCCCCCGGTGACTCGAAGAATCCCACACCGAAGACCTGTCCAGCGGCGCCCAGCACCGTGAAGTGCTGAAGGCCTCGCTCAGCCGCCGGGGCCTCGACATGGATCAGGTCCTCATCGGTGAGATGGCGCCACGGCGCCGCCAGGAAGAAACGCTTTGCTGCGTCCCCAAAGGTTCGCATCCGCTCAATCGTTACACCGGGTGCGTCCAGCGCATCCGGCGGCAGCGGCGCGCCGCCTGCAGCCTCCCCATAGTGGGCCAGTATTTGCTTGACGGCCGAAAGATTGCTGGACACCGTAAAGGCGAGATGCTTATCGGCCAACGCGCCCACGAGGTAGGCGCCGAGATCCGCGTCAGCGACGTCGAGGCACGCGGGGCGATATCCGGCGAGTTTCTTGTTGAGTCCGAATTCCAGCAGCGCCTCCAGCGCGAGGCCTGGGTCGTGTCCCCCCAACTCCGGCTGTATCTTCATATGCACACAACCGGTGCGCAGGCTGACCCAGATCGCGCCCCACGGTCGGAATGGCCTGCCTGCCGGACCATGCTCCACCCAGACCGGCAGACGCACGAGGCCGCCCTGCCAGACCTCGGCGGCGTGCCGTGGGAGCTGTGCGAATCGCGTGATGCGAAGCGGCGAGACGGTGCTCATAGCTTACTCCTGGATTCGAGTTCAACTAATGTAAGTGTCGTGTATCCAACGCTTCTTTACAGTTTCCGTTCGCCCTTGAATCCACAGAGGGTTCATT
>DATMXF010000222.1:0-7352 GCA_035561835.1 Patescibacteria group bacterium
TCTTCCGAGGTGATCCGATCGCGGGTACTCAGGACAACAGCCCGCTCGATGAAGTTCGCCAGTTCCCTCACATTGCCCGGCCAGTGGTAGTGTTGCAGCAACTCCCATGCATCCGGTGTAATCTCCTTGATTCGCTTGCCCAGGTTATCGCAGTGTCGGGCCAGGAAGTGATTAGTCAGGGGGACAATGTCCTCAGGGCGGTCTCGAAGCGGGGGGAGCGAGACGGTGATGACATTGAGACGGTAGTAGAGATCCTCGCGGAACAATCCCTCGCGGATTGCCTTGTCCAGTCGTCGGTTCGTGGCGGCGACGAAGCGGAGATCGACCCGTATCGGCTTCGTCCCGCCGACCCGCTCAAACTCGTGCTCTTGAAGAACGCGCAGCAGCTTCGCCTGGAGACGCGGCTTCAGATCGCCGATCTCATCGAGGAATGCGGTTCCCCCATCGGCCAGCTCCAGCTTCCCGCGCTTGCGCTGGTGCGCGCCCGTAAAGGCCCCACGCTCATGTCCGAACAGCTCGCTCTCGAGCAGCTCTTCCGACAACGCCACGCAGTTCACCACGACAAAGGGCTGATCTCGCCGCGGGCTCCAGCGGTGAATTGAGCTCGCGAATATCTCCTTGCCGGTTCCGCTTTCCCCCTGCAAGAGAATCGTCGAACTGCTGGCCGCCGCTCGCTTGGTGAACTCGATAGCGTTTAGGATCGACGGACTGTGACCGATGATCAGCAGATCTTTTTCCCTGACCTCCCCGGACAGCAGGAGGTTTTGTCGCTTCAACGCCTCCCGTTCCAGCGCCTTCCCGATGACCACTTCCAGATGACCTGGGCTGAACGGTTTGGTCAAGAAGTCGTACGCGCCGGCCCGCATCGCCTCTACCGCCTTGTCAATGGTGCCATACGCGGTCATCACAATGGTTGTCGTCTCGAGCCCCTCATCGCGAATCGTCCTCAGCACATCGAGACCACTTTTCTTCGGCATCATGAGGTCAAGGAGGGTGATCGCCGGTGAGTCCTCTCGGAGTCGTATCAGGGCCTCCACACCGTCTGGCGCCTCCAGGACCTCGAACCCCATGGCCTTCAGGCGATCACACATCACCTCCCGAATGTCGGGGTCGTCGTCCACGATCAGGATCTTGCTGTGGCTGGGGATCATCGTGCTTACTCCGCGTCAGCGAGGGTTATCGTTGCCTGGGTCTGCGCCATGGGTCGTCGGGGCAGGGTAAACGTAAACGTGCTCCCTTGGCCGACCTGACTCGTGACCCGGATGCATCCCCCTTGAAGCTCTACCAGGCTCTTGGCGATGGAAAGTCCGAGCCCTGTCCCCTTCGCCTTTGCCTGTATCCCACGCTGGACTTGGTAGAACTTATCAAAGATATGGGGAAGCTCTTCATCTGGAATCCCTTCGCCGGTGTCGGTCACGGAAATTTCGACCCGCTCGCCGGTGCCGGGGCTCTCGGGTTTGGGGTTTTCGGTGTCAGGTCCTGAGCTCGGCACTCGACACTCGACACTTCCAACGTGTCGCGCAGTCACGGTGATCTGTTCGCTGTGCGGAGTAAACTTGATCGCGTTCCCGATGAGGTTCATCAGGATCTGGCTTACTTTGTCGCGATCTGCATAAACAATCAACGGGTCTTGTGTTTCGGCAAGTTGGAGCCGCAGATCCTTTTCCGTCGCCATCGGTCGAAGCGTATCCAGCAGTTCGCCGGCAAGCCCAGTCACAGAAAAGAAGGTCGGATTTATCTGGACTCGGCCTTCCTCGATCCGAGCCAGGTCAAGCAGATCATTGATGAGTCGAACAAGTTGGTCGACATTGCTCTTCACGCGCCGCAGGTACCGTTGTTGCGGCTCGCTGAGCGGCCCCGTGATCTCATCCAGCATATTGTCAACCGAACCCTTAATGGCGGTCAGCGGGGTGCGAAGCTCGTGGGAGACGTTGAGCAAGAAATTAGATTTTGCCCGGTCAAGCTCCTGCAGCCGCCGATGTGACGCCTCCAGCGCCTGATTCATCTCTGACAAATCCCCGGTCCTTTTCGCGATCTTATCCTCCAGGCTGATGTTCAGCTTTTCGATCTCATGGTAAGCGGAAGCATTGTCGATCGCTAACGCGGCTTGCCGTGCGAGTCCATCCATGAGTCGAATCTGTTCCGGCGTACATGTATGCGATTTCTCCCACCATACCAGGAATAGGCCGCCGATGACTCTGTCCTTGACGATCATAGGTGCGAAGAGGCAGGATCGAAACCCAAGACGTCGAATAGCCGGATGTGCACAGCGCGGGTCGGCCGGTACGTCATTGGAGTAGACGGGCGCTCTCCGTTCAAACCCCTCTTGGGCAAGCGGCAAGGCCTGCAGAGAAAGAGGGATCCGCTGAAAGGGTTCGGATACCCACTCCGGGAGGTTATAGCCGCCAAAGGGGCGGATGACCCCCTGTTCGGAATCGAAGAGGTAGGTGCCGGAGCTGTCAGCCTCAGCCGCGAGCGCCGCCTCTTTTGCAACGCGCAAGAGCGTCTCCTTGAGATCCAATGTGGAACCGACGGATCGACTGACCGCAAGCAGCGTCTCACACGCGCGCAACCGCTCCTGGGTTGCCTGAAACAGCCTGGCGTTATCGATGGCCAGCGCCACCTGACTGGCGATGGCACTGGCCAGGCGTACCTGGATATCGGTAAACGGCTTACCCTCTTCCATCTGGTGCAGAACGAGCACGCCAATCACCCTGTCCTGACGAATAAGCGGAACGGACAGAAGGGCCTTCAGCCTGAACGCTTCGATCCACCGAGTTGGCAATAAGCCGCTGCTTGCCGGATTATCCAGGACGATGGGGGCGCGTCGTTCGATTGTGGCGATGATGGCCAGAATCTGCTCTCCCTTCTGACTCCCTAATTGTGTGAACTGTTCCCAGAGTTCATCGAGCCGCTCCCCTGAGGCGGCCTGAGACATGACCGGAACTACTCGCTCATCTGACGCATCGCAGAGGAAGATCGAGCAGACATCTGCCCCGCAGGCCGCAGCGGCGCGTCGAGCGATAATCTTCAGCAGTTCTTTAAGGTCAAGCGTGGAAGAGACTGCCTGGGCGATTTCCAGCAAGACGGCCGGCGTTGTACGTTCATGGCCGAGCACAGGAGAGGCAAAAGGTAGTACGCTCACACTGTTCCCTCGATTACTACCGGCTGAGTGAAGCGACGCGCTTAGATTGTGAGTCAAGGATGTGGCTAACGGCCGCTTGTTGTCGATGGATGATGGTATGAAGTAGAGCGCTCGATGTGCGAGTACGGTGCGCGATACCCACGGCGCGTCTCCCGCGACCGGATAGAAGCGACTCCCGGGGTATTGACGAGTGTAAACGTAATCCCAAGGACAAGCTCTTTTCTTAGCTTCTGCGATGCCGCTTGTCAAGGAAAAACCCCCAGGGAGCAGACCCGCAAAGCATCCAATTTTAGTTTGACAAGTCTGAGCGAAATGAATGAGAATCCTTCATTCTTCCACACGACGGCTTTGTCAACACACATCAACGATTCTCCCAAACATACCAGCTCAAAGGAGGAGGTGTTCGATGCGTGTCTCCCGCCTGCTTTACCGACTGCCGATTGTGTTCGTCTGCTTCGCTGCCGGTTGCGCCTCGCTCGATCGGCCATCTCGCGATCTTCTCAGACTGTCACTGCCCGATCAGGCACAGCGCTACGACAAGTTCAAGGACAATAAGGAATTAGTCGAGCGCTTTCTCGCTTGCAGCGGTGAGACCTACCAGCCGTCCGGCGCTCAGCCGCCTGATCTGAGTGCCTCCGCGTTTGGCGCAGAGCCGGAGCGCGCGGCACACAGGGCGGCGGCGCTGGTTCGTCACACCCTCGATTTCACGCTTCACGAGGCCCGCCAAGAGCTGCGAGCGCAGATCCGAACGCAGATCAAAGACCTGGTCGATGTAAACGAACATACGATCCCGCACGACGCGCTCGCTGTGAAGCTCACGGAACGGTTGAAACATCTCTCGATCGGTGTCGGTGCGCAACGAGTGGCGCTCCATCGATATGCCAAGCTCCTGGCCGCCACGCCCCAGTTAGTTGAATTCCTGCATGCACGGATTCGGGACGACGAAGACCGAATCGCTCAGACAGGAACGCGTTTCGAACGTCTGTTGGTGGCCTACAACAAAGCCTATTTCGGTGAGATCGCATTCAAGGAGGCATCGGGCGCCGTCGGGGCGGAGGCGTCGCACATACGGATCAAGAAGATTGTGCGGAGCGTCTCCGACGGATTTGTAGACCGTAACGGCGCAAGACTCGCGTTCCCTGGACTACCCCTTGACGAGTTAAAGTCAACGCAGGCCCTACGGGCTCATGTCGGGTCGGCCGACTCTCGTCGTGTCGCGTCGGACCTGACCCGGATCTTCGTGGAGGCGTTATTCGATGCGGCCTTTCAGGTTCCCGCGATCGAAGGGGCCACAGCTCTACAGATTGCCGCGTTCGGATTCCCGAAGTTTGATGCCGAGAATCCACCGATCCCGGTTGATGATTTTGCGAAGCTCACCACCGATGGCCTGCGAGCCGAAGCTGCGATCACCTCGCATATCGGGGAGTTGGTGCGAGGCGGGGGAGGTCTTGGTATCAACAATGAGACGCTCGCAAGCGTGATCGAGACCGCGGCCGGTGTCATCGCCAAGAAGCTGACGGAACACGAGCTGTTTTGTTACTACCGTGCCACATCGGGCACAGCGCATGCGGGAAGCTCCGACACACACGATAGCGTACAGCGGGTCGCCGAAGACCTTGACTACCAGTAAGACACGCGCTCCGGAGAGCAGGCTCATCGTTCGGCGAGCGGTTAACCAACCTTTTCGAGATGATGGAGGAGCGACATGGAATATGTTGTGGTCACCTACCCAACAAAGCGGAACATTCGCATCGATGGACAGATCGCAGGGCAATGCAACGATACGCTCATGGTGGAAAGGGGCCACCATAAGTTTGACCTGGGAGACCCGCAGGACTACCAGCCAGCAATCGTCGAAAAGAAGGTCCAAAATACGACGGGGATCAGTCCCATGATTATCGACGACTTTCATCCTGCGGGAGGTGTGGTATGAGGAGTCGGCTCCTTACGGCCTTAACGGCGGTCTTTGCCATCACCATTGCAGGCTGTGCCACGTATCCAGCCAATCCCCGGCTTGTCCAATACGACACGAAGTCTGGGTATCGTTTTGAAAATCTCACGGCATCTGGAAATTCCGACAGCCTTTTCGTCATCCTCACCTTCTCGGGAGGAGGGACTCGAGCGGCAGCGCTGTCTTATGGTGTGATGGAGAAGCTGCGCGATGTAAAAATCCGGTGGGAGGGTGAGGAACGACGACTGCTCGACGAAGTGGACGCCATCTCTTCCGTGTCGGGGGGTAGCTTCACCGCCGCCTATTACGCCTTATTCAGAGATGAGCTCTTTGATCCGGAGAAGTTCCGAAAGGTCTTTTTATACCGGGACATCGAGGCGGAACTTAAGGCATTGCTGTTCAACCCGATCAACTGGGTCCGGCTGGCCTCACCTACCTTTGGACGCATCGAACTTGCCGCCGAGTTGTACGATCGGGAGATCTTCAGAGCGAAAAGCTTCGGCGACCTGATCAACCAGGCCCATCGGCCTTTCACGATGATCAATGCGACCGACATCACTATGGGCTCGCGGTTTACCTTCATCCAGGATCAGTTCGACCTTCTATGCTCCGACCTCAGCGGTGTGCAGGTAGCGCGGGCCGTGGCGGCTTCATCCAACTTCCCCATCGCGTTCAGTCCTCTCACGGTCAACAATTATGCCGGGACTTGCCGCTATCGGGAACCACCCTGGATGGACGAGGCGTCGAAGGACCTCCTGCCCAACCCGCCCCGTTTCAACCGTGCGCGTATCGCGCGCTCGTATCTGAATCAGGGTAAGCGCAAGTACATTCACCTGCTTGACGGGGGCGTGGCCGACAACATCGGTCTGCGTGGTCCGCTGGTGTCCATTCGCTCGAACGATCCGTCATGGAGTCTGCCAAACAAAATTAATTTAGGAAAGGTGAAGAGGCTTCTAGCCATTGTTGTTGATGCTCGCACCGACCCCAAGACCGCCATCGATAAAAAGCCGAGCGGGCCTGGACTGAGAACAATCGTTGACATTATTGCTTCTGTTCCAATGGCCAACTACTCATTCGACACTGTGCAGGAACTCCTGGACGAATTTAATCGATGGCGTAAGGACAGGAAGTTCTACGCCTCCTGCACAGGCATTCTCGAAAGCGCATGCCCAGCAGCCCACATGCCAACCGGGCCGCCCCCGCCTATAGAAACGTATGGGCTCTACGTCGGTTTCGATCAGATCAAGGATACGAAAGAACGAGACTACTTCCTGAACCTGCCGACGACCTTCCATCTGTCACAAGAGGCAGTTGACAAACTGCGAGCGATCGGCCCCAAGATCCTTGAGGAGTCGGAAGAATTTCAGCGCCTGTTGCAAGATCTCCACAGCGAGGGTGGCTAGTTGAAAGTCCCGCAGATCACATCCACGCAGGACCGCATCCCATCTTGGGCGACGCTAAGAAGTAAGAAGAAAGTCCCAGCATCACCCATCACGATTTTGATAATCACGACAGCTTGACTTTCTACGAGATTGGGCTTCTACCTGTCTCCAGCCCAAGTTCGTCACGGAACAATTACACTCGACGATTTATGACGTCTCGGGTGACGCAAACGCCCTATTGTCATTCGGGGGCTTGCACAAACGCGATGTAGTGCAGACCTACCCCCTTGCAGCCGTCCCACGGCGATGACACAATCGGCCCATCATGTTTTTGCGATCGCACGGACGCAAGAAGGACGGTAAGGATCACACGTACTGGTCGCTGGTCGAGGCGGTGCGTACGCCCGACGGCCCACGGCAGAGGACGCTCTGTTATCTCGGCGAGTTGAACAGTTCGGCCCAGGCGCGATGGCTGAAAACCATTGAGGTCTTCAACGAGCAGGGCGAGACCGAGCAACTGAAACTGTTTCCCTCAACCGTTGAACCGCCAGCGGATGATCCGCAGGTGGCGCGCGTGCTGATCAACCGGGTTCGCCTGGAGCGGCCGCGCCAGTTGGGCGCCTGCTGGCTGGGCTGGGAGTTGTGGAAGCGTCTGACGCTCGACCGGCTGTTCGCACAGGTGCTGGACAGCCTGAGTTTGAGGAACTTAGGCACACATTGGAAAACAAGCTGAGGAAAATCAAGTGGTTACTCTCGCCAGCCGCTAATATACATAGATACACGCCTATGCATTATTTCCTTGACATGGCGCGGAGTACATGCTACCTACATAGGCATATACCTGCGTGTTACGAAGCGCCGCAATCAGGATGGC
>DATMXF010000223.1:0-4205 GCA_035561835.1 Patescibacteria group bacterium
GGGCTGGGTAGTGATAGGGCTTTCCGATGGCGGCGTGTCTGTCTCAGCCGACGGGGGCGCGGGCATAGTCTGGGCTGGCGGTACTGTGGGTGACGGCCCGGAGAAAAGGGAGAGCCCGATGAAGATCAGGGGAATGACGGCCACCGCAGGCAGCAGATAGATCAGCAGACGACGAAGATCAGTCCGAGAGCTTATTGGTGGCGTCGGATGTAACGCCTCCCTCAGCTTGGTGGAATCCATTTGCGTCTTTAACTGCGCCAAGAGCTGCTTGGGATCAAGGCTGAGAAAGACAGCATAGTCCGTCAGAAATCGAGTGAGGTACAGAAAATCGGGAACCAGGTGGAACTGCTCCTGCTCCATGAGGCGGACGAAGGAGAGGGGAACCTTACTGCCCACTGCAGCCGCTTCGATTGTGAGACCTTTTGCCGTTCTGGCTTCCTGCAGGATCGGGCCGATCGTCCTCGTCGAATCGTCTGTGTCGCCGCTCATGTCATCCTCTGTTCGCGTGAGCTACGTTCCCCGCCGTCAATGACCGCCATGCCTCTTCACGCCGTACTATCCGTGTAATCCGTCCCGACGCCCTATGCGCTCTCGGCTCGCCCACGGGCATGAACGTCTCTCCGGCTCCGTCATTGCGAGCGACCAACGGCAGCGTGGCAATCTCAGCGTTCTTGAAGTTGCGAAGAACAATGGGATTGCTTCGGTCGCTACGCTCTCTCGCAATAACGTGGGCGGGAGCCTTGCTAAACAATAACTGTACGCTACCACACCGGAGCATCAGAGGCAAGCAAAGCGCAGGACTATCGGTGTCCGTTGCCGCCGTTCAGTGCGGCAATCTGTGTCAGCGCCTCATGCCATGACTCGACCCGGCGCACGTTGCCGGGAAGCGGACCCTGATTCCACGGGCGATCGAACAACAGGACCGGGATGGCGGCCTCCGCCACCGTAAGGGCTACCGTCAGCTCATCCTCAATGAAGAGACCGAGCGCCAATCCCGATGCCACATCCGCCTTGTGGCGCTCCACCGGGTCGCGCGTCCTGTGTACAACCGCCTCAAAGTAAGACAGTACGCCGACGCGCGTCAGCCAGTCCATCGTGATCCGCTCATCTCGCGGGGTCCGGCCGGTGATGATATACAGATCATGGCCGTCATCGGCCAATGTTTCCACCGCTTCTTTAGCGTGGGGGATAAGCGATCTGGACGAGAAGAAGCCGTTCTCGATCAGTTCCGAGAAAAAATTGTCGGCCTCTTGCCGGGGAATCTGAGGAAACCTGTCGGCGATCCGCCACGCACCATCAGCAAGCTCGACGTTGAGGCTAAAGCGCTCATTAAAGGCCTGCAGGTAATGCGGGAGCGAATCGGCCAGGACATCGTCGAGATCAATGCCGATCTTCATCCCTGGCGCTCCCCGATCCACACGGTAGCAGGGCAGATGGCCCTGAAGGCGCAGAAACTACAGACCCACTGACTGGGGGTCGCCTGAAAGAGACCTCCCCGAATCCCGGTTGCGGCCTCCCGAACCCGCTCGGCCGCCCGCTCGATATCTTTTTCCTTTTTTACCGCCTGCCCGACGACGACGCCTCCAGGGGTCAGGAAGTGCAACTCCACCCGATCCGGCAATCGGCCAATCGACTCCTGGTAGGCCAGCGCATACAGCGCGAGCTGCTGGCTTTCCCGGGCCTCTTTGTCTGCCGCCTTTTGGTCCCGGACCGACGACGACTTATAGTCGATGATCACGGTCTCGCCCACACGCTCGTCCACCCGATCCATAATGCCGGTGACGATATCGTCGCCGAGCTGGAATCGGAATCTCTTTTCGACCGACGTCGGCGGCTGCTTCGTCCCGGCACTGGCATGAAACCGGGCGAGGGCATCCCGACCTTCCTGCATCCGCCGCTCCTCATGTTCCCGGGAGATAAATCCTTCATTAACCCAGTGGGCTTCAAACGATTCGATCAGATCTTCAAGCGCCATTGTTTGCCCGGCAAGGCGTTGGGTATTGTACGCCTGAACAGCCCGATGCAACGCGGCGCCGTAGATGATCGTATGCTCCCTGAGCACAGGCACCCGCAGGAGATGGACGTATTTGTATTTCAACGGGCAGGTCAGATAATCGTCAATCTGATAGTGCGACAGGTTGAGCGGGGCATCAGCCCGGATAGCGATATCGATTGCGACCTGGGGCGGCGGCGCGTATCGACCGATGACCGCCTCTGCCGTCCCTCGCCAGGGCTGCTCCTCTTCCTCTTTCGGCAGCGCCAGCGCCTCCGCCAGGAACCGGCTGCGCTTCCATTCCCGTTTTGTTCCGTAGTCCTTCGCCCGCGTAAGGAACAGGTACCGCTTGGCCCGGGTCATGCCGACGTAGAACAGGCGTCGCTCCTCCTGCTGATGAAAATCGCCGGACGGCAGTGTCTCTTTAATCAGCTCATCGGGAAGCGGGATCGTCTCCCGCCGATCGATCGAGGGGAACCGCTTCTCGACCAGGCCCACGAGAAACACCGCTTCGAACTCGAGGCCCTTGGCCTTGTGCAGTGTGAGCACGGCCACCGCCTCCTCCGCTGTCTCGCCCTCCGCGACGGGCGGGTTCTCGCCCGCCTCGATCAGCATCGTCAGATACGGGACAAAGCCGGCCACGCGATCCTGGGGCGCCACCTCGCCGAATCGTTGAACCAGGCCGAAGAACGCGGCAAGGTTGCTGACCCGTTGATGATCGTGTGAGGAATTCGAATGCAGCAGTCGCTTCCCGTAGCCAGGCTGTTCCATCAGAAACTCATACAGGATACGTCCCGTCACCTCACGGGTTGACTTGTCCAGATAGCGGTGCAGGTCACTCAGGAGGGCCGTGGCGGCAGCGATCCCTTCAGTCGAGACCCCGGAAAGCTCGGGCACGGCGCCCGGCCGCCTCGTCAGGTCGAGCAACACCTCGTAGAGGCTCCGATGCTTCCGACGCGCGTGGGCGTTGCAGAGGGTCAGATCGGCAGCCGGCACCCCGTAGATATCGGAGCCGGCCAGATGAAAGAGGCTCAGGGAATCGTGCGGGTCAGCCAGGAGGCGGAGAAACGAAATCACCAGACGTATCTCATCCCTGTTGTACAGACCCTTCGCCCCGCTGAAGCTCCAGGGGATTCCCCTCATGTTCAGCGCCCGCAGCAACGGGTCGGCATCGCTGTTTCGCCGCACGAGAAGAGCGATGTCACCGAGCGTGCACGCCTTCGCCTCAACCAACTCCTCGACCTTCTCAGCCACCCAGTCGGCCTCTTCCTGATAGCTCTGAAAGACTATGCTCTCAACGGCCGGGCCGTCACCATTGCAAGGCTTCAGGCGCTTGTCTACGCCTTCCTGGTACTCCAGTCGGTCAGGGTTGTTGTGCTGGATCAGACGGTACGCGGCATCAAGAACATTCGGCGTCGAGCGATAGTTCTCCGCCAGGACGACTGTCTCGGTCTCGGGGAACTCCCGGCGGAAGCTGAGGATGTTACTGATCGAGGCGCCTCGAAACTTGAAGATCGACTGGTCGTCATCCCCCACCACCGTCACATTCCGATGGGAGCCCGTGAGCAGCTTCACGATCTGAAACTGGGCATAGTTAGTATCCTGGAACTCATCGACCAGGATATACCGGAACCGTTCCTGGAATCGCTGGAGCACCAGCGGATGTTCCCGAAGTAAACTGAGCGTCCGCGTCATCAGATCGCCGAAGTCCAGCTTCCCTTCTCGCGCCATCAGCTCCTGGTAATGTTGGTAGGTCCTGGCGATCTCTGCCTCCCGCTTCGCCTGCTCCGCCAGTGCCTTATCATCGGGAGAGGCCATCGCTCGACTTGCCAGTTCCTCTGCATAGCGTGCGTACTGCTCGGGACCGACATCCTCGTCCTTGGCTCGACTGAACAGTTGGAGCAACGCCTGCACATGCCGCAGCGGATTTCCAAGTGGCCGGAAATAGTCTAGTGGAAGCTCGAACAGATGCTCCTGAAAGAAGATCACCTGCTCCGCCGCCGTGAGCAGGCGGAAGTCCGGACTCAGCCCCAGCACCAGGGCATGCTCCCGAAGGACGCGGTCTCCAAAGGCATGGAAGGTGGAGATCCAGGTATCGGTGAACCCGTACGGCACCAGCAGGTCCACGCGCCGCTCCATCTCCGCCGCCGCCTTCTCGGTAAAGGTCAGCGCCAGCACCTGCTCCGGCCGGGCCCGCCTGCTGTTGATCAGG
>DATMXF010000224.1:0-6746 GCA_035561835.1 Patescibacteria group bacterium
CGAGGAGAGGATAGAGGCGCTGCAGGCTGCTGTCAACGCCGACTTTTACGTTGATGCTCGATTCCCCTATCTCCCCTCATCGGATCGGGTCGGCTGACAGGTCGTGTCGGTAAGGGACAACGTGCGGTAAAGAGGCGGTGCGTCCATGGTTCGCAGCAATACCACATTACGTAAAGAGCTCGTGAGCCACTTTTCAGCGAAGGGTGAACTGCTCCGGCGAGAGTGGGTCCGCCGGATGCGGGCCAAAGGCCTGCTGGAGGGCCTTACCCTTGATGAGATCGAACCCGAGTCCGGCGCACTCTGTACCATCGTTCTGGAATGTGTGGAGACCGGGAGGTATGATCCGGCCCTGGCCTATGCCCATCTCAAGGCGAAACAGGGAGTGCTTGGAGGACGGACTCCGGAGCAAATCATCGATCGCCTGGCGTTGCTGCATGATGTGTACAGGCAATCCCTCTTCAAGAGGTATCGGGGCGAGGTGGATCGGCTGGCGAAGCTCCTCGATCTCTACGCCCCCGTAGCACACCGCCTCCAGACCCTGATCACGCTCACGTTTGTGGAGGAACGGGAGCGGATGAGCAAACGAGAGATGAACCAGCTTCGGATGCTTATACGGGCGGGGATGATCCTCAGCGCGAAGCTCTCTCTTGAAGAGGTCTTGCAGCGTATCGTCAACATGGCCTGTAAGTTGATGAGCGCCAAATATGCTGCGCTCGGCGTCTTAGATGGCAAGGGCGGCCTCAGCCGGTTCATCACGGCGGGCATTGACGAGACTGCCAGACAGGCCATAGGCCCTCCGCCGGTCGGAAAGGGGATTCTAGGTGTGCTGGTGCGCGAGGGAAAGCCCCTCCGCCTGAAGAACCTGACCGCGGACCCGCGCGCGCACGGCTTTCCACCTCATCATCCCGCGATGCACTCCTTCCTGGGCGTACCCGTCGTGTCAAAAGGGAAGGTCCGTGGCAACCTCTATGTGACGGAGAAGCAGGGCGCCGCCGAGTTCAGTGAAGAGGATGAGACCCTGGCCATCACGTTGGCCACTCAGGCCGCCATTGCTCTCGAGAATGCCAGCCTGTATGAGGAACTGCGCCGCTCGTATGACGAGTTGAAGCAGTCGCAGCAGTTGTTGGTGCGACAGGAGAAGCTCGCCTCGCTTGGCCGATTGGCCGCCGGCCTGGCCCATGAACTGAACAACCCCCTCTCCTCTGTGGCCGGGTTCGCCGAGGCCCTTCAGCGGCGTGTCGAGACAGCGGAGATCGGTGACCTTGCCGCCCTTGCCGAGTGGGGGCAGTATGTCACAATGATCCAGGACGAAGTAGCCCGCGCAGCGACCATTGTCCGTCGCCTGCTCGATTTCGCTCGGCAACGCGAGCCGACCTTCAGTTTGGTGGATGTGTATGACGTGGCGTTACACGCGGTCTCGTTTGTGGAGCGGCAGGCCAGCCTCGAAAATCAGCGGATTATCGTCGCTCCATTCCCGGATAGGAGTATGGTTCAGGCTGATGCCCAGATGCTTCAGCAGGTCTTTCTGAACCTTCTGACCAATGCGCTCGATGCCATCGAGAGCGGCGGGGAGATTCGCATCGATGCCTATCACCGTCAAGAGGCCGTCGATCCGTCAGATGAACAAAGATGGCTCGATGTGTTCGTGTCCGATACGGGTAGCGGGATCTCTCCGGACAACCTTTCGAGGATCTTTGATCCGTTCTTTACCACCAAGGAGGTGGGCAAAGGGACAGGCCTTGGCCTGGCGATCAGTCAGAGCATTGTCGAGCAACATAAAGGCAGCATCGAGGTGCGAAGCGAGGGGGTTGGAAAGGGCACGGTGGTCATCGTCAGTCTGCCGCTGGCCGACCGGCGCGAGATGGATGGAAAGCGGCCCGATCTCCTGGGGACGGAGGGTAAAGATGGTTCACGCGGTTGAACGAAGCGATGCGACCCGCGCGCTTGTGGTCGATGACGAGCGACCCATCCGGCTGCTCATGGAAAAGGAACTCCCACGGGCGGGTTATATGGTCACCTGCGCCGGAAGCGGCGAAGAGGCCATGGAGCAGTTGCGAACGCGGGAGTTCGACGTTATCCTCCTCGACCTCAAAATGCCGGGAATCGGGGGGATGGAGGCGCTCCGCCGGATTCGCGATTCCGGCACCTCGGCGGAGGTGGTCATCCTGACCGGCCACCCCGATGTGGACAGCGCCATCCAGGCGATGAAGCTGGGCGCTTACGACTACCTGACTAAACCCTTCAAGCTCGTTGAATTGGAGGAGGTGCTGCGGCGGGCCGCCGAGCGAAAGCGCCTGCGTACCGAGAATACGGCCCTACGCCGCATGGTCTCCCAGCGCGAGCCTGCGCCTATCATGGTCGGTCACAGTCCCGCCACGGCCTCCCTGTTGGCTACCGTGCGGCGGATTGCGCCAAGCGAGGCGAGCGTCCTGATCCAGGGGGAGAGCGGGACCGGCAAGAGCTTGGTGGCCAAAGCTATTCATATGGCGAGCCCTCGAGCCAACGGACCGTTCCTGATCATCAATTGCAGCGGCTTTCAGGATCCGCTGCTGGAGAGCGAGCTGTTCGGGCATGAGAAAGGGGCGTTCACCGGCGCGACCAGTGTCAAGATGGGTCTCTTTGAGGTAGCAGGGGGCGGGACCCTGCTGCTGGATGAGGTGGGGGAGATGAGCCCGGCCATGCAGGCCAAGCTCCTTCAAGTACTCGACACCAAGGAGTTGCGACGGGTTGGCGGCACCCGCGTGCACCGGGTGGATGTGCGCATCATCGCCGCGACCAATAAAGACCTGGCCCAGGAGGTGCGGACAGGTCGATTCCGCGACGATCTCTATTATCGACTGAACGTCGTCAGCTTGACGCTGCCGTCCTTGCGCGAGCGGAAGGAGGACATCCCGCTCCTCATTGAGCATTTCTTGACGCAATTCCAAGTAACCGGTCAAAAGGCTAAGACCATCTCCCTGGACGCGATACAATCACTGATGGACCACCCGTGGCCTGGCAATGTGCGAGAGCTTGCGAATACGATCGAGCGCCTTCAGATCCTCTCCTCCGGCGACGTCATCGGCCTGGAGGATCTGCCGCCCAACATCCGGTTTCCGAGTGGCTCTACGGGTGGCCCCGTCTCGCTGGTAGAAATGGAGCGGCTGCACCTCATCCGAGTGCTCGATCATACGGGCGGCAAAAAGATGCAGGCAGCCAGACTTCTCGGCATCGACCTCAAAACCCTAAACAGCAAAATCAAACGGTATAACATCCCTCTGTAGTTAGGCTCGGTTACTCACGCTCGAAAACAGGAGTCTATTTGTGATAGAGTGCTGCTGTGATCTATGAGTGGGATCCGGCGAAGGCGGCAGCGAATCTCCGTCGGCACAAGGTCTCGTTTACTGAGGCGGCATCCGTGAAGAAAATTAATGACGAGCTTCGGGCCGAGTACGACCTGTCCCAACTGAAGGGAGGAGTGCGCGGCAAATACTACAAGCGGGCTACGGCAGGGACGAACCTCGTCCTGATCGAACCTGCTCTGGCGAAAGCGTTTCCTGATTCTGACTCAGTGAATCGGGCCTCGCGCCTCCTGCTTGACGCCGCCAGTTCTGCTGCAATGCCATCGCGCCAGCGCCGCACGCGGCTTAAACGGACCGCTTGAAAACGCGGCCCCTTAACGCGAGTTAGCCACCCGCCGGACCACTGGTCCTCACGGAGAAGCCAGATGTGCTAGGCTGGGTATGCATGACCCATGGAAACGACGTGAAGCCCTCGACCGCCACACGCCACACCCAAACCGTCCGCAGTCCCGCAGAAATATTGACCTTGGCGCCCAGTCGGTCGCAGCCCTAATCGAATTATGTTGACCAGTGCTTGTCAGCCACGCTTGAAGTCAAGCGAGTCTTGACAAGTTCTCAAAAACCCAAGAGAATCTCGCAATCGTGGGAAGTGCGAGATCAGGATATACTGAGCAGCAATAATGTTTAGAAGCTTAGTTCGAGACTAATTTCAGCCTCGAATATCAGTTAACGCCTGTCGAGAAGAGAATGGCGGAGAATAAAAAGAAATCTGGTGCACTTTCACAAATCATTGTGGGAGTTGTGATCTTATTAACTGCTGGTGGAACCGCCCCGTGGTGGTTGGAGAAGTTATTTCCTCCTGAACGTTCAACTACAAAGGATCACCAAGCGGCTACATCCAAGCAGCTTCAGGGTCCTCAAAATAAAGTTCAAGAGCGCACGACAGAGTCCAAGCGCATGCCGTCGAGTCTTAGCCAGCAAGCCCAATTGAAGTCTTCTTCGCTTGCAACGTCGCACGTCCAGCCCCCACAAGAATCAGAATGGCCTTACGATGGTGCAGGATCTTCTAGCGGACTTGTAGAAAATTCTGGCGGTGATCGTATTCGATGGTCTGTGAGGCCGTCTGCCTACATGGAGGGGATGCGATTCCACATACCCATTGGCGATACGGCGACCACTCTTGTCTTGCAGACCGACACTGATATTTATAGAGCAACGTTTCGGATCTATTGCAGCGTTGATCTTGTGAATGCGTATGTGCGCATATCGGACGACGCCCCCGGCCAATTGTTTTCACCGACTGAGAGCCAGACCATTGAGCGCACGGTGTTCACCTTCAAGCTGGGGACCACTGGTGTGAAGCATTTCTCACCGGAGTCCCCACTCATAGTCACCCTCGTATCGAAATCGGCGTTGTCCATTAAGCGAATCGAGAGGCTGACGGAGAAATAGCCAACCTAGAGCGCACTGGCTTGTCGTCAATCGGCCTAAACGTGGTGCCGACTGAACTAGAGGCCGAGCAGGCGTTGCTGGATGCGAACCGGAGGCTGGTGGAGATGTTCGAGAACAAGATTTAGGCGAAGCTGGCGGGGATTTGGAGCGCAGGTGAATGACCACGGTGGAACAGATGAAAGTGCCCACGAGTCACCGGTTTTTGGATGAAGCGGGTGACTCCACGTTCTTCAAGAAGGGGCGTATCTTGGCGGTTGACCTGTATGACACCGCCAAGTACGAGGGTAGCAGGAACTACTACACGCGGGAGCGACCGTTGACAGCCCAAAATAAATTAAGCCCGCTTTTGCCCTAAGAGGGTTACCCCTCGACGACGTGAAGTCGGATTTCAGGCAACGCAGGCTTTATACAGTATATATCACAATACGTAACTCGTGACAAAAAGATTTAGAAGTCAAACAAGCATTCCAAAACAATCGATGAAAACGATCAAGGATATGCCGGAACACAGTCGCCCCCGCGAAAAACTGCGGGAGAAGGGCGTGTCTGCGCTTACCGAGGAGGAGCTTGTCACGGTAATTCTAGGCATGGGAACGGCGGGTGTTGACGTGCGCACGATTGCCCGGCAGGTGGCCGGTCTGATCCGATGAGAGGACTCGGCGAAGACGCACGTTACGGATCCAGCCCAGCGAATCAGACTTACCAGCCGACCTGCTGGTTCGGTTTCAAGTGGTGGGTGATCTGAGTCGATGCGACGCAAGACGGTGGAGTCGGCTTCGGCGCTGTGTGAGGATGACGGGGGAAGATCAGGACGTAGTTAGCGGAGGTGTGGGGAGAGAAGGTCGGCGCTGGTACACAAGAGACTTGAAAGTTGTGCCCAAGTTGAGTACACTCGTACCCATAATGAGTACGGCCAGCGCAACCCATACAATCGGTACGGCGTTGTTCGGCAAGACGCAACGGGCGCTGCTGGGGCTATTCTTCGTGCGGCCGGAGCAGTCATTTTATTTCCGGCAGATTGTGCGTACGGCCGGGATCGGCCAGGGCGCGACGCAGCGTGAGCTGGCGCGCTGGCTCGAAGCGGGGCTGCTTGTACGGACGCGACGCGGGAACCAGGTACATTACCAAGCCAATACGGCGTCACCGATCTTTGCCGAGTTGAAGGGTCTGGCGATCAAGACAGCAGGGATGGCGGAAGTCTTGCGCGAGGCGTTGACCGGACTCGCCGATCGGATCACGGTGGCGTTTGTCCACGGATCGGTGGTGCGCGGCACAGAGAAGGCCGGAAGCGACGTGGATGTGGTGGTGGTGGGTGCCGTAACTTTCAGCGAAGTCGTCGCCGCCCTGCACGACGCACAGGAACAGCTCGGACGCGAGGTGAACCCGACAGTGTATACGGTACGGGAGTTCCGTAAGAAGTTGGATGCCGGCCATCATTTCCTGACGGCTACGGTGTCGGCGCCGAAGCTGTTTCTGATCGGGAGCGAGCGTGAGCTTGACCGATTGGGCGCGTAACGGGTGGCTCGTCGAACATCGGACCAGTCCGCAGGAAATCGCCGATCTACTCGGCGTAGCCGACCGGGATTTGCGCGATGGCGCGGTAAGGGACTTGAGCGAGGATTGGCGACTGGCAATTGCGTACAATGCGGCATTGCAGTGCGCTACGACGGCGTTGGCCGCCTGTGGCTACCGGGCCTCGAGAGATGCATATCACTATCGGGTTATCCAGAGTTTGGCGTACACCATCGGCGTGGACACCAGGCTGGTCGCCCAGCTCGATGCCTTCCGCAAGAAACGCAACATCGGCGATTACGAACGAGCTGGATTGATCTCGGAAACCGAAGCGCGAGAAATGCTGGCGTTGGCACGGACATTGCGGACACACGTCGAGGAATGGCTCCGGCAGAACCATTCGCACCTGTTGCCGACATAGGCGTCACACGTGCAGATCCGCTCGACCCGCCGCGTCGGTAAGAAATTCCGCCCGGTATAGAGCCTGGAACAGTGTGACCG
>DATMXF010000225.1:0-6164 GCA_035561835.1 Patescibacteria group bacterium
ACCCCACTCTCTATCTTCACAAAGAGCTTCAGGTGCGGGGCCGCGCAGGCAAGGTGATCACAGTGTTTGCGTACATCATGGCGAATCCGGGCCGTGAGACGCCTCCTTCAAAACGGTATAAGCAGTTGCTGACCAGCGGCGCCGAGGAACATGGATTATCCGATGAGTACGTTGACTTTCTCGAGTCAATCCGGCCTCTGACATAGCAAGGAATTGGAACATGAAACCCGAAACCCGAAACCCGAAACCCGAAACTTTGTACGAAGCAGTCATCGGGCTGGAGGTACATGCCCAGCTCCTGACCAGATCCAAGATCTTCTGCGGCTGCAGCGCCGCCTTCGGCGCGTCGCCCAATAGCCAGACCTGTCCCGTCTGCCTTGGGATGCCTGGCGCGTTGCCGGTCCTGAACAGACGAGTGGTTGAGTTCGCCATCAAGACGGCGCTCGCCTTAGGGTGCGACGTCACTCCCGTCTGCCGCTTCCACCGGAAGAATTACTTCTACCCCGACATGCCGAAGAACTATCAAATCTCGCAGTACGAGCTTCCGCTCGCATGGCGAGGGTCCGTGGAATTCGCTGTCGACGGAACGGTCAGGCGCGTTCGCATCCATCGCCTCCATCTCGAAGAGGACGTCGGCAAACTGCTGCACGCCGGTACACTCCAGGCCGCCGACTATAGCCTGGTGGACTTTAATCGCAGCGGCGTGCCGTTGATGGAAATCGTCAGCGAGCCCGATATCCGCAGCCCGGAGGAGGCCGCCGAGTACCTCCGGCAGCTTCGGGCCATCCTCGTATACCTGAACGTGTGCGACGGCAACATGGAGGAAGGCAGTCTGCGTTGTGACGCCAACGTCTCCCTGCGGCGCACCGGCAGCGAAGAGCTGGGGGTCAAGGCTGAGGTCAAGAATATGAACTCCTTTAAGAGTGTGCAAAAGGCCCTGGCCTATGAAATCCAGCGACAGACACAGGTCCTTGAAGCAGGGGGAAAGATCGTCCAGGAGACACGGTTGTGGGACGCCGACCAGGAGCTGACCTTGTCGATGCGGAGCAAGGAGTACGCGCATGACTACCGCTACTTCCTGGAACCTGACCTGGTCCCGTTGGCCGCCTCACCTCAGTGGATCGATGAGATCCGCACCACGCTCCCGGAACTGCCACAGCAACGTCGCGCTCGGTTTGTCGAAGAGTACGGGATCCCGGACTACGATGCCGCCGTACTGACGGCATCTAAATCGCTGGCCGACTACTACGAGGAGGTCGCACGGGCCTCCCACGAGTCGAAGCTCGCCAGCAATTGGGTGATGGTGGAGCTTTTGGGCCATTTGAACAAAGATGGTCGGAACATTACCGACAGCCCGATCTCGCCGACGGAACTGGCTGCTCTGCTCGCGCTGCTGCATCGTGGAACCATCAGCGGCAAGATCGCCAAGACAGTCTTCGAACAGATGTATCAGACCGGGAAATCGGCCGAGCTGATCGTCAAAGAGCAGGGACTGACTCAGATCTCCGACCAGGATGAGCTACGCCGGATCGTTGAGGAGGTGCTTGCCGCACACCCCGGGCCGGTCGCCGACTACCGGAAAGGGAAGGTGCAAAGCCTGACCTTCCTGGTTGGCATGGTGATGAAGTTAAGTCGCGGTAAGGCCAATCCACCGGTGGCGCGCGAGTTGCTGCTGGCGCGACTCAAGGGCGAAGAGCCCGGAGGGGACGGGTGACGAGACGCGGGCAGCGTCGGCTCCTCGGGTTACTCCTGGTCTTAGGTGGGATCGTCGCAGTCCTCCTCGCCGGTCCGCTTCTGCTGGACCAGGAGCGGTATCGAGGCATCCTCATCAGCCGAGTCAGCCAACTCTTGAACCGCAAAGTCACCGCAACCAGCCTGCGAGTACATCTCCTGCCGTCGCCAGAGGTGACCATCCGGAACGTGGTGATTGCCGATCGCGCCCCGTGGTCTGAACCGTTCGTAGACGCGGAGCAACTGCATGTTTCGCTCAAGCTGCTTCCGCTCCTCATGGGCGACATTCAGGTTGGGAATATCCGTATTGACCGGCCACGCATCAGGTTGGCCAGGGGACCGGATGGGTGGAATCTTGATGACTTGATTTGGCCGACTGCGCGAGGCGCGACGGCCGAGACACACCGCACCGAAGGTACGAGAGCGGCCAGAGGACAGCCTGCTTTGCCGGTCTTGTTGGCAGGAACCTTGGCCATCCGCCATGGGGCCCTCGTCGTCGACAATCCTCTCCATCCGTATGGACCGGTCACCCTGGAGTTTCAGGATATCAACATGGACATCCCGGCCCCGCTTCCCCCTCATCCTCTTCGCTTCCAGGCCGACGGACGGTTGCCTGGCGAGACATCCGGCTCGTTTGAACTTACCGGGAGCGTACAACGCGCTGAAGGGGATCGTATACCGATTGAGGTAGAACTTCGCGTACGGGGCCTCGAGGCCGCGCATCTGGCATCGGCCATGGGGCTATCAGGCGGCGCTGCCGCGGCGTTTACCGGCACCCTCGATGTCGAGGGGAAGGCTGCCGGCGAATGGCCGCGCCTTGACCTTGAAATCGACGCCGACTTGCAGCGCGTCGGTGTAACGCTTGCAAAAGACACCGGTAAGGCGCCAGGAGACAAAGCACGGCTGCGGGCAAAGGGACGATGGGAGGGTGATCAGCTCGGCCTTTCTGATATGAACTTGCTCTGGAAGGGTCAAACAATTGCGGGACGTCTCAACCTTGCAACCCAGCAGTCGCCTCGCCTCCAGTTTTGGCTGAATACGCCGGATCTGTCTCTCGAACCCATCGTGGCTATGGTGATCGCGGCAGCACCTGTAGGGGCGGCCGGCCGGTCGCCCCTACGCAGCACCGCAGACCTCGTACCTTCAAATCCCCCCGTACCCCCCTTTGATAAAGGGGGGGTGGGGGGTTTTCGCGCCCAGCACTCCCCGGAAGTCGGCGGACTCCAGGTTGAGGGACATCTACGTTCCGGCGTCCTTCGTTGGGGGAAGGTGATCCTGACGACTGCGGAAAGCGACCTTCACTACTGTTGCCGACTTCTCACGATTCGTCGACTCCAAGGCGGCTTCTATGGCGGAACCCTTTCCGGCGATGCTGCCCTCGACTGGCGCGGGCCGACATCTCGCGCAACGGTCACGACCCATCTGGAGGGGGTTCAGGCCGAACCATTGTTGGGAGCGATCCAGGAGCCACGGTGGACCTTACGCGGAATGATGACGCTGGACTCGAAGATGGAGCTGGCCGGGCAACTGGGACCTGGGGCGCTCTCCAGGGCCTCAGGTCAAACCGACATTGTCGTCACAAACGGACGCGTGACCGGCTATGCGCCGCTGGAACAGCTCTCCAAAACTGCGGATCCTGTCCTGAAGGGGTTAGGCATCAATGCTCCAACCCTGAACGAGTTCGACCGCCTCAGCGCCCATTGGACCCTCGACGGTGGGATCCTACGAACCAGAGATCTCACGCTGCTTCGGGACGGGGCGAAGCTCTATGCTGCCGGAAGTTTCAATCTGCTCAACCAGACCATGGACTTTGACGTGAAGGCCAAGGTGGCGAAAACGACGCTGGAGGCCAAGCTGCAGGGAAACTCATCCGACCCGGTGGTGACTCCACAAGCAGGCAGCATCGAGGGACGCATCAAAACAGAAGTCGGCAAACTCCTGGGAAAGGATGGGAAGAAGGAACTGGGGAAGATGCTGCAACAGCTCTTCAACCGCTGAGGATATCGATGCGACTGGGCATTGTCACTCCCTTCTATGTTCCCTCCGTCCGGGGCAATTCGATTACAGTCCAGCGTATCGAATCGGGGTTGCGGGATCACGGCGTGATCGTGCAGGTCTGGTCTCTGGAGGACGGCTCCTCGCCAGGCGACATCCAGCAGGCACTGGAAGCATTCACGCCTGATCTGGTCCATGGATTCCATGTCAGCGCGTCCGGGCGGATCGTCACGGACGTCGCATTCCGGTTGGGTATCCCCTCGATCCTCAGCGTTACCGGAACCGATATTAATACCGACCTCTTCGATCCTCACCGGAAGACAGAGGTCATGGACGTCCTTCGACGGGCAACGCGCATCGTGGTCTTTCACAATGTGATGCGGGTCAAGCTCGTCAACGAACTTCCTGAGGTAGCACGCCAAATCCTGGTAATCGGTCAGACGGTACGCTGCCAGGAAACCCCATTCGATCTCCGACGCCAACTAGGTCTTACGCCCGACGATCTGATCTTTCTCATCCCGGCAGGTATCCGGCGCGTGAAAAACGTCACCTTCTGCCTGAAGCCGCTCGACGCACTCAGAGTCCGGTATCCCCACATCAAAGCCATCTTCGTGGGACCGATTATTGAGGCTGCCGAAGGAGTCAGATTGCAGGAACTCCTGCGCGACTACCCCTGGGCCTTCTATCTCGGGCCGGTTCCTCATGAGCAGATCTGCGCCATGCTCGGATCCGTAGATGTCGTGATCAACTCGTCGCTCTCCGAAGGCGGCATGGCCAACAGCATCCTGGAGGCGATGAGTCGCGGGCGCGCCGTCCTGGCCTCGGACATCGAGGGCAACCGATCGGTCGTGCGTGATGAAATCGATGGGCTCCTCTTCGCGTCGGAATTGGAGTTTGCCCATAAGGCTGAGCGGTTGATCAGGGAGCCAGATCTCCGCGACGCGTTGGGAAAGAACGGAAAGGAGAAGATCGAGCGGGAGTTTTCCGGAGAACGAGAAATCTACGACTATCTTCAACTGTATCAGGACGCGATCGGGAACGGGTCGCGCGGTTCATAGAAAACGCATCATGGATCTCCACGTTCTCGAACTGTTCTGCAGAATCGTCGAATCGGGAAGCTTCTCGAAGGCGGCCGACGCGATGTACCTGACCCAGCCCACGGTCAGCGGCCACATCAAGAAGCTCGAGAAGGATGTAGGTATCCGGCTCCTCGATCGCCTCGGACATCGGGCCACCCCAACAAAGGGCGGGAACCTGTTGTATCGCTATGCCAGGCGGATCCTGACGCTCCGTCAGGAAGCCCAACAGGCGCTCGATGAGTTCAAGGGAGGGCTGAAGGGAGAACTGATACTCGGCGCCAGCAGCATCCCAGGCGGCTATCTGCTCCCGCCGCTGATCGGACCATTCAGGGCCCGCTATCCGGACATCTCGATCGTCCTCAAGGTCTCAGACTCAAAAGAGATTATCGAGGCCGTGATCGACGGCGCCTATGAGATCGGCGCCGTAGGCGCACAATTCGATGACGGCAGGCTCGAATACCGGCAATTTGCTGAGGATGAGATGGTCCTGGTCGTGCCGCCTGCACACCCCTGGGCATCTCGGAGGAGCGTGAGGGCAAAGGAACTGCCGAGCCAACCATTTCTCATTCGGGAGCGCGGCTCAGGAACGCGCAAGATGCTGGAACAGGCCCTGGAGCGTCGTAATTTGTCGATCGGCGACTTCAAGGTGATCGGAGAGATGGGCAGCAACGAGGCGATCCGGCAAGCGGTCAAGACAGGCGGAGGTATCGCCATCATCTCGAAGCTCGCTGTCGCGAGCGACATCAACTGCCGCGAACTCTACGCCGTTCCCGTCGCAGGCCTCAAGCTGACCAGACCCTTCTACCTCATCACCCACCGCCACCGCTCGCGCTCCCCTATCTGTAACGCCTTCCTCACCTTTCTCGGCGTCTCCACCCGTCCTCACGATTCCCATCAGCCCTGATTCCGTTTCAACCGGCTATTACCTTTTTCATCCTGTTTTGGCCTATCTTGCCCCTTTTGAATCGTATGTGGCCGTGATATGCTTGCTCTAATTTCCCCCCAACGAACAAGAAAGGTGATCATGACCGCAAAGCGGTTCGAGACGGCATTGGGCATTGCCTCCCCTGGTATGTGCGAGATGTGGCCTCGACTTACCAGCCCCTACCCTCTCCTTTTCTGTGTAGATGCCCCGTACCGCCTGCGCACGGCTGAGGAACCAGAGGTAGCGCCACTGGGTCGCCGCAATCTGTGACCGGTACGTAGCACTCGCCCTGGCCAGGACCGACTTGTCCGGTGTCCGTACCTTAGCGATCGATGAGACCTTGCTCCAAGCCGGGAGACAGGCATGACGCAGCAGGTTCTTGTTCTGATCAGCTTTCTGGTTGTGACCGGTGTACTTGTGCTGGTCTTTCAGAT
>DATMXF010000226.1:0-6773 GCA_035561835.1 Patescibacteria group bacterium
GGCCAGAAGCTCGAGTGACCGCTCATAGCCCGATCCGGGACGAACCTCTTGATACAACCGGGGAACCGTTTCCACGTTGTGGCTGAGAATAGCCGGCGCAGCATCGACAACCGTTCTCAGGGCTGCCTCACTGCCACGGAAATCAGGCACCAGCACCTCGACACTGCAGTCCGGCGAACGCTCTCGAATTCGATGAATCACTGCGGCAAAGATCCTCGCGCCGCCGTCGGTCAGATCATCGCGATTCACAGAGGTGATGACCACGTGGACCAGCCCCAACTCGCAAATTGCCTTGGCCACACGCTCGGGCTCGGCCAGATCGAGTTCTGTCGGCCGGCCGTGCGTGGCAGCACAGAAACCGCAGTTGCGGGTGCAAATCTCGCCCAGGATGAGGAAGGTTGCCGTGAGCTGCTGCCAGCACTCGCCAATATTGGGACAGAGAGCCTCTTCGCAGATAGTATGAAGCTGCCGCTCTCGAACGAGTCGCTTCAACCGAAGGTAATTAGGCGATCCTGGAGCTTTAACCTTCAGCCAGGGTGGCTTGGGTGAGCCGACGATCTCAGGAAGCGACAACAGCGGCGTTGCCTTATCCGGTTGAAGCACACACGCCTCGTTTGAGCCCGCAAGAGTGATTAATCGGGTCGCCGTTTGGGCAGGCGGACTACTAGCGCACTGTGTGATTGTCTATCATGTCTTGATCGATCTGTCAACCGTCTATGGAAGACTTCACCTGACCTGGACGATCACCCGGCGCTCGTGCGGCAAGCAACTGTTCGAATCGTGCCTCCGGTAAGGCCGGTCTTCCAAGCCCTATCGAGCGGAGCCCTCCCGTCCCGTGGTAGTCAGAGCCGCCAACCGCCAATAGACCATATTCCAAGCGGACTCGCTCATAACGGAATAACGATTCGGTATCGTGCTCCGGATGATACACCTCCAGTCCATCAAGACCATGCTGCACAAGGAATGGAACGATCTCGTCGTGGGCATAGTCTCCAGGATGCGCGAGGGAGGCCATACCTCCGGCCTCCTTGACGGCACGTATGGCCAGAGCGGCAGGAATCCTGGAGCGTTCCACATAGCCGGGCTTGCCTGGTGTCAGGTATCGATCAAATGCCTCCTTCAGTGACGTCACATATCCGCGCCTGATCATCGCCTGTGCCACATGCGGACGTCCGACTGAAGGGCCTGGCGCCAACCTCAAGACCTCATCAACCTCCATCGGGAGACCAAGAGTCCAGAGCTTTTCGACCATCCGACGAGCCCTCTCGATCCGGTCGTTGCGGGAAGAGACAAGGAATTCGGCCAGTCGATGATCGTCCGGATCAATGAAGTGTCCAAGGATGTGGACCTCCAGGTCCTCCACATGGGCCGTAATCTCGACGCCCGCAACAACCTGTATCCCCACTCGCTCGGCCTCCGCCATCGCCATCGGGAGACCCTCCAGAGTGTCATGATCGGTAAGGGCTAGAACGGAGAGCCCGGAATCTTTTGCGAGGTGTACGAGTTCCTGGGGAGAAAGGACGCCGTCAGAAGCGGTCGAGTGGGCATGCAGATCGATCAGGCGCATCGAGTCGTTCCTACCGCTCGCTGAACGTGGGATAGGCTGCTGGCAGTCACCCGCCGTGAAAGCACACGCTCAGGATGACTGTAGACATTAAACCCTTCACTTCGACAATAGCCGATTACGGTAATGCCGAAGCGCTTAGCCGCAGCAATAGCAAGACTGGTAGGCGAGGTTCGAGAGATGACAAATGGAGTCCGCATATGGGCCCCTTTACGGAGCATCTCAGACGAGATACGACCCGTGGACAGGAGGATATTCCCGGCGGTTGGAATCCCTTGCAGCAGCGCTTCTCCGTGGATTTTGTCTAACGCGTTATGTCGACCGACGTCCTCAGCGACCAGCAACAAACTCTTCCCATCGCTCAGGGCCGCAGCATGAATGCCGCGCGACTCCCGGTAGAGATACGCCTCGGCATATAATTGTTTCATCAGATCGAACGGTTGCTCCGGGCACAGAACCGCTTCCTCCGGAAACGCCTTAAATCCTTCCATCGGCATGCCGAATGTAATGCCTCCAGTGCACCCGGAGGTCAAGATGCGGCGGGTGGGCGGGGTGAATGCCTTGGTCAATCTGACGTCCGCCACCGCCTCCTCAGGGAAGACCTCCAGCGACCCCACCTCGTCGAGCGCCTGGATGATCCCCTCAAAACTCAAAAAACCCAGAACCAGGCAATCGAGCTTGACCGGCGTACACAGCAACGTAGCCAGCTCACGTCCGTTGACAAAGATCGTGAGGGGCTGCTCCCCAACCACTGGGATCTCTACCGTCTCAAATGATCCACCACGGTACCGAACGATCCGATACATCGACATCTTAGTACCAGAGGGCCCCCAGGACGTGCCCAATACCATAGCCAGCGGCCGACACCAGTAGCCCGATCCCCAGCATCTCCAGTCCGCTACGCCACCAGACTTTCTTTGTCAGCAGCGTCTTACCCGCTCCGGTAGCAAAAAGGGCGAATGCGGCAACACTCATCGAGGCGACAAACGCCTCCCTGAGTCCCAGGAACAGGTACGGGAGAATCGGGAGAATAGCGCCAGCACAGGAGGAGACTCCCATCAGCAAGCCGACCTTAACCGGGTTGTCGAATCGTTCCTCAATCAGCCCCAACTCCTCCACCATCATCGCCTTCAGCAAGCGATCCTTATCGGCGGTCAGCCGCGTGACCACCAGCTCAACCTCTTCTTCTGGAAAGCCCTTATTCCGATAGATCTGGCGCATCTCGTCGCGTTCCCTCTCCGGCATCGTCTCGATTTCCAGACGTTCGCGCGCGATCTCTCGCTGGTAGAGTTCCCGTTCCGATTTGGTCGAGAGATAGGCTCCGAATCCCATCGAAAGGGTCTGAGCAAAGGCCTCTGTCAGACTGGCGATGACAATCATGCGCTGGCCGGCACTCGCCGCATTGACCCCGGCGAGAAAGGCAACGGTCGTAATGAGGCCGTCGTGTATCCCGAAGACGACCTCGCGAATGGCTCGGCCCCCAGGGAAATGCGAGCTCTCCTCAATCTTCGCGAACCCGATGCCGGCCGTGTTCATTCTCCCGCCGCTTACGCCTGTCTGCATGCAACCTACCTACCGCGTTGCGCTCGGCGCAGGCAGGCGCTCAGACAAGCAGCATTCCGACGTTAACCCTCTTTTTCAGCCAGTATCTGGAGCTGAATCTGTCGCTCTCTCGGTCCGTCCAACTCCGCAAAGATAATAGACTCAAAAATCCCAAGGCTCATCTCTCCATCCACCACCGGCACCGAAAGCTGTCGGCCAAGCAGGAGAGAGCGAAGGTGCGAAGCGGCGTTGCTCCGATCGCAATCAGAGTAGGACGGATCGTTGTGGCGATAGCCGTCCCCCTGCCCAACCAGGCGGTCCATGAGGACCTGAATGTCGTGCAGCAAGGCCTCCTGCCACTCATTGATGAACAGCGCAGTCGTCGTGTGAAGGGAGTTGAGGATGATCAACCCCTGCTTGATCTTATACCCCTGGAGCAGATCTCGCACACGCTTTGTCAGGTCCATGAACTGGAGTCGATCCTCCGTCGCTACCGTAAACGTTTCGTGCCTGATTATCATGCCCTCCCTCCGTTAAGGTGCAAACTCTTCACACAGATGTACGCCGCCTCGGCCAGCGGCACCACCCTTCCCGAACCCGGATACGCACTACTTTCGACCATGAACGCCGCGCCTCCGCACCGACCACTCCTTCTCCCCACTTGCTTCGACTCAACTACCAGTCAGGGTGAAGGTCGGGCCGCTGCTTCATCGCCTCCGCGAGTGGCGTCATCAGGCGCTCCTTCCCGTATATAAAGTCACCCCTCTCGTAGGAGGCAAGCTCGTACTGTTTGCCCAGTACAATCGCCTCCTCCGGGCAGGCCTCCTCACAGTAGCCGCAAAAGATACAACGCAGCATGTGAATCTTGTACACCTTGGCATAGCGCTCGCCTTTGGAGTGGCGCTCCTGCTCGGTATTCTCGGCTGCCTCGACATAGATTGCATCTGCCGGACAGGCGACCGCGCACAGTTCGCAACCCACGCACCGCTCCATCCCGTCGTCGCCCACTACCAGCATATGCAGGCCGCGGTAGCGAGGCGCGAGAGACAGCCGCTCTTCCGGATAAGAAACCGTCACCGGCTTCCGGAAGATATGCTTGAATGTCGTCGCCATCCCCTTAAAGATCTCAGTAATCATCGTAGCCACCCTTGGTGCGCCACACCTGTCTGCGTGCGGCGCACAGGCAGGCGCGACGTCCCTATGCCGCCCTGTGCCAGGGGAGGTGAAAGAGGCCATGCTTGCTCGGCCGCTCCTTGGCGATCTTTTCCTGCAGCAGCATAATCCCGTGGATCAACTGCTCAGGTCTCGGCGGGCAGCCGGGTACGTAGACATCAACCGGAACGATCTGGTCCACGCCCTGAACGATAGTATAAGTATTGAAGATTCCACCACAGGACGCGCAGGCGCCCATAGCGATGACCCACTTCGGATCAGGCATCTGATCGTAGATCCTTCGGAGGACCGGAGCCATCTTGCGGCTCACGCGGCCGGCCACAATCATCAGGTCGGACTGACGCGGCGATCCCCGAAAGACCTCTGCCCCGAATCTGGCAAGATCGAAACGCGACGCGCCAGTCGCCATCATCTCAATAGCGCAGCAGGCAAGCCCGAAGCTGGCCGGCCAGATCGATGACTTTCTCGCCCAGTTGACCAGGCTGTCCAGAGTTGTCAGGAGGAGTCCCCGCTCAAACTCCTGTTCCTCTTCTTTCGTGGGCAGGACCTCAGCATCACTTGCTTGTAACATTATTGCATCCCTGCGCGGCGGGAGATAATCAACAGCCGCAGTGTGCCTTCGGGTTTGGGTTCTTCAGGCTGAAGCCGGCTCCCTGTAGGCTGTCCAGGTAGTCGATCTCGGAACCGGCGAGATAGACGTAGCTCTGGGGGTCTACCAGAACCTTGACGCCGTGAGTCTCGAACACCTGGTCGGCCGCCTGAGGTTCGTCGAACTCCAACTGGTAGGAGAGGCCTGAGCAGCCGCCGCCGACAACGCGGACGCGCAGACCTTCTTCAGGCTTCGCCTGCGTCTTGAGCAGGTCAGCGACTTTCGTTGCAGCCGACTCGGTAAGGGTAATCATTGAGACCTCCTTCTATTGGGAGCTCTTGATTGATATCTCACTCATCGTTGGAGAAGTGATCAACATGGACGGAGACTCCACGGGGTATCTTTGACGTCGATCCCCTCACGCGCCATCTCATACATTGGTGAAAGCGCCCGCAGACGGGTCACATTCTCGATGACACGGCCGGCCACATAGTCCAGCTCTTCCTCGGTATTCGATCGGCCGAGGCCAAAACGGATACTGGCATGCGCCAGCTCTGCATTCAGACCGATCGCCATCAGGACGTACGAAGGTTCAACCGTCGCGCTGGTGCAGGCAGAACCGGAAGAGACGGCTATCCCTTTCAACGCCATGAGCAGCGACTCTCCCTCGACAAACTCAAAGGAGATATTCAGGTTGCCGGGAAGGCGCTCAGTCGGATGACCGTTGAGGCGCAGATAGTCAAGCCCGGACCACAGTTCAGTGCGTAACCGCTCGCGAAGCGTGAGGAGCCGCGCGGGCTCGGTCTGAAGCTCGCGCTCGGCGAGGGCGCAGGCCGCGCCGAACCCGACACACCCAGGGACATTGAGCGTTCCGGAGCGGCGGCCCTTCTCGTGGCCGCCCCCATCCATCTGGGGAACCAGCTTGACGCGAGGCTTCGTCATCCGCACATAGAGCGCCCCCACTCCCTTCGGACCGTAACATTTGTGGGCCGACGCCGAAAGGAGATCGACCTGCCAGTCGTCCACCGACAGCGGGAGCTTGCCTACGTACTGAGCGGCATCGGTATGAAAGAGGACGCTATAGCGCTTGGCGATCCGGCCGATCTCGACAATCGGTTGCAGCGTTCCGATTTCGTTGTTTGCCGCCATGATTGAAATCAGGACCGTTTCTTTCCTGATGGCTCGCTCGACGTCGGCCGGATCGACGCGTCCGGTTTTGTCTACGGAAAGATAGGTGACCTGGCAACCCTCTTGCTCCAGCCGTTTGCAGGTATCAAGGACAGCGTGATGCTCGATCTGAGAGGTGATCAGGTGCCGACCCTTCTCCCGGTAGGCAGCAGCTACCCCTTTGATCGCAAGGTTGTTCGCCTCCGTGGCACCGCTCGTCCAGACGATCTCTGCCGCTTTACAGCCAAGCAGGTGCGCAACCTGCGCGCGAGCCTGTTCCACCGCCTCCTCGGCCACCCAGCCGAAAGAGTGGCTGCGAGAGGCGGGGTTGCCGAACCGCTCGCAGAAGTACGGCCGCATTGCCTCGAAGACCTCCGGGGCGACAGGCGTCGTCGCCAGATGATCCATATAAATGGGAAGGGTTACTGTCATGTCTATTGCGTCTATTGGGTCTATTGGGTCTGTCGCGTCTATTGCGTACAGCGTCTATTGCGTCTGTCGCGTCCCGGGGGCCAGTTGGCCATGAGGGTTTGCAGCAAAGCCTAACGTTTTATCTGGTCTCACTGACCGCTGAACACTTTTATTTTAAGGATACTCTTATACGATTGTCAATTTCAATGCTGGTTTGGCAGTCTCCAAAGCCGGCCCACGACGGAGTATACCTTATGGCGCGGTGTCTGATTCCGTCTTAACGGGCGCGCTTCCTGGCCGTCGCCGACTCAGCGCTGTCTCCAGCGC
>DATMXF010000227.1:0-3012 GCA_035561835.1 Patescibacteria group bacterium
GCAGCCTCATGGTATCCAGGAGCAATAATCGCCTCCACGAAGGTGGCGGCGAGTTCGCGCGCGGTCTCGGCATCCACCGGGCGGTTCAGGCTGAGGATTCCGCCGAAGGCCGAAATCGGATCCGCAGCCAGGGCGCGCTGATATGCCTCGCTCAGCCGGGAACCGATACCGACACCGCAAGGACTCGAATGTTTGACGATGACGGCGACAGGCTCGTCGAATCCTCCAGCCATAGCAAAGGCCGCATCGAGATCCAGCAGATTATTGAATGACAGCTCCTTCCCTTGAAGCTGCTTCGCCCGTACCACAGACGGCTCGCCGGCAAGGAGGTTGCCATACAGGGCAGCCTGTTGATGCGGGTTCTCTCCGTACCGGAGTGGCTGCACTCTGACAAGACGAACATCGAGCACGTCGGGGAGCAGGGGTTGGCCTGCCCCACCCGATTGCCGCTCCAGATACGCGGCGATCAGCGCATCGTAACGGGCCACGTGCGCAAATGCCTTTGTTGCCAAATGTAATCGATAACTCCGAGATAGTGCGCTTTGCTCTTGCTGCAGTTCCGCAGTCACTGCGGTGTAATCAGCCGGATCAACGACGATTGCCACATCCTCGAAGTTCTTTGCGGCGGCCCGAATGAGGCTGGGCCCGCCGATGTCGATCTGCTCGATAGCCTCTTCGAACGGGACATGTGCTCTGGCAACGGTGGCCTCGAAGGGATACAGGTTCACGACTACGAGGTCGATGGATGAAATGTCAAGCTCTCGCAGTTGCCGCTGGTGCTCCGGGTCGCGTTGTCTCGCCAGGATGCCGGCGTGAATCCTCGGGTGAAGTGTTTTGACCCGCCCGTCCAACATTTCTGGGAAGCCTGTAATGTCGGCCACGTCTATCACCGGAATGTTGGCTTCTCGCAGGGCGCAAGCCGTTCCACCGGTAGAGATAATCTGGATGGCCAGACTGTGCAGTGTCGATGCCAGTTCAACCAGCCCAGCTTTATCGGAGACGCTGATCAAGGCTCGTCGAACCTGCACCAACCCCTTATCGTCTGTAGACTCGTTCGAAATCGTCACGGATTTGTGACTCCCCAGGCGTACGTTTCATGTTGCTGCGGGCTATCTGTTCCATGGCAGTATACCCGACGACCGCGAATCTCCAGCCGCCCCTCGGCGAAGAGCTGGATCGCTCGCGGGTAGATCCGGTGTTCGTATGTGAGGATGCGAGCGGAGAGGACCTCTTCGGTGTCCTCATCCAGTACAGGGACCATAGCCTGAATAATGATCGGGCCGGTATCGACTCCTTCGTCCACAAAGTGAACCGTGCAGCCGGAGACCTTTGCGCCGTATCGAAGCGCTTGGCGCTGGGCGTGCAGCCCTGGGAAGGCCGGGAGCAGCGCCGGGTGCACATTCATAATTCTGTTTCGATATTCCCGGATGAAATGAAGGCTCAGCAGACGCATAAACCCGGCTAGACAGACCAGCTCAACCTCGTGCTTGCGTAGTAGGTCAATAACCGTTGCATCGAATTCTTTATCTGTCGCATACAGGTGCGGATCGATGAATACAGCTTCGATCCCGTACCTTTGAGCCAGCTCTAACGCGCGGGCATCAGCTACGTCACTGATCACGATGGCGACGGTTGCGTTGATCGCGCCGGCTTCACCGGCGTCGATAATCGCCTGCAGGTTGCTCCCTCGTCCGGAAACCAACACGCCAAGGCGGAGCTTCGCCTGACTACTCACCGTAAACCCGCCACTCTCTTACGCCCGTCATCTCTGATGATCACACTCGACACTTCAAGATAACAAAAAGACTGGTGAGGGGCAAGCGGATTGAACGACTTGTGTCCTCCTCATCGGGACTTGGAGGAGGGTGCGTCACGCAGCCTCGTTGCGTGCACCGCGAAAGCCTGCGATATGCCGGTCTTCACTCACCGGTTTTCCGGAAGGACCGGGGAAAGAACTATTTTTTTCTTGACACGCCGCTGAGCCCAATTATATTAGCCTTTGTTTCATTATTGGCTGTTCTGTGGCAGAGTGTGAGGGCGCAGCCGTAGCGGCTGCGCGAAAACTCGCACATGAAGCAGCGGAGTATGGATCGTGTGTGGTGTTGGTAGGATCGAGGCCGCGCGGAATTTCAGGAAAAGGCGTTTACCGTATCACAATATCAGTCACAATAGGTAGCGAGTATGAGAATTGTGTCTTGGTACAAAAACGACAAAGTTGTGTACGAATCACCGAAAGAGTCGGTTCGTGATACCGTGATTGAAGCAGTCAGGAAGGAATCTCCCCTCATGAATGCCGACCTCAGGAATGCCTACCTTCGGGATGCCGACCTTGCGGGCGCCATCCTTGGAGGCGCCGACCTTCGGGACGCTGATCTCCAGGGCGCCAATCTCCAGGGCGCCAACCTCCGGGATGCCAATCTCGCTGGCGCTAACCTCAGGAGTGCCAATCTCCGGGATGCCAACGTCGCGGGGACCAACTTCGCAGGCGCCAACCTCGATGAGGCCGACCTCTTTCATGTAAAGTTTTGGGGACGCGGCGGTTCAACAAAGATTAAGAAAGCTCAAGTCGAGTCGTTCTTGAAAGCATTAGGGATAGTTGTCGAAGAGTAATCTCGTCCTGCCGCAACGTCGCCATCAGCGCTCAGCCGTAGGTCGGGTTAGCGCAGCGTAACCCGACAACTTCGGCTCACACCTTGCTATGATCGGGTTGCCACTGGCAGGTGCCGTCGGGTAAGGGGATCGCCGTAAAATCCCCGAAGAGGTTGGGGGCCTCCCGGGCCATGATCCCGGCTACCTTTCCAAAGACGCTACGGATTTCTACCTCTGCCCCTGGTGCAGTTCTTGACTCGATCACCCACCGGAGCGTCCGGGCGTTCGCGGTCCAGATGAGGGTAGTGGCTACTCCATCCGGTGCGATCCGACGCATGGCGGAGGTGAGAACCTTCTTCTCGTAAAACGGCCGCCCATCGATCTTCAAGACCTCCGCTAATTGTTGTTGCGCCCTCTCACTGT
>DATMXF010000228.1:0-6256 GCA_035561835.1 Patescibacteria group bacterium
CTCTTATCGACCAGAATCGCATTCGGGATCGGCTCTCCAAAGTCTTGGGCCATAGAAAAGGTATAGGCCCCGGCATTGAACACTGCGAGCAGATCGCCGGGACCCATCGGCCCGCTTACGAGCGAGAGCGGAACGGGCTCTGATGGCATACAGAGGAAATCCCCGACATGATACTGGGTTCGCCCCGGTGACACCTGACAAGGCATGACGACATATTCGGCGTTCTCGCGGGGCGGCAAGATATTCCGGCCCGCATCCATCAAGGCCCAGCGTCTGTGGGCTGTCCGTTTGCACGCCAACACGCTCGTGAGGCATGCGGCGGCATCGTTGACCAGATACCGTCCCGGCTCAACGATCACCTGTCGATCACCGGCCAGGCCGACAAGCGGATCCAACGTCTCACGCATGAACTGCTGGAACGTCCACCCGTGCGCCTCCATAAGATAGCGACTGCCGAATCCACCTCCGAAGTCGAGGACAGGAATCCGGATTGCAAGATCGGCCTCCACTCGCCGGAGAAACTTCACCACGGCGACCGCACAGGCCTGATGCGCATCGGGCCTGTATTGCCGTGTGTAGCTATGACAATGCACCGCCAAAAGCGAAAGAAATCCGGACCGCGCAATCCGCTTGACCGCCGTCGCCGCCTCGCCGCTTGGCACATCAAAGCCGAACTTTGATCCAGGAGGAGCGAACGGACCTTGGAGACGCCGCGACAGAATAGGATTGATCCTGATACCAACCTCGACCGTCCTTCCGAGTCTTCGACCCAGACTCTCCAGAAAGTCGATCTCCGTCAGCGACTCGACATTGATAAGCGACACCCCATCGATAACAGCGCGCTCCAGGAATTCCGGTCGTTTGGCCGGACCGTTTACCACGATCTGAGCCGGGGAAAAGCCTACCCGCCTGGCCAGCAGGTATTCATATTCGGATATCACCTCGACATTCAACCCGGCCTGCTGCAGGAGCGACACCACCCCGACCAGATAGCATGCCTTCAGGGCAAAGTGGATGCGAATCGGCCAGGCGGACGCATCGGCAGCGGCTGTAACCTCTGCGATGTTGTCGCGCACACGCGCTGCCGAATAGACCAGGAGCGGCGTACCGAGCGGCTTGACCATCTCGCGGCAGGACAGACCTTCAATCCACACCTCCCCGCTCTCCACATGAAACGGGCCGTCCTGAGTAAGAAGGCGGCGCGTAGCCGAAGATGCAAAAAGGCGTTGATTGCGGATCATGCGTTGTGTCCTTCTGATGGAGTGGCGTTCAGACATTGCTGCTCTATCTCGGCGGCAGCACGGATGAGCTGATTGTAGCACGCCGAGCGACTTGGTCCACGTGAGAAGACCGTACAAACCGGCTTCCCCTGTGCGATCTGTTCCCCTTCGAGCGGCAGATCGCGAACGCCCTGATCGAACCACCACCGTGGATCATGGAAAATCAGCGTCTGAGCAGCGAAGGGAATGGCCTTGCCGAAGTAGCCCTCGCAGGGGGATGCGAGGAGGTCAAAGTCGGGGAGTTGTCCATGGCAGGCGTCGAGATGTGTCTTAAAGATATTCAGGCGATAGGCCCATTCGATCAGTTCCATCGAGGCGGTGTAGCGTGGATTGATCTCAAGCGGATAGACGGTCTCCCCCTTCAGAATGAAATCGATCCCGTTGACCCCCACAAGATGAAACTCTCTGGTGATGGCGCGAACAATCTGTCTGATGCGCTCGACGAGATCGCCCCATTCGGCCCGCCCCACCCAGATAGGCCCGAGGATGCTCCCGCAGTAGCGAAAGTCGTCCGCCCCGAACTCATGCCTGCCAATAAGCTGCTCGGAGATACCCAGCAGACACGCATCCCAACCATCCGCCGCGAACACCGCGCCACAGGGCAGGCCGTCCAGGCACTCCTGAAGGAGATAACCAGGCTCAAGGCGGTCCCCAGGCAGGTGAACGGCGATCCCATGCCCTCCCCCACTTTGAAGTGGTTTGCGTAGCCAGATGGTGCCGGAATCGAGGTCGGAGGGCTCAGGGCCAAAGGCGATCTTTGGCGCAGGAATGCCGACTTGCGCAAGGAACTCGAAGAATCTGGCGGGATCTCTCACCGATGCCAGAACTGCGGGGCCATTACCCAGGATCGGCTTCCCGCCGGTCATTGCCTCGATCACTGATGGATAGTTTTCCAGGTTAGCGACGTACATCAGGGCATCGAAGGTCAGGCCCGCAGACGCCTGGATCAGGTATCCAGGATCGTACGGAAGGTTGAGGTCCCGTTTGATTGAGCGGTACGTACAGAGGAGTCCCAGGTCGAAATCTCCGAAGTAGTCGACCGTAACGATCCGATGCCGCAGTCCGCTTCGAACCGCCGACTCCGCCAAGCCGCGCGCGCTGACTCCCCCGATCAGGATCTCCACCGATTCCTCTTTCTGCTGAGGCGGGAGCAAACAACAGCAGGTTAAGCGGCGTGCGGGTGCTGTCTCATCCTGGGATAGGTATACGTGCAGGATCCGGCTATCTGCTACGACAGTTGCTCACGTCTTAATTCTTGAGCGCCTGTACCATCTTTGTGAGCGTCTGCTTCGCGTCTCCGAACACCATCATGGTATTCGGCAGCCCGAACAGCTCGTTGTCGATACCTGCAAAGCCGGCGCTCATGCTGCGCTTGAGTACGATGACCGTGCGCGCCTCCTCCACATTCAGAACCGGCATCCCGTAGATCGGGCTCGACGAGTTCGTCTTCGCGGCAGGATTGACGACGTCGTTCGCGCCGATGACAATGACCGCGTCCGTCTTGGAAAACTCGTCATTGATATCCTCAAGGTCGAAGATCTGGTCATACGATACGTTGGCCTCGGCCAAAAGGACATTCATGTGGCCCGGCATGCGGCCCGCCACCGGATGGATCGCGTATTTCACTGTAGTGCCGTCCGAGTCCAGCAGGTCGGCCAACTCCCGCAGGGCATGTTGGGCCTGGGATACCGCCATTCCGTAGCCCGGAACGACGATGACCCGTTGGGCGTTTCGCAGGACGGTCACCGAATCATCAATCGTCCCCTCATTGACACTCCCAACGGCAGCCGCCGCCCCAGGGGCCGTCTCGGCCGTCGCGCCGAAGGCCCCGAAGAGCACATTCGAGAAGGAACGGTTCATCGCCTTGCTCATCATAATCGACAGGATGAGACCGGAGGCTCCATCAAGGGAGCCGGCAATAATCAAGATGTTGTTCGACAGGACGAATCCTGTAGCCGACGCAGCCAGGCCGGCATACGAGTTCAGCAGGCAGATGACAACCGGCATATCCGCCCCGCCGATGGGAAGCACCATGAGCACGCCAATCAGGAAGGCCAGCCCCAGCATGATGTAAAATAAAATGGGATACGCCGGAGTAAACAGCCATGCTATGTAGAGCGCCAGTACGATTCCAAACAGGGAGAGATTCGATTGGTTCTGAAACTTATACGTTACTGGAACCTGGGTTACCCACCCTGACAGCTTCCCAAAGGCCATCAGGCTGCCCGTGAAGGTCAAGGCCCCGAAGATGACCTCAAACCCGACAGGCACAGTGTGGATGAGTTCCATCTCTGCGCCCTGGCGGTAATATTCGGACACCCCGACAAACGCAGCGGCCAATCCGCCGAATGCATGGGAGAGCGCAATCCGCTCGGGCATCGCCGTCATGGGCATGAAAATCGCCATCACTGCCCCGATCGCCGATCCGATGATCATCCCAATGATAATCCATTCGTAACTGATGATATCCTGATGAACAAGCGTCCCCACGATGGCCAGAAACATTCCCGCTGCAGCAAGGATATTGCCTCGTCGAGCCGTTTCCGGAGAGCCCAGGGCCTTCAACCCCAGGATAAACAGCGCGGACGCGGCGAAGTAGGTGAGCTGTATCAGCGTGGCGCTCACGGCTTCTTCCCGTCCTTCTTCTTGAACATCTTCAGCATCCGATCCGTAATCATGAAGCCGCCGACGACATTAATCGTGGCAGCAGTCACCGCGATGAATCCCAGGGCCGTGCTGACCGGATTGTAATGGGCGCCTGCCGCCACCAGCGAGCCGACCAGCGAAATACCCGAGATCGCGTTCGTCGCAGACATCAGGGGCGTATGAAGCAGCGGCGGGACTTTTGAGATAACCTGCAATCCAAGAAACGCGGCCAGCATGAAGATGTAGAAGCCAAACAGAATCTCAGCCTGCATGGGATTCCCCCTTCCGAGACAGGAGTTCCTTGACCTTCGGCTGCACGACCTCTCCCCCCAGGGTAATCACACACCCTTGGGTGATCTCCTCCTGGAGATTGAGCTTCAGCCCGCCATCTTTGTCCATCAGGTGCAGGAGAAGCTTCTCCATGTTGCGCGAGTACATCTGGCTCGCGTGGACCGCCAGGCGGCTCGGGAGATTCAAGCGACCGATGATCGTGACCCCATGCTTCACCACTTCATTGCCTGGCTCGGTCAGGGCACAGTTGCCCCCTTGCTCCGCCGCAAGGTCCACGATCACCGACCCTGGCCTCATGGCCTGGACCATCTCTTCCGGGATCAAGATGGGAGCGCGTTGACCGGGGATGAGCGCTGTCGTGATGCAGACGTCGGATTTCGCGATATGTCGGTGTAGAAGTTCCGCCTGTCGTCGCTTGTATTCATCAGAAAGTTCTTTCGCATACCCGCTCGATGTCTGCGCATCCTCAGCGATGTCCACCTCGACGAATCGGGCCCCGAGGCTTTCCACCTGCTGCCTCACAACCTTTCGCGTGTCGAACGCCTCTACTGAGGCGCCGAGCCGCTTGGCGGTGGCGATGGCCTGCAGGCCGGCTACACCGGCGCCCAAGATCAGCACCTTGGCCGGCGCAATCGTACCCGCTGCGGTCATCAACATTGGAAAGAATTTCGGAAGCGCATACGCAGCCATGATCACCGCATAGTAGCCCGCGATCGTCGCCTGTGAGCTGAGGACATCCATCATCTGTGCCAGCGTGGTCCGAGGAATGCTGTCCACCGCAATTGCAGTAATCTTACGAGCGGCAAGGGTCTGAACGAGGTCCTGATTGACCATCGGATACAGTAAGCTGATGATCGTGGTACCTTCGCGGATCTTCAGCAATTCCGCCGTGGTAGGGCGCTGAATCTTGATGACCACATCTGTGGCGGCAAGTAGCGCTTCCGCCGAAGGCTCTATTGCGGCGCCGGCCTCCTCGTACTCCCCATCCCGGAAGCACGACCCTTCACCAGCGCCGGATTCCACGCAGACCTCGATCCCCTTCTTCGCCAACCGCTTGACCGTTTCCGGGACGATCGCGACGCGCTTTTCTCCGGACTCGATCTCTTTAGGGACTGCGACCCTCATCTATCGGCTCTCTCGAATGTGGTTAGACTGTCGCCTCGCACGCGATCTTACTCCGATAATAGTCAAGACTCTCCGGGATCCCACGGATACAACACACGCAATAGATTCGACAGATATTTTCTAGGCTAGAAGTAGCTATTCAGTACGCCACTTGGGTCTGACGTGCATTCATAACTACCCGTGGCCGCAGAGTGTACTAAAACGCAACACTCACGGTCAAGCAGAAAAATGCGGTATCGCTCGAATTATCGTCCGACTCCGTGATAGGTGAATCCCGACATGCGTACGCGCTCCGGTTCATAGACATTGCGCAGGTCCACGAAGATCGGGCGGCGCATCAGTCCCTTGATCTTCTCCAGGTCAAGGTTCCGAAATTGATTCCATTCTGTAGCCAGGACCAACACATCCGCCCCCTCTGCCGTGCTGTACGCATCTGCTCGATAATCGACGCCCGGCAATATACGCCGCGCCTGCTCCATCGCCGCAGGATCGAAGGCCTGTACCCGGGCTCCCAGCCGCTCCAGCTCACCAATAATCACGAGGGAAGGCGCCTGCCTGACGTCGTCTGTGTTGGGTTTGAAGGCTAAGCCGAGCACCCCGATAGTGATCCCCTCCAGAGAGCCGGGATCTGAAGAGACCCCCAGCGCGTTGATAATCTTCTGAACCATCCGAAGCCTCTGCTGCTCGTTTACCTCCGCAACGGTTTCAACCAGACGGGCCCGATATCCATGCTCCCTCGCAATATTAATAAGCGCCAAGGTGTCTTTAGGGAAACAGGAACCGCCATATCCCGGGCCTGGATGCAAGAACTTTGAACCAATCCGTTGATCGAGCCCCATCGCCCTGGCGACCACGTGAATATCCACCCCTAGCGCCTCACAGAGGTTGGCCATCTCATTCATAAAGGTCACTTT
>DATMXF010000229.1:0-24281 GCA_035561835.1 Patescibacteria group bacterium
GCACGAGATCGGCGCACAGAAGGGGACGAGGATTGTGGTTGGTTTTGCGGCGGAAACCGGTGAACTTATGCAACGAGCTCGCCACAAGCTGTCAACCAAGCACCTCGATCTGATCGTGGCGAACGACGTAACCCAGGAGGGCGCCGGTTTCGCCTGTGAGACCAATCGAGTGGTCATCCTCGATCCGGATGGAGGGGTCGAAGAGCTCCCGCTGCTTCCCAAGCGGCTGGTGGCGCAACGGATCCTCGATCGCGTAGTTGGCCTGCGGCAACAAAAAATAGGGTGTAGGGGTTAGGGTAAACTTCAGAACTTTTCTAAACCCTAAACCCTCTCCCCCATACCCTACTTCTATGGGAGGCGCAGTATGATTGAAATCACCGGTCCCGACATTGACAGCCTGCGCGAGCTGATCAGCCAGACACGCGCCCACGTTCGCAGGCAGCAGCGCTTGGGAGTGGAACGTCTGTACGTCGCATGGCCTGAACACGCGGGGGACCTTCCTGAACCATCCCTGACGCTTACCAAGGTGCGGGAAACGCTGGGGGAGTGCACGCGGTGCAAGCTGCACAAGGATCGGAGGCATATCGTGTTCGGGGTCGGGAACCCGAAGGCCTGGCTGGTCTTCGTTGGGGAGGCGCCAGGGGCAGATGAAGACGATCAGGGCGAGCCGTTCGTCGGGCGCGCGGGACAACTGCTCACCAGGATCATCGAAGCAATGAAGCTGACCCGCGAACAGGTGTATATCTGTAACATCGTGAAGTGCCGGCCCCCGGCCAATCGCAACCCGGAGCCGGATGAGATCGCCGCCTGCGAGCCGTTCCTGATCGCGCAGCTTCAGGCTATCCAGCCAAAATTGATCTGCGCGCTGGGCACCTTTGCGGCCCAGACGCTCCTGCGCACCAGGGAGCCGATCTCGAAACTACGCGGGCGATTTCACGACTATCATGGGATCCTGGTCCTGCCCACCTTCCATCCCGCCTATCTGCTGCGTAACCCACACGAAAAGAAGACGGTCTGGGAGGACATGAAGCTTCTGATGCGGGAGTACGAGCAACTCGGCAACACCCAACCTCTCGCCTCGGCGCCAGAATTCTCTTGACGATCCGATCGAGATAACACAATTTAATACACAACACTCGAAGGAGGTGTGACATGTTCAGGCCTGGATGGTACACGTGGTGGTGCGGCGGCGCGATGACCTGTCTTGTGATTGCCCTGTCTCTCTTCCTGTCAGCTTCGGCTGATGCCGGTCTGGTTTCCGGACGCGTCAATGATGCAAAAGGGACATTTCAGTCTGGAGGAAGTTTCCGCGTAAAAGATTCATCCGGTAAGGTGGTCAAAG
Source organism: Patescibacteria group bacterium (assembly GCA_035561835.1). Classification (GTDB taxonomy): domain Bacteria; phylum Methylomirabilota; class Methylomirabilia; order Methylomirabilales; family Methylomirabilaceae; genus Methylomirabilis. The sequence continues at coordinate 1,343 of DATMXF010000229.1, forward strand.
ATTCCGTCAAAATAGATGAGTCGAAAGGGTATAGTCTCTTCCTGCCTCCCGGTATCTACACGGCGGAGTTCAGCGATGGCAGAAGCGCAGTCATTCAGAGCCATCCGGAGCCGATACGGCAGGACATTCAGTTGAAGTGAACGCAGAGAGGGGGGCCATGTCACGCGATCATGAGGGGGGTTTCAGTCGCTTACTGCAGGCGATCGATACCATAGCCAAGCTTGCCACGCCAGTAGCGGTGATTATCGCGGCATGGGTAGGCGCTCGCCTTGCAAACTCTTTTCAGCAAAGAATGGCGGAAACCACATTACATAGTCAGCGTCAGATCGCGGGCACGACCCTGCTCAGTGAGCGGGAAAAAGCCGAGAGTGAGCTGCGGGCCTCCATGTTTAACAGTCTCATCAATCCGTTCGTCGGATCCCGGGGTGGCGAGCAGATTTCTGCCGACCGGGAACAACTGCTGGTAGAGCTTCTGGCTCTCAACTTTCACGAACACTTTGAACTGAAGCCGTTATTCGAGCGCGTAGATCAGAGACTCGCCAGGGAAGGAAAGCTGGAGGCGCGTCATGCGTTAAGGTCGATTGCTGATCGAATTATCGATCGTCAGATGGCCGCGCTGAGCAAGGAGGGGAGTAGTAACAGCTCAACAGGGGATGGGGCGAGGATTGACATGTTGACCATTACCGAACCGCCGCAAGCCCCCGGCCAGAAGGCGGTGTTTGAATCGCTTGTAGCCAACGAGCAACGACCGTTTCAGGTTGTGGGAACATTGAAGGAACCGATCGAGGACCTGAAATCGCCCGATGGAGCCCAGAAAGTTACGATCGTCGTCGATGACGCCGATTGGGCAAACCAGAAGTTTAAGATCCAATTGCTTATGGTCGGCACCAAGTCCGGCTTGGTGAACTCCAATACGGCATTCACGCTCAGCAGGTTCGATTTTCCACTGACCGACAACACCCTCTTTTCAGATGGTAACCGCATCGCTTTGGCTGTCTCCAGCATTCGCGTTGATGGGGGACTCAAGAGTGCGGCTCTCAAGTTGATCTGGTTCCCAAAAAACTATTTTACGCCGCGGGAGCGGCCGCTGGATTCCGCCGAGTTTCTGAAACTGGTAGGAAAGAAAACATAGGGTGTTCGATTGAGCAGGATTCGAGAAACCGTCGAACGCCTATGAGTCGATCGTCAAGAAGCAGATAAGCATATAATGCCCTGGCGTGACCATGAGAGAAAGGAGAAGTATAGGATGACAAGAAGGGCACCACTCTTCATTGCTATAGCGCTGAGTTTGGCCCTCACTATGGGATGTCGGATGAAGAGCGATATGAATCTCAAGGCTGCCAAGGTGAGTTCCTCAGCCGTCTACTGCCTCTTCGATCCATCCTGTGCGGTAACCGTCATCGACAGTAGTACCACTCCCATCCCGATGCAGGCTGGGGGAACGGCTTTCCTTCAGTCCCGCACCTTCACCGGTAAGCCCGGTACACCGGCGAGCGGTCTGTACGGGTATGAGTACCGGATTGATCTGGAGAAGGCCGTTCAGACCAAGATTCAGGTCGAGGAGCTCGGTGAGGAGATCACGTACATGCCTTGTCTGCGGTCTATAACGTTTGAGTTCGGTCCTATCATCGATACCTTGGATTACGATAGCGATGGGAAGGCCGGAGATCTGGCCTATGTCGTGACGAGCGGCGGTCCTGGAAAGATAGGCCTGGGATCTATAGAGCGGTACCACGGCCTGCTTACGTTTATCTTCGACTCTCCCCTCTGCGTCGGAAGTCTCCAGGGTCAGGGCGATAGCACCTTCTTCTTCGGCCTTGCCTCCACAAAGCCGCCGAGGTCCGTCGAGTCAACCATCAAGGAGACAGCCGGTTTGGGAGCGGCATCACCAAAGATGAAGAAAAATATCAAATACAAAGTGCAGCTCCATGCGCCTCAGATTTGAGGCTGGCCCTCAGATGGCAGAAGCGCCTGTAGCGATCAGGCGGACAATCTGATCTGGCGCAAGACACCAGGCCGACCGAGGACCGGTAGCGGATAACCGTCACCGGTCCTCGGTCGGAAAGCCGTCTCCGGGCGGTGCTCGCCCTTACCACAGTTCTTTACAGATAAAGGCCGTCTCAGCTATAGTCCGTGTATGGCCACCGAAGCCGATCATCTTCTTGTTCTTGCCGACATCGTCCTGCCGGTTCCACCACGAAGAGTCCTGACGTATACTATCCCACCCTCCATGCAGCAACAGGCGGAGATCGGCAAGCGAGCACTCGTCCCGCTCGGCCCTCGCATGGTGACCGGATATATTGTCGGTCTCGACACGTTCAGCGACCGGCGTTCAGCGACCAACCGTCAGACTTCAGAGATCAAGCCGATCGACGCAATCCTGGATATCGAGCCGCTTCTGGATCGCCACATGTTGGACCTGACGCGCCTGGTCGCGGACTACTATATGACGTCGTGGGGGTCGGTGATTCGAACAGCCCTGCCGCCTGGGATCGATCGCAGTACGGTCCGTACTGTTCAGCTTGTCGAGCCGCCGGACCTGGCTCCGCGTGCTGTCAGCGGGGAACAGCTCACCCAAGAGATTGGATGGCTCGACCCCTCTCAGCAGCAGATACTGACTACACTGCACACGCAACGCCGGATGTCGCTGGCATCGCTCAAACGGCGATGGCCGAACGAACAGGTTGACCGGCTTATCCGGTTGCTTGTCAGGCACAACCTGGCGAGGATAGAATATCAGGAACGTCTACCCTCAGTTCGGCCTGTCTTCCGGCCCTTGCTCAGCCTGGCGGTCGACCGGGCCACAGCGGAGATCGAGTTGGCCGCGCTCCGACGCCGGGCGCCGCGACAAGCCTCGTTACTCGATCGTCTGTTGCAATCCGGTGTAACGCTCACGTCCGCAGAGGCTACCACCATTGCCGGCGCCTCCGGGATTCGCAGTCTTATCGCTAAAGGCGTCATCCGCCGCACTACGGAGGAGATCGAGCGATCGCCATGGGACGAGACGACTGTTGTCACAGGCGCCTGGCCGGAACCCAACTCAGCCCAACACACAGCAATTCACGGACTCCTGGAGGGACTCTCGTCACGCGCATTTCTCCCGGCGCTGCTCTATGGCGCAACGGGGAGCGGGAAAACCGAGGTCTATCTCCGGGTCATCGGCGAGGTGGTACGACAGGGAGGGCAGGCGCTGGTACTCGTTCCGGAAATCGCCCTGACTCCTGTCACTGCCGATCGATTCCGCTCCCGCTTCGGCAATCGGGTTGCGCTGTTGCACAGCGCTCTCTCACCCGGCGAGCGGCTGGATCAATGGCGTCGCATCAAGCGCGGACTGGCCGACATTGTCGTAGGCACGCGGTCGGCGGTCTTCGCTCCCCTCTCCCGCCTTAGCCTCATCGTGGTCGATGAAGAGCACGACGCATCCTACAAGCAGCAGGATGAGCCGCGCTATCACGCAAGAGACGTGGCATTGACCAGAGGAGAGATGTTGGGAGTTACCGTCCTCCTCGGCTCCGCCACCCCAAGCTATGAAAGCATTCATCGCGCAAAGGAAGGGGCTTACCGACTGTTCCGACTTCCGGAGCGGGTGGAGGACAGGGCGCTGCCTCGGATGACACTGATCGATATGCGCGAAGAACGCCTGTCCCGGCATGTTTCAGGCCGGGATGCGCGGCGCGAGGCGCGAAATCCCTCCAGCCCCCCCTTACAAAAGGAGGGTACGGGAAGATCTGAGGCATGGCGAGCAGGCGAACCGCTTATCTTCTCCAGGCGGCTGGCGGACGCGATCAAGGAGGCACTGACAAAAGGGGAGCAGGTCCTGCTGTTCATCAATCGCCGAGGCTACGCCAGGTTGTTACTCTGCCGCGAGTGTGGTTTCACCTTGCGGTGTCCGCATTGCAGTGTCTCGCTTATCTACCATGCGGTGGATTCCAGAATGCGCTGCCACTACTGCGATTATCGAGAACGGCCGCCGGAACATTGTCCTCAGTGCGGCGGGATTGCGTGTGGATGGTTAGGATACGGGACGCAGCAGGTCGAAGCCGCTGCTCGACTCCTCGCCCCGAATGCATCCATCGTCAGGATGGATCGCGACACCACCAGGCAACGGCGCGCGCACCAGCAGATTCTCACGGGCGTCCAGCAGAGGCGCACACAGATTCTTATCGGGACGCAGATGGTCGGGAAAGGACATGACTTTCCCGGCATCACGTTAGTCGGTATCCTCTCCGCGGACGCCTCTATGCAGATCCCGGATTTCAGAGCCGGAGAGCGGACCTATGCACTGCTCACACAGGTGGCCGGGCGGGCCGGCCGCGGGGACCGCCCCGGCCACGTCATCGTCCAGACCTACAACCCGGAGCACTATTGCATCCTCGCGGCTCGCAATCACGATTATGAAGCGTTATACGGACTTGAGCGGCCGCTCAGAGAGGAGCGCGGTCTTCCTCCCTTCGGCTTTCTTGTCCTGCTCCTGGTCACCTCTTCACACGAGGGGCAGGCACAAGAAAAAGCTGAGCAACTCGCCGGTCTGTTCCTGGAGCGGGCCGTTTCGCCCCTTACCGTCGAGGGGCCGGCTCCGGCGCCGGTTTATCGATTAAAAGGACGCTATCGCTGGCAGATCCTCGCCAAAGGTCCTGACCCGAGCACGCTGCATGACTGGGTCAAAGAAACGATTGCGCTGCTTCCGCCGTCAGGACAGGCCAGCATCGACATCGATGTCGATCCGGTCGATCTGTGTTGAGCGAGCAGCGAACAGCGCTCAGCCATCAGCTTTCAGCTTCCTTTGCTGACCGCTGTTCGCTGACGGCGATCATTTGTCTTTTAACCGGTGATGTATTACAGTAGCGGCATAATGACGAGAATAATGAGTCAGAGGGAGACTGAGTCGCCGCTTCATATGGGCGAATCTCTGGATGACCTCGGTATCTCTGGTCTCAAGGTGATCCGGAATTTAACGGGTTTCCGTCATTCGGTGGATGCGCTATTGCTGGCGCAGTGGGCTGCGCCGCGATCGACCGACCGGGTCCTTGATCTCGGCTGCGGCAACGGCGTGATCGCCTTCCTGCTGGCTCATCGACATCCGGATCTTCGCATAGCCGGGCTTGAGATCCAGCCCGCCTTGGCCGATCGGGCCAGGCGGGGAGTGCAACTCAACGGGCTACAGGGCCGCATCGAGATTATGGAAGGCGACCTCCGTCAGGTGAAAGGGCTGCTACCGGCCGCAGGTTTTGATATGGTTCTCTGTAACCCGCCATATCGAGAGTTGGCCAGTGGGCGGCTCAGTCCGGATCCGGAGATCCGACAAGCCAAGCATGAGCTGACCGCCACCCTTGAAGAGGCGATTGCGGCCGTCCGATACCTGCTCGCACCCAAAGGACGAACGTGCCTGATCTACCATGCCTCGCGGCTCGTCGATCTGCTGAGCAGCCTCAGGGCGACACGGCTGGAACCAAAGAGATTGCGGTTGGTCCACTCTTACCCCGGCGCCGAGGCGGAACTGAGCTTAGTGGAGGCGCGGCGGGACGGGCGACCGGGACTGCAGATCCTTGCCCCTCTGTTCGTCTATCAGGCACGAGGCGGCCCTTTATCGCCTGGCATGGAAGCCATCTATCGCAGTCTGACCTTGTCTGACATTCGGAGTACAGTCGCATGAGTCGATACATCATCGCTCTTGCCCAGATGAACCCCGCCCTCGGCGATCTGGAACGCAATCTTGCCCTGCATGAAAAGACGGCCGAGGAGGCGATCGGCCGCGGCGCCGGCCTGCTGATCTGTCCTGAATTGAGTCTGACCGGATACTTTCTCAAAGACATCGTCTCATCCGTGGCCCTGCCCTTGACCAGCCCCATTCTCAGCAGACTCAGGGATTTGAGCCGTCGTATCGATCTTGTGGTCGGACTGGTTGAAGAGTCGCCAGAACATCTGTTCTACAATGCCGCCCTCTATCTCTCCAGGGGCGAGATCCGACACGTCCACCGGAAGGTCTACTTGCCCACGTACGGGATCTTCGATGAGCAACGATATCTCGCGGAGGGCAGTCGAATCAGAACATTTCAAGCGGACATCGGTCGATCTGCGATGTTGATCTGCGAGGATATGTGGCATCCCTCGGCCGCGTGTATTGCCTCCCTCGATGGGATGGAGATCATCATCTCGCCCTCTGCCAGTCCGGGTCGCGGGGGTTTGGAGGAAGGTCGCACGTTCGCGAACGCCAGAGCCTGGGAAACGATTAATCGGGCCTATGCTCAGCTCTTTACCTGCTATGTCCTGTACGCGAATCGGGTCGGTTACGAGGATGGGGCCTGCTTCTGGGGCGGCTCAGAGGTGATCGCCCCATCCGGCGAACCGATGGCCAAGGCGGAGTATCTCAGCGAGCAGATCCTGATAGCCGAAATCGACTCGGCAGAGGTTCGGCGGGCCAGAATAGCGAATCCTCTGCTTCGAGATGAGCGATTGGATGTCACGCTTCGAGAACTTGAACGGGTGAAACGAGAGGTGGCCAGGTGAGCGCTCCCTCCCTACACTGCGAATTCGTCCAAAAGATCCTGACCGGGTTTATTGTCAATGAAGTCCGAAAGGCCGGCTTCAGCCGTATCGTGGTCGGACTTTCCGGCGGGGTCGATTCGGCCCTATCCGCGTATCTCGGGGCGAAGGCCCTTGGGGCCGAGAATGTCTGGGCCCTCATGATGCCGTACAAAACCAGCAGTCCGGAGAGTCGGGAGCACGCTGAGCTGGTCGTGAAGCAACTCCGTATCCAATCGGATGTCATCGACATCACACCGATGGTGGATGCCTATTACGAACGGTTTCCCGAGTCGGATCACGTTCGCCGGGGCAACAAGATGGCCCGCGAGCGGATGACGATCCTCTTCGATCATTCGGCCAAGCTGAAGGCCCTGGTTCTCGGGACCAGCAACAAAACGGAACTGCTGCTGGGGTACGGCACACTGTATGGCGATATGGCCAGCGCCATTAATCCCCTTGGCGATCTGTACAAGACCCAGGTCCGGCAACTGGCTTGCTACATGGGTATCCCGGAGGCTATCGTCCGAAAGGCGCCCAGCGGGGATCTCTGGGTTGGACAGACCGACGAGGCGGAGCTTGGCTTTAGTTACGAGGAGGTAGATCGGGTTCTCAATCTGATGGTAGACCGTCGTTACGAAATCCCTGAGATTGTTGCTGCCGGCTTCGACGAGCGGTTCGTCCGGGCGGTTCTCGCCAAGGTCCAGGCATCCCAGTACAAGCGCCGCCCGCCCCTTATCGCCAAGATCTCTGCCCGCACGATTGATCGCGACTTCCGCTACCCCCGCGACTGGGGTAAGTAACGCTGCTATCACTCCGGATGTGGCGGGCACGGGAATTCCTCATGAAGGGTGCCCATTCCTTCTGCCCAATATCAACGGAGGAAAAACGCAGGACCTGCCGAGGCGATCTCCCGGACAGCAAGCCCTATCTCTACTACTTAAAAGCATAGTTTATGTAGACGTGGTACGCCATGAGCAGCAACAACGCCATAGATAATCCGACATGGGCGCTGATCCACACCGGTCTGTACCAGGGCTTGTGGATTTTCACGATTTGAAAATTGAACAAGCCGGTGAGGAAGGCCAGCAACAACGTCAGGCTGAGGATTTCGAGATAGCCGTATCCCAAGGTTTGGGAATGGCCAAAGAAAAATAACAGAAGCAGAGCGCCGAAAAGTTTGTGGCGACCCATCATGGTTGCGGTATTGCGCTGCTCCCCCTGAGCGCGCTTCACGGAAAAACGCCATTGATAAAGAACAAACGCAAACAATCCGAAGCCTGTGGCGAGTTTATACGTGCTGTCGCCTTGCAGTCCGGTCAATAAGGTCCACTGCCACCCAATCGATTGCTGGACAATCAAAGCCACCAGCAGGAACAGACCCAGCCAAAAATACCCTTTGGCGGGTACACCGGACTTCAGGCCGTCCGGAAGCAACGATTTAAGTCGGTTGAAGCCTTGCATAAAGACCAAGCTTTTAACGGGCAATGACAAGGGCACCTCCTTCTTTGTTCGCTGCTGATCCAGGTCTTGGCTTGCTCGCCAGTGAGCTGAGCACCGCCAAGGTGTGCGGGGCTGTGCGCTTGGCGATTTCCCCCATGAACACCTCGGAGCTCGGTAAGAAATACCCCTCAGCCGGCCAGTGTTCGCCAATGGCGGGGGGATTGGCAAATTTCTGCGCCTTTTCAAGATAAGACTCGTAGGCATCCTTGAAGCCTTGGCGTAAGGCGGCGAGCGTGCGGAGTAACTCGTCCATGGACACGCTGCCGCTTGGATACATCCACGTGGTCGCGCCCATCACATCATTGAGCTTCCAGTCGTGCTTGGGTGATTGTTCGTGCTTGTTATGGCATTGGATGCAGCCCTCGACGACCGCCACATCGCTGAACATGGCGACCTGCATTTGAATGTCGGGCATGAAGAAGAATTGCGGCTTGAGGGTTTGCTTGACTACCTGGAATTTTTCCAATTGCAACCCCTCGAAGCGGTTCGCCGAGTTGACGGGATAGTCAGAACCCAGGAACAGACTGAGCGGCGTCGGATTCTTTTCCAGACTTTTCGCCGTCTCGCGCAGGAACAACGCCGGCAATGGGCCGGCCTCCACGTCCGCCTCGCGCCAACGCTCGTCGAACTTCAAACCGGTCTGCTTGCCCGCACCGACCACTTCCTTGGTCCACATCGCTCGAACTACGTCGTTTTCCGCCTTGAGAATCTCAAACATCCGCTCCACCGGGATAGCCGCATCGGCAGCCTTCTTCTCTTCCAATGGCGGCGGGGCACTGACAAGCAGGTAGATGCTTAAGGCGCCCAGCGCCAGGCCGGCGATCCAGAAGTTTTGCTTAGCCATCTTGACCATCCTGTTTTGCTTTGTAGTGGAGAGTTGTGCCGTAAGGAGAGGGCCCGCCATCAAAATAGGCGCGGATTTTCTCTGTCGGCGTTCGCTTGCCGACCGATTTCTCGGTCTGCATAATGTGGTTGCCGTGGAAGTCGTGGCAGCCCAGGCAGGAGTCCCATTGCTTGTGGGCTATCAAGTCCGCATGGGGCACATCGATGGGATCGTTCTTTAACCGGGTGTCCTTGTGGCAGTTCACGCAATAGTCTGTCTTCGCCAACGTGACACGCCTCCCCCGGTGTTCGGCGTGGCAGGAGACGCACTGATGGGGGCCCAACGTTTCCCGAACCTGGCTGAAACGGGGTTCGAGGAAGCGGTAGACCGGGTGGCGGTCGTTGGGCCGCTCGTGACAGGCCATGCAGTCCGTATTACCCACAGGGAGCCGTCCGAAGGCGGCGGGCGCTTCGCGCCACCCAAAGGCATAGCGCAGGTTGGCCTGAATCTGCTGGCGGAAGCTGCCCGGTGCGTTTTTGTGGCAAGCCACGCAGGCAAGCTTGCCGTGGCCTGTATTCATAGGTCCTTTAGCATGAAACCATTCCCCGACTGGAAGCACGGTAAACACCAGGATCGCAAGTCCCAAACAGAAGCCGATCGCATAGGCGCGGTTTTGCCATTTCCTTGACCCTTCAGCTTTCGCTCTCATAGCCACCAACTCAAGCTACGTGCCAAAAACTCACGCTGATGCATTAGGCCTTATTGTGTCTGCTGTGTAGCTTACCGGTGGCGAAAATGAAGCGTCTGCTTATCCTCTGAATGGAGAGAGGGTGGGGGTGTGATCTGAAGACAACCACTTGGTTCACCCCCACCCCATCCTTCCCCCCTCAAGAGGGAAAGGGGCTCATCGTCACCTCGCCACATATCGCTGATCCATGCGTCGCCTGAAGGCGGGTGACCACGCCCACGATCTCCCCTCTCTGGGGGCCGCTATTCTGTGGCTTCTGAGAGCTACTCGATGACCTCCATAATCCGACTCTGCACATTTGAGGCTAACATCATCAGCTCGCTGCGAAGCGCCTTACGCTCATCGAGGGCTAAAATTTTATCGAAGTTGCTGAAATCGCCCACCTCAATCGTAATGACTCGCTCCAACTTATTCGCCAAATGGTCGCCAAAGACGTGAAACCTCGAGACCCCTTGGTTGGCGAGCCAAAAAGTTTTCATTTTGCCGATTAAGAAGGCATCCAATGCCTGCTCTTGCCCTGGCTGAACTTCACACATGATGTGATAGATCATCGTTGCTCCTCCTTTGACATCGAGTGTACGTTATGGTTGGCCTCTCCCCTCATCCCTGCACGCTTCGTTGATTACCCCCTTCCCGGGATCAGTGCGCCGAACTACCGCATACTCATCGATTGCTTCGAGTACTCTTAGGGGACACGATAGCTGTCGTTATCGAGTGCGATCCTGGCACACACGCCTGCTGTGACGCTTCGCCATCATTCAGCGCGCCGCTCCCGTCGGTCCTGGCATTATGGGGTCTTGGTAAAGCTTCTGATGTAGACCACCAGCTCCTTGATCTCGGAATCGGTCAGTTTTAGCCCAAACGAAGGCATCGATGCTTTACCTTGCTTAATAGTTCGAAAGAGAACGTCATCAGACCGTGTTTGCATATAGGCCGGATCGGCCATGTTGGGCACCTTAAACATAAAAAACAACGCCATCGCCTGCGGTCCATTGCCTTTGCCGCTTGCGCCATGGCATCGAGCACACCCAGTGTCATCGTACCTCGACTGCCCGCTTACTGCGCTTTTCGTCTCCGCGCCGAACGCGGAAGAGGTCCACACAACGACCAATATCACCATCACGTATAACCACCGGTAACGGAGTCGAGGCAAGAAACAACTGCGCATCGTAATCGTCCTCCTCTTGTCCACGGGGTAACCTGTGTCTGTAATGTTCGAGATCACGTCTTATGTTGAAGGGCCGTCCGCGCTTACAAAACGATACCTCCCAGCCAGCGCTACCACTGACTGGGAGGTATCAGAACGAAGTGTGATGTGCCTACCTAGATCCTCAGATTAGAAGGCCTCGTCGCCGGCAGCCCAAGTCTCCCGCTCCTTCGCCTTCTCCTTGTCGTAGATGGTCCATTCACCTTCCTCGACAACAGAGGCTTCGCGGACCATCCGCCCTGCTCTTGACAGAATGAAATAGGCGAGAGGCAACACGCCGCCAAAGAGGAAGATCGCGCCGCCGATCGTGCGCATCCACGTCAAGGTGATCCACACGCTATCCGTGACGTGCGCCTGTGCTCGGGCAGCCCAAAGTCCTTGCTTGAAGACGGTCGAAACCTGGTACAGACCGACAGGGAACAGGTCCAACATCATCATCAGCACCAGGCCGACCTGCAACGACCAGAAGATCCCCTTGATCAGCTTCTCATTCCAGGCAGAGCGCTGGAACAGGTGCTGGCAGGCAAACAGCATACCGGCGATGGCGATGTTACCCTTGACGCCGAACATGGCGGCATGGGCATGGTTGCCGGTAAGATAGGTGCCGTGCTCATAGTAGTTGACGATGGGCAGGTTGATCAACGAGCCGAAGACGCCCGCGCCAAAGATGTTCCAGAAGTTGACGGCGAGGATGAACGTCCAGACGCCGTCCATCACGAAGCGCTGCTTGCCCTCGGCAATGTTTTCATGGGCCTTCGACCGCTCCGTCCGCATCTTCCAGGCGTCCAGGGTGATCAACAGCAGCGGCAGCACCTGCATGGTGGAGAAGACGCTACCCAGTGCGATGATTCCTGTCGGCTTGGCGATCCAGTAGAAGTTGTGGGAGATGCCGATCAGGGCGGTCACCAGGAACATCATGACGGCCAGGAAGATAACCCGCTCGGCCATCGCCCGGTTGACCAGACCCATCTGCACCAGCATGTACCCAACGATACAGGTGGTGAAGACCTCGAAGGTCACCTCAACCCACATATGAATGTTCATCCACCGCCAGTAGTCCGCGATGGCGAAGTTCTGCGACGGGGTCATGAACATCCCGAAGAACAGGAACAGCACCATGATCCCGCTGCCGTAGAACAGCCAAGCCGGCACCGACCAGAGGTTCTGGCTGGTGATCCAGGGCTTTACGGCGCGGAAGATGATGTAGACCCACAGACAGAACGATGCCAGCATCAGGATGTGCCAGAAGCGGCCGAGCTCCAGGAACTCCCACCCTTGGCTGCCGAACCAGTAGGCCATGTCGTCGCTAAAGAACCCTGTGTGGCCGAGGTAAATGCCAAACAGCGCGCCGGCGCCTACGATAAGACACAGCGTAAAGAGCAGGTTGATCAGGAACCGCTGCCCGTTGGGCACCTTCGAAATGCGGGGCAGGAAGAAGAGGGTGTAGCCGACCCACGCCATAAAGAACCAGTAAATCTGGACGATGGTATGCCAGCCCCGGGTGACGGTAAAGGGGATAGTAAACCCTAACACTGTTGTAGCGAGGGCGCTACCCGGTCCACCACCGACGAAATCTTCGGCGCTCAGGATACCTGCCAGGACCTGGACCAGGAACAGGATGACAGCGAAGGCAAAGAACTTATAGGTGGCACGCTGTGTCGGTCGCACGTAAGCGTCGCCCTTGTTTTCCAGGTCGACCGTGGTGAGCGACCAATCCCGCCCATTGAACGGCTCGCCGGGCAGGGCCTTCATTTCGCCGTACACGTACAGGACCAGCATGGTACCGCAGAACAGCACAAAGATCGAGATAAAGCTCCAGAGATAGGTCTCAAACGTCGGGGTATTCCCGACTATCGGGTCGGGCGGCCAGTTGTGAGTGTAGGTATAGTCGAAACCCGGCCGATTCGCCCCGGACACCCAGCCTCCCCAGAAGAAATAGCCTGCTAGGGCCTTGAGATCTGCTGTGTTGCTGATATGATTTTCGATCCTCCCTTTCATGAAGGCTTCTTCATAGGTGGCATCCGTAAACATCCGGGTGTAGTGCGTGATCAACTCCTGATACGCAAAGACCTGAGCCGGATTGATACGGATGATGTTGGCAGCCGCATCATACCCGTTCTCATGGATTTCGCGCCTGACCCTGACCGAGATCATATCACGGTCGGCTTGAGTGACAGGACGCTCCTTCGCGATCTCATTTTCGTAGAACTTGCTCATCGATACATAGGTATGGTGTAGCGCTTCAGCGGTGAAATCCGGTCCGCGCTCACCACCGTCGCCCCAGAAAGAGCCATACGTCATCAGGCCCTTCAAGTGAAAGATCTGTTTTCCACGCTGGATCTCCCATTCGGGGATGACGGTTTCTCCAGTGGTTGACAACACATAATTGGTCAATGGCGGAGCTGAGGTATAAGTCCAGACGCCCAAGGCAACCAAACCAATAACGCTGATAACGGTAACGATCAGGGCATGAAGCCACCAATACTTCTTGATCAGCAATGCTTGCCCGAATGTCCTATTAGTTTTCCCCATACCGCCGCTTGCAGTAGATTTCATTGTTACCTCCTATGGCCACACCCATGACTTGGGTCGCCACATGTTCCTTTCACTACTTACTACTCCTTACAATCTTGCCATCTTGGTACCGTTATCGCCCAAGGCCTCGGGGGCGCACGCACTTCCTGGTCAGCAAAAGGCAGACCGCCGCTTTGCCACCGGAAGCCTGGCCGACCACACGGTAACCCTTTGCTCAGCTTATCGACCCACGTCATAAGTTTCATGAGGCACGTTCCTCCTTGCTTTCAAGGTCATCAGCTTACAGTCAAAGCGTAGGCTCTCCAGCAGGGCCTGTAAATCAGATGATCAACTTAATTTTCAATGCAAATGCATTAGTCGTCCAGGAGGATTACCCGGCCGGTGAACATTTTTCACGCTTGCCGGCCTTAGAGACGGCTACTCACTGCCAGAGACAGAACGCCCCGGGCGTCTGCCCGCGGGGCCGAAGTTCTTCTTCATCTTTTTGAGTAACCGATAAACTGCGCCAGAGCACCATCGTTCGTTATTATTAGTAGAACCCTGTTCTACTAATATACAATATAGCGCAAAGCTCCCCCTGAGGCAAGCATGAATATGGAAGGACCTAGAAATGGGGTCGATGGGGGGGACGCGTACACGTCAGAGATAGCAAAAGCAGTCGCGCTGATCGCGTCAGTCAGGTGGTTTGCGTGGGGGACGGCCAGCCTCAGAGGAACGGCTGGCCGCACAAAAAACGACACCCCGCAGCATAACATCTCTGTTATGTCGCGGGGTGTCGAAGTGCGTGTTACTTAGGTACTGACCTAGATCGTTAGACTAGAAGGCCTCATCAGAAGCGGCCCAAGCCTCTCGCTCCTTCGCCTTCTCTCTGTCGTAGATCGTCCACTCGCCCTCTTCAACAACGGCAGCTTCGCGGACCATCCGTCCAGCCCTCGACAGAATGAACCAACACAGAGGCACAACACCACCGAAGAGGAAGATCGCGCCGCCGATTGACCGAAGCCAAGTCAGCGTGTGCCATACCTCGTTGGTGACGAACGACTGCTGGCGGCCATACCAGAACCCATACTGGAAGATGTGGGCGAGCTGATACAGACCAACCGGGAACATATCCATGAGCATCATCATCACGATGCCGGCCTGCAGGGACCAGAAGACAGTCTTGATCAGCTTCTCATTCCAGGCAGAGCGCTGGAACAGGTGCTGGCAGGCAAACAGCATACCGGCGATGGCGATGTTACCCTTGACGCCGAACATGGCGCCATGGGCATGGTTGTTGGTGAGATAGGTGCCGTGCTCATAGTAGTTGACGATGGGCAGGTTGATCAACGAGCCCATGACGCCGGCACCGAAGATGTTCCAGAAGTTGACGGCGAGGATGAACGTCCAGACGCCGTCCATCACGAAGCGCTGCTTGCCCTCAGAAAGGTGCTCATGGGCCTTGGTCCGCTCCGTCCGCATCTTCCAGGCATCCAGGGTGATCAACAGCAGCGGCAGCACCTGCATGGTGGAGAAGACGCTACCCAGTGCGATGATTCCTGTCGGCTTGGCGATCCAGTAGAAGTTGTGGGAGATCCCGATCAGGGCGGTCACCAGGAACATCATGACGGCCAGGAAGATAACCCGCTCGGCCATGGCCCGGTTGACCAGACCCATCTGCACCAGCATGTACCCAACGATACAGGTAGTGAAGACCTCGAAGGTGACCTCAACCCACATATGGATGTTCATCCACCGCCAGTAGTCGGAGATGGCGAAGTTCTGTGACGGGGTCATGAACATCCCAAAGAACAGGAACAGCACCATGATCCCGCTGCCGTAGAACAGCCAAGCCGGTACCGACCAGAGGTTCTGGCTGGTGATCCAGGGCTTGACGGCGCGGAAGATGATGTAGACCCACAGACAGAACGAGGACAGCATCAGGATGTGCCAGAAGCGGCCCAGCTCCAGGAACTCCCAGCCCTGGCTGCCGAACCAGTAGGCCATGTCGTCGGTCAGCATACCGGTGTGGCCGGCATAAATCCCAAACAGCGCACCGGCGCCGACGAGCACGCACAGCGCAAAGAGCAGGTTGATCAGGAACCGCTGCCCGCTTGGTACCTTCGAAATTCGGGGCAGGAAGAAGAGGGTGTAGCCGACCCAGGCCATGAAGAACCAGTAGATCTGGACGATAGCATGATAGCTTCGGACGACGCTGAAGGGGATGACGAGTCCGAACGCGCCCAAGATCGTTTCACCAGGTCCACCGCCGACGAAATCCTCGGCGCCCAGGATACCGGCCAGTACCTGCACCAGGAACAGGATGACAGCGAAGGCAAAGAACTTATAGGTGGCGCGCTGGGTCGGTCGAACGTAGGCATCGCCCTTGTTTTCAAGGTCGACCGTGGTGAGCGACCAATCGCGCCCGTTGAACGGCTCGCCGGGCAGGGACTTCATTTCGCCGTAGACGTACAGGACCAGCATGGTGCCAGCGAACAGCACGAGGATCGAGAGGAAGCTCCAGATGTACGTCGCGTACGTCGGGAGGTTGCCGGCGTCAGGATCATACGGCCAGTTATGGGTATAGCTGTAGATCTCGCCCGGTCGATTCGCGCCGGCTACCCAGCCGCCCCAGAAGAAGTAACCCGCCAATCCCTTGATGTCCTCCGGGTTGCTGATGTAGCTCTTGATCCGACCCTTCTGGAATGCCTCTTCATAGGTGGGATCGGTGAACATCTTAGTGTAATGATCGACCAATTCATTATATGCAAAGATCTGGGCGTCGTTCAGGCGGATGACGCCTGCGGCTGCGTCATAACCGTTCTGATGAATCTCTCGCTTGACCTTTCCCGCGATCCCGTCCTTCTCGTCCTGGGTTGCGGGGCGGCCCTGCTCTTTCTCGATCTGCATCTCATAGTGCTTGCCCATGGAGACGAAGGTTCGATGCAGAGCTTCTGCGGTGAAATCCGGTCCGCGCTCTGCGCCGTCACCCCAGAAGGATCCGTAGAGCATCAGACCCTTCAGATGAAACACCTGCTTTCCACGATTCATGGAATACTCAGGAATAACGACTTCCCCGCTCTTCGCCGATACGAAATTAACCAGAGGGGGAGCGCCGGCGTAGGTCCAGACGCCAAGCGCAATCAATCCGATAACGCTGATTGCAGTGACGATCAAAGCATGAAGCCACCAATACTTCTTGATGAGTAGTACTTGTGCAAATGTCCTCTCGTTCTTGCCCTTTGCCGCAGTTCCGCTGGGATTCGGACTCATTGTTACCTCCCGTGGCTCGACCTCATTTGAGGTGACCACCTTGCATTGTTATTACCGTGCCGTCTTGAGTTGGGATGATCCCATCCACCGGGGGCGCACGCGCTTCGCGAACAGTCCGCAGAGCGCGGGTGAGACGGCAACCGCCTGTTCGAACAGGCGGTGCCCCGCTACACTGCTTATCGATTCTCATCATACGGTCCATGGGGAACGCCTCCTCTGCGCCAATCTTGCGATCCCCTGTAGGCTTTGTAAATCCTGCGAATGAATCAATCCGCGATGCATATGTACTATACTATTTACTATGCTCTGTGAGACTCGTAAATCCTGCGATTGACTCAATATGGTGATGCATATGCACCACTCGCTGAGGTCTTAGCCAAGATCCGGAGACTCGATGAGGACAAAACATATCAAACAGTGTTTATTCGGTCACGCGGTAATCCAACGATCTGGTGGTCGGTCCATGGCATGGCGCTTACCAAAACTACGTTCTCCAGAACAGCATTATGATCCACAGAAGAACTGATCCTTACTATACTATATTTGAATGAATCGTTTCGTCCGCGCCTATCACGCTGCCTTGTGGGGCTCCTTCGTAGCCCCTGGCGCCTGTCCTGCCTCCGCGTGAGCCGCAGGCTCACGCCGCGCAATCTCGTTCACGTAGGCGACAGCCTCCAGTCGTGTGTGGACCTTGAGCTTACTGAAGATGTTCTGGATGTGGTTTCTCACTGTAGTTTTACTGATGAAAAGCTGCTCCGCGATAGCCGCCGTCGTTGCGCCGGTCCGCATCAGGGTAACAACCTGCAACTCCCGCCGAGTTAAGTCACCGACAGGAGATACGGTCTTCTCACTCGCCGTAAGCTGAGTCTGAGCCAGTTGTTGGCGAACGAGCACCTCAAGCTGGTGCGCCGAGGTGACATCACGGAAGAGATGAACAACTGTCGGGGGCTGGTTATCCTCACAGGGAAGAGCAACACAGCTCACGTCGATCCACAGCGGTTTACCCGTCCTCGTCCGAGTAGCCATCTCGAAATGCTGGATCAGATCGCCGCGGCTCAACGTCATTTTCAGTGGGCAAGGCCACTGGCAAAGCTGATTGCCATTACTATCACGGCCGTTGAAGAACTCACGGCATTGCTGTCCGACCACTTGTTGCGCAGAAGCTTCCAGGATAGTTTCAGCGGCCCGGTTGCAGAACAGAATCTCTCCAGTCGGCGCACTGACAAACACACCGTCGGCCGTCTCCGCGAAAAGCTTGAAGGCAGCTTCGCGTGGTTCCGTAGGCTGTACGCTTTCCGGCTCGCTTCGCGAATCCTTTTCCTCAACTGCAGGTGTAAGCCGATGCTCGTTTTCCTCGTCGTCTATAAGGTAGTCCACTGCCTCGCCTGTCCGGACACCGCCATCACGCCGCAGGCCTGCCCCTGGGATTCGCACCGAACGTTTCGGCCCGTTGCCTGAATGCGCCATGGATTCAATATAAAGTCCTCATCGCGACCTGTCAAGTCGAAAAAAAGGGGCACAAATCCGCACGCATCTGCAAGGCTGACCCGATGCCTGGTACACTCGATCCGATCAGCACGGGTAAGGCGGTCAGGCTTCTGACGGGTACGGTGTCGCCGCTCCGCGCGACCGTCACCTCCGGCAAGGCATATTCCATCTTGCTTGCCGGAGGCGCAGCCGCGAGCCCCGGCAGGCTGAAGAAAACGCTTGACAGTCGGAGCGGGCTGTGCGATATTGACGCCCATCCTAAGGTCTAAGGCCCCACTGCAAGTCCGCACGGAGGTTAGGAAGCCCGCGTACACCAAAGAGATGGTCTCATCGCGGCGGGGTTACGTCAGCGCCCCGCATCAGCAAAGCGCTCCGAATTCGGGAGCGCCGTGGTTAACCTAAAGAGCAGAGGGAGGGGGATCATGGCTCAAAGAGGGTGGTGGATTCGTGGTGTCGTTGTGGGCAGTGCCTTGCTGCTCGCCCCGGTTGGAGCGTGGGCCGACAAGCTCACGGATCTCGAGCAGGCCTTTGACGCGCAGCAGAAGTCACTGCAGCAGTTGCAGCAGGAGATGCAACGGCTGCGGCAGGAGCGGTCCGCGCAACAGGAAGATGTAACCAGGCGCGTGATGGAGGTAGAAAAGAAGGCTGCAGAGGCCGCGGCATCCAATTGGCAAGTCGGGTTTGACCCCTGGCCAGGGAAGGGGTTCTACTTGAAGTCGGCCGATGGTCAGCACCGATTGAGCATCGGCGGGTACGTGCAGACCTTGGCGCAAGTCGAGGCATCGCGAAATGAAGAGGATGTCGAGGGCGCATCAGACAAGACAGCGGCCATCAATCGGCACAGGCCCAGCACGTTGAAGCTGCACCGCGTTCGGCTCCACTTTGACGTTCAGCTCTTCAAGGACTTTGGTCTCCACATCAACCCGGAGTTCGTCGGCCCCACTGATACCAAGGGGAGCGGACCCTCCAGCACCACACGAATCGAGGCGGCTTTTGGTCACTACACGTATGCCCCTTGGTTGAGGGTAAAGGTGGGGCAGTTCAGGGATCAGTACGCGCTCGAGAACGGCTCGGTCCCTCAGGACCTGTACTTCGCCGCTCAGCGGTCGTTTGTCACCAGGGCGCTGTCCCCGGACCTGCAGATGGGCCTCATGCTCTTCGGCAGTTCGAAACTGATCGACATGCTGCCCATCTCCTATAGCGTGGGTGTCTATAACGGTTGCGGCCGGGTCGATCAGTGCACCACCGACAACGACGGCGATAAGGAGTATACCGGTCGAATCACCATTGCGCCCCCGATGCCGATCGGAAATCTCACCGTCGGTGCGAATGCCGATTTCCGTACCTTTAATAATAAGAGGGGTGGCGCTCGCGACCTTGCGACGAATCCCGTCGCCGGCACCAACTACCACCGCTTCAACCCGACCAGCGTGTTGGGCGACCTCTTTGGGGGTGACGGTAACGGCACGAGCATGAACGGCTTCCGGATCAACGGCGACCGCACCACGACCGGCGCCGACTTTGTGTATGACCTCTACCCCATTATCCTCACGGGTGAGTTCCACTATGCCTCTCAGGAGCGCGACGGAGTGGGCGCAGGCGGCTCAAATCTCGAGGACCTCCGCATGATGGGTGGCTATGGGACGATCGGCTACTGGGTCTTCGGCAACAAGCTGAAGGGCCTGCTGGTCAACGGCCGCTACGAACACCTGCGAGTCGAGGACACCAAAGGCAAATTCACCCCGGCTGCCGGCACTACAGAGGACAACTTGAGGGTGCGTGTCGGCACCATGGGCGCAACCTGGTATGTCAACCCCAATATCTTCGTGCGTGCCAACTACGTTCTTACCGACGTCACGCCGGGGCGCAACTTCTTCGGGGTGAGCAACAATACGCAAGGCGAGTTGACCCATCAGGGGATCGCCGAGGCGGTATTCAAGTTCTAATTTAGGGATTGACGGCAGGTTCTCCCGAAGCTCACCAGGTGCTTTCCCATACGAACTATGCGCCTGGTGAGCTTCGGTAATCTGCCAACTAACATAACAGTCTTGAATCGAATAGGGGAGGAGATCTCATCATGAAGTTCATCACGTTAGC
The DNA here is from genome assembly GCA_035561835.1 of Patescibacteria group bacterium. GTDB lineage: Bacteria > Methylomirabilota > Methylomirabilia > Methylomirabilales > Methylomirabilaceae > Methylomirabilis. The sequence continues at coordinate 21,518 of DATMXF010000229.1, forward strand.
CAAGGTGAGGCCGGGTGCATGGTCCAGATTGACAAGCGAGCTTCCTGCTACCTGCTATGAGGGGATGAAGTGGGCATACGTCACCTACGGCCAATATGATGTGGCGTTCGAATGGGAAGCAAAGGACCTGGAAACAGCGAATAAGGTGATGAAGCATATGGCCGAATCCGACCTTCTGGCATCTGAGACCTTAGTCGTCGCTTCAAACCTGAAGGAATTCGGCCAGATCTAGGCGCCAGCTCCAGAACTTTGAGCTCCTCCACGCCCCTAAACGCGATCCGCGCGATACACGCAATCGACGCCTTAAGATTTTGATCGCCCACTGCACCGCACCGTACCCCTTTCTTCTCGATACCGAACGTATCGACCGGCCTCTTACGTCTTTCTGCAAGCTCCCAGAGCGTTGGACTGTCCTAAAACTGTAGAAGTTAGGCTTGACAAACTTGTGGGAGCGCTTTATTCTGGCTACGTGGAGCGTAGTTCCTATAGGCAGATAATCGCCGGGAGTAAATCAGAGAGGTCGTAGAGTGTGGCCCTCTTGTCAGCTTCCGAATCAGAACGTGGATATACCGATGAGAAAGAAACGGCGGGCTGGTCAGTGGGCTGGGATTAGTATGAGAGACTTTCAGCCACAAAGGTGTTATCCCTCTTGTATCACGTCCCGGATGTGTGATACGCGGTTTCGGTACGTCCGGATAACACAAAGGAGGTTATTGCCGTGAACAAGCGTTACCTAAAGGTTGCGGGTGTAGTCGCCCTGATCCTCGTGGTCACGGCCGTAGCCTTTCTCCCGTTCTATTGGAATCCTAAGAAAGCCTCCAGCCAAGTGATTTTCAGTGATTTTATTGACTTAGTAGACAATGGGCAGCTCGCCGGGACGGCGATCTTCAACGAAAACAGCCACACCATTTACTTCCATATCGCTTCAGGACAGCACCTTCGGACTGTATACAGCAAAGAGGCCACCGGTTCTCTACAAGAGCTGTTGAAAAAGAAGGGTGTCCACTTTGCGGTTGAACCACAAAGCGGAGGGTCAATCTGGGTCAGCCTGTTATTCAATTTCCTGCCCTTCCTTCTGATTATTGGCCTGTTTGTAATGATGAGCCGACGGTCGCAGATGGGGGGTGGCGGTGGTCCCATGGCGTTTGGAAAATCAAAGGCCAAGCTGCACGACGCAACCAAGCCCAAGGTGACGTTCGCGGACGTCGCCGGTGAAGAAGAGCCGAAGGAAGAGTTGTTGGAGGTCATTGAGTTTTTAAAACATCCTCAAAAGTATCAGGCGCTACACGCCAAGATCCCAAGAGGATTGCTGCTGGTAGGTCCCCCGGGCTGCGGGAAAACGCTCCTGGCCAAGGCCGTTGCCGGGGAGGCCGGAGTGCCCTTCTTCTCGCTTTCCGGCTCTGAGTTCGTGGAGGTCTTCGTAGGAGTCGGCGCCAGCCGCGTCCGCGACCTGTTTGAGCAGGCCAAGAAGAACGCCCCCTGCCTGGTCTTCATCGACGAGATCGATGCGGTGGGCCGCCACCGCGGGGCCGGCCTCGGCGGCGGCAACGATGAACGCGAGCAGACATTAAACCAACTGCTGGTGGCTATGGACGGATTTGAGGCCAATATCGGGATCATTGTGATCGCCGCCACCAACCGACCGGACATCCTGGATCCGGCACTGCTGCGCCCAGGGCGGTTTGACAGACGCATCATCGTAGATAACCCGGACAGCAAGGGCCGTAAGGCGATCTTGGAAGTACACCTGCGCGAGATACCGCTGGGGCCGGACGTCAACGTCGACGTACTCGCTAAGCAAACGCCTGGATTTTCAGGCGCGGATCTGGCCAGCGTGGTGAATGAAGGGGCGCTTTTGGCGGCCAGGCGTGATAAAGACCGCGTCAGCATGGTCGACTTTGATGAGGCTGTCGAGCGCGTCATTGCGGGTCCATTGCGGCGTAGTCGCGCCTTGAGTCCGAAGGAGCGCGAGATGGTGGCCTACCATGAGGCCGGCCATGCCATCCTGCGCAGACTCCTGCCTAAGGCCGATCCACCCCATAAGGTGACGATTATCTCGCGCGGGATGGCGCTCGGCTACGTCATGGGAGCTCCACCGGAGGACCGCTATACCCGAACGCGCTCCGAACTGCTTGCGGAGGTCAGCGTCGGCATGGGTGGCCGCGTCGCCGAGGATCTGATCTTCGGCGAGATCACTACCGGAGCCTCAAATGACTTTGAACAGGCAACCAACATGGTTCGCCGAATGGTGACCAGTTTCGGTATGTCGGATAAACTTGGTCCGGTTACCCTGGGCAGACAGGGCGGGCCGGTCTTTCTCGGTCGTGATATGATTGACAGCCGAAACTACAGTGAGGAGATTGCCTACCAGATCGACCAGGAGGTCCGCCGCATCATCGACGAGTGCTACCAGGTGGCTCGCGTGACGATTGAGGCAAACCGGGACAAGCTGCAGCGGGTGGCAAAGGCTCTGATCGAACGCGAAACCCTATTCGCTGAGGAGTTGGACGACGTGATGGCGGGCAAGGTCGTAGCGCTTGAGCCATCGCGAGCGGCCAGCAGTGAAGCGGCGGCCGTCGTCGAAGCCGGCGCTGAGAAACTATCGCCCATCGCGCCGTCGTCGCCCGCACCGCCACCGGCGTAACGGAACTGATTATCGCAGGAGCGGCTCCGGTTCGGCAATAAGACACCTTCAAATAAATAAAAACCCTCTCACGGCATTTATACCATCCGTGAGAGGGTTTAATTTTTTATGATATTAGAT
>DATMXF010000230.1:0-7087 GCA_035561835.1 Patescibacteria group bacterium
CCTCAAACCATGTAGTCTCGACCGAACGACGCCGGTCATTCGCGCGTGAAGGTCGTCAAGCCGCTGCGCCAGCTCGTCCTGCTTGGCGATAACCAACTCGGCGGCGGCAGACGGCGTGGGGGCCCGAAGGTCGGCCACGAAATCAGCAATGGTGTAATCGACCTCATGGCCAACAGCCGAAATGACCGGGATCCTGGACGCAGCGATCGCTCTAGCCACCGTCTCCTCGTTGAAGGCCTGCAGGTCCTCGATCGAGCCGCCCCCCCTGGCCACAATCACGACGTCCAGCCCCCCTCGCCGATTCAACCCGCCGAGCGCCTCGACGATCTCCGGGGCCGCCTGATCACCTTGAACCGCCACGGGATAGATCAGCACGTCGACGCCGGCGAACCGCCGTCGGAGCACATGGAGGATATCGTGAATGGCCGCTCCTGTCGGCGACGTGATCACCCCAATCCGCCTCGGCAACAAAGGAATCGGCCGCTTTCGAGCGTCGTCAAACAGCCCCTCCGCCCGCAGCCTCTCCTTGAGCTGTTCGAATGCCAATTGCAGGGCCCCCAGGCCCTTCGGTTCCATATACTCCGCGACGATCTGATATTCACCGCGGCGCTCATAGACACTAAGCTCACCGTATACCAAGACCGCCAGCCCATCCTTTGGCTGGAACCTGAGCTGCCGGTTTTGCATTCGGAACATGACCATGCGGACCTGACTCTCCTCATCTTTGAGGCTGAAGTACATATGCCCGGAGGAGTGTTGGTGAACATTGGACAGCTCCCCCTGCACCCAGATTCCGGAGAATGAATCCTCAAGGAGGGCGCGAATCTCGGCAGTCAAGTCGCTGACGGTGTAGATCTTTGGCGGCCGAATAGCGGTCATGCCGGTCTCTTAACATACGCCCACCCCGTTGTCAAACGCTTTCACCGGCCATTTTTCCGGCCTTCCGCGACCTCACAACCAAGCGAGTAGTATAAGGAAGGCGTCACGTTGGCCGCGAAACCGGGGATGCCGACGGCGGCGCCGAGACCTAGACATAGGCGATCAGGCAGGTGAAGGGAACGACGGCGGGTCCATGCAGGGTATCCGAGGAAGAGGAAGCATCGTAGGTCGGGTTAGGCCGTTAAGGCCGTAACCCGACGGCTCGCAGGAGCATGTCGGGTTACGCTTGCGCTAACCCGACCTGCACCGCTTTATTGCGCATTACTACCATCCACCCTGCCAGAAGTGCCGATCGGACTGCCGAAAGGTCGTCACGTCGACGGTGTTACCGTCACTCGAGACGGTCACTGCGCCGTCCAGGTCGGTCCTGTACAGATGAATGCCGTTTGTACGGTATCGATCCAACGTCTCCTGATGCGGATGCCGGAAGCGGTTCCGGTAGCCGGCCGACACCACCGCGACCCTCGGATGGACGCGGGTGAGGAACGGCTCACTGCTGCTGGTTCGACCGCCGTGGTGCGGCACCTTCAGCACCTGCGCCTGCAGATCCGTTCCCTGCTCAAGCAGTAGGCGCTCCGCCTCCTCTTCGATATCACCCGGCAAGAGCAGTGTCACCTTACCGTACTTCACGCTCAGGACCAGCGAGTTACTGTTCACATCAGAGAAGTGGCCACGGGGCGAGCCGTAGAGCATTGCGTTCGATGGGTGTAACACCGCAATCTGCACCGGAGCAAACTCGGATGTCCGATACCCGTCCTGCAGGATCTTATGCGGGATCCGTCTATCGCGCAGCACCTCTTCAAGCCAGAGGTAGGTCGGCATAGCAGTCCGTTGGCCGCTATCCCAGACTTCGTTCACCGGAAAGTGACGGAGGACGGCCTGCAGGCCGTTCAGGTGATCCGGATGCGGGTGGGTGAGGACCACGAGGTCCACGTGGCCGATCCATCGGGACAGCAGGAACGGGGCCACCACCTGCTCGCCGATATCAAACCGATCATCGAACAGGCCGCCGCCGTCGATGAGAATGGTCCGCTTTCCGGGAAGTTCCAGGACAATTGCGTCGCCTTGCCCGACGTCGAGTACGGTCATCCGTAGCGGGCCGTTCTGAAAAATAGGCAGCAGGCGGACGCCGATCAGAACGACACAGGCAACGGCGGCTGCGTACGCGGTATATCGGAGCCACCGGCGTCCCATGGCCGCTATTGCCGCTCCCAGACCCACGTAGTAACAGATCATCATCGGTAGGGACGGAGAAAAAAGCTGGACCGAGGCAAAAGGCAGCCGCGCAAACCAGCCGGCAATGTTGACCAGGAGATCGATCAGCCATCCGATGAGTGCGACAAACCATCCGAGAGAGTGTGGGACGACCGTCGCCAATACGGCAAACAGCATCCCTGCTCCTGTCAGCAGACCGCTCAAAGGCACAATCGGGAGGTTGGCCAGGATGCCGATAAGCGAGAGCCGATGGAAGGTCGAGACGAGGATCGGGGCGGTCCCAAGGAAAGCTGCAATCGACAATACCAGCGGTGTAGCAACCCATCGCCAAGGCACCGGCAGTGCAGCCGACGGCAGCCGATTGACCGCTACCACGATCGCCCCGGTGGCGACGAAGGTAAGCTGAAACCCGACATCGAACAGAAACAATGGTTGCCAGAGGAGGAGCCCGAGGGCGGAGAGGGCGAGGGTATTGAGTGAATCCGCCTCCCGATCAAGGACCAGTCCCAGCAGGTAGACATCAGCCATTACCGCCGCCCTGACGACAGATGTGCTCCCGCCTGCGAGGGCCGCATAAAAAGTGATGAGGCCCATTGAGAGCAGCGCGCTCAGGCGCAACGGGATACGGACTGCCTTCAACAGAAAAAACAGCGCACCGGCGAGGAGGCTGACGTTCAGACCGGAAATGGCCAGAATGTGATACGTACCGGACCTTGTAAACGCCTCGGTGATTTGCCTCGGAATGCCGGTCCGCTCACCGAGTGTCATGGCAATGAGAAGGGAGGCCTGCTCGGGCGGCAGTAGGCCGTTCACCGCTTGAATCAGTCGATCGCGGAGCGCATAGGTCACGGCCAGCGGCCCGCTCCCCCCACCTGTTCCTCGCCGTTCAATAGAAGAGGCGTCGCCCGCCCACCCTTCGAGGGTCACACCCTGGGTTCTGAGGTAGAGGGGATAGTCGAACCCGCCGGGATTCAGGTAACCTCGTGGTCGGCGAAGCTTGAACTGCCCGCGAATCCGTTCCCCATAGGTAGGGACGATCTCAGGATTGAGAAGGGTCAGACGCGCGCGCCCGGTGACCTCGATCTCCTGCCCCTCCAGCCAGAGGGTTCGCAGGTCGAGAAGAATCCGGATCCGCCCCCCTTCGTTCTCGACTCCTCCGGCATCGACAACCGGGGAATCGTTTGGGGAGACGACGACCCCCTCAATCAGGAGCGGCTGCTCCAGGACCTCTTCGGCCAAATGATCAATATGATGCGGCGGAAGGAGGTAGGGCTCGACCCCGAGGCGACCCGCACCGAGGGAAAAGAACAGAAGTAGAAGGCAGGCGACGGCAATGCGAAGCCGGCAGTACATGGCGCTCAGCAGGGCGAAGCCGGCGGCTCCAAGTCCGGCGAGCAACCAGACAAGCGGCGGTAGCGGCAGCAGGCGAGCGGCCACGATGCCCAGGAGAAACGCGACGACCAGCGGTACAAGCGGACGTCGTACGCCGTCAATCTCCTGTCGCCATTCGGCGTCTTGCGCCCCTAATACGGTGCTCGGTCCCGTTTCACCCACGCTCCCCCTCAGCCTGGTCTTGCCTTCAGAGAACGGCAGAAATGAGCGAGAGAAACAGTATCTTAACACACGACATGATTATCAAGTGACGGGGAAGTCCGGACCCGGCGGATTTGACTTCACAACCGGAACGCATTAATCTTGAGAGAAGAAAGAAGATTCACACAACGGCAATGGCGAAGAGTCGTGTAAGATGGTAGGACTTCTACTCCTGTTAACCTTGGCCTCCACCGAGTTGACGATCGATCTGGATCGCCCCCTCCCGTCTGCGTTTCGTTGCGTTCAGGGGGTCCTTACCGGTCAAGGAGAACCGATTAGCCGTATTGATGAAGAACAGGGTGTGATTATGACGAGGTTACGGCCGGTCAATGCGGAAACACTCCACCGGATTGCCGCCACCAACCGCGCGGGCGCAGCAATCCGGTGGACGAAGGGGATGTACCGGCTTACCATCGCTCTTTCCCCCAGCGAACACGGGGGGACTCGAGTTCGAGCTGCGGCAAGAATCCTTGGCTACGGTGAGAGCGATCTGCGCCTTATGCGGCCCTCACCATGGTGGCCTCTCCCCTCAACCGGCGAGCTTGAAGCCGGCATTCTCGCCGCCGTCATGGCCTCCTGTCAAGCCAACCCTTAAAACTTCCCGGCCTTGATATCCGGGTTGCCACGAGAGTTATCCCCCCAGGCGCCGACAAAGCCGCTGTTCGTTTTGGTAAAATCACTGGCCAGGCCGTCGTAATCCCCCATATATCTGGGATTTATCAACAAATCTTGGCTCGGAACCGCCGGGAAATTTGTCTTGGTAATCTTCTTATTGCTCCAACTGGCCCCAGCATCCTTAGAGGAGGCACATTCCCAATCGATGAGAAAGTTGTTGGAGTCGCGGCGTCGATCGTAGAAACAGACACCGATCTTCCCCTTCTTATCCACAGCCATCCCCGGCTGATACTGGTCGGTTCCGAGGCCGGAAGACAGCGGCTCCGGGTTATTATTGACCCGAACGGGAGCCGACCAGGTGGCGCCGCCATCCGTCGAGCGGCTGAACAGGATGTCGGTATACCCGTAAGCCACTACCAAAAAGTCCGGCACCGTCAGGTTCCTTCCATCATTCCAGGCGATATAGACATAGCCGTTCGTAGAACTCCCCGACCGGTCTACCGCCAGCGTGGGGAATTCAGAGGCGCGGAAGTTGCCCTGGAGAACCGAGCAGTTGCCTGCACAAATCGTATCGTTCACCTTCACCACAGGCCCGAACGTTGATCCATTATCCGTGGACTTCCGAATGTCGATCTCGCTCGCGCCAGACGGCGCAAACGCCTCCCAGGCGACATAGACCTCTCCGCCAGGGCCGACTGCTACCTGCGACCCCTGAACCCCGGCCGGATCGCAGACCTCACTGATCACCACAGGAGGGCCCCAGCTTACCCCTCCATCGGTCGAGCGGACCAGTTCGATGGCAGTCCTCAAGATGGGGTCGCCAGTGTCAAATCCACATACGCCGGAGAAATCGAAGTCGGTATAGGTCACGAAGAGTCGGTTCGGGTTTGTGGGGTCTACGGCCATCCACTCTTTGTCCAGGAAATGCGACGCTTTACTCTTACTCGCCGCCGAGACCGGATTACCGAAGGTCGCCCCTCCGTCAATCGACTTCGAGACCGAGATGTCGCTTGTTAATGACCTGACGAAGAGCGACGCGTAGTAAAAAGTGTTCGGATCGCTACACACTACGACCGGGTCTCCTGAGAGAAAATCGGAAATGGTCGGCCCGGGATTCAGGTAGCCCAAGTCGGTGAACGAACCCCCTTTGTTGGTGGAGCGGGCGACCCCGTTGAAACTCAGGCCGATACCCGGCACAGGAAAGGTCTCGACGAAACTTCCCGAGTCATTAAAGCCGACCACCACATTGTTGCCACACCAGGCGGTTGAGGTTTCACTCTGGGTAAACCCTCCGAGGCGAGAGGACGATACGTCAACGGCCGGGTTTGAGACCTGCTTCGGCGCCAGGATCCGATCCGCCAACGCCTCTTCCACGCCGGGCGGCAGGTTCGGTCGGTCCGAGGGACGGGACGCCGGCCGCGCCGGCCGCAGGTGCGATTCGATCCGGTCCCACCGCTCGGCCAGATTAATCAGGTTGAGAGCGCCACTTGAGAGCATGTTTCGCGCGGATTCGGGCATACGTTGCGTGAAAGCCTTCACCTGATCGGCCATCTGCCTCACGGCTGCCGACCGTTCCGGGACAACCTGGGCCCATGTGATGTTGGCGCTCAGAACAACGAGACTGCCCACCAAAACAATGATCCCTATCCCTCGCCAATTCATCATGTCAGACTCCTTTTCCCTCTTCGAGGTTCAGGTCTACCGCTGAACACTATTGGACACCATTGCTCACGCGCCCTTTCTTCCCTCGCGAATCACCCCCTCCCCGGTAACCGCGTCGCTTCCTGCACGCATCGGGCGCTCACTTCCCGCCCCTCAGAAAGAGGACCCACATCGCATCGACCATGGCATGGACTGTTGCGGATGCGATGACAGAGTTCGTCTTCCAGAACACAAACCCATATCCGAAACCGGCGATAGCAGCCACCCCGGCGTATGGCCAGTTCGGTACGTCAAATCCTAATGCTCTCTTATTCACATGCGCCAACCCAAACACGATAGACGCAACAACCAGCGCACAGATCGGCCCAAGACGATGCCGAAGAAGATTCTGAATCGCGTCGCGAAACAGTATTTCTTCAACTACTCCGATGCTCACAAAGATCATCGGAACAGCTATCAACACCGCGATCGGTACGGCGACGATCAGCGGCACTCCAAGAGGATTGAGTCTCACCACCTTGGCGATTCCCAGTGTAGTCAGCCCGGTAGAGAGCGTAATCAACAACAGCGTGATGCTGAGAACCCCGAAGGTTGCCGCCGTCGGGAGCAGATCGGACTTTTTCACAGATAGATCGCACTTCAGGTCAAATCTTCTCCACCCGGAAAGGACAACAAGCGCATAAATGATAGCCCCATACACGCCCAACGGTAGAGCGGTCGGCTTGGCGCTGCCGAACTGCACGCGAAGCCAATTTGTATTCACGATCTTCAACTCAATCAGTAACCAGATCCACAACACCACGGCAAGATTAATTGCCAGGTCGCGCCCGGTAAGTGTATCGCCGGATTTTGGTCCGGTCAAGTAGAGCAGCAATGTCGGTAATCCAAAATAGACGGCTAACAGCGCAAAGAAATTGAAACCCCACTGGTTGACCGCTGCACTGACCATACTGTAATGCATAAGCAGCAGACACGGAAGCCACCAGATGCGAAGAGGCCTTTCCGCAAGCCAAGCGCCTACGCCTCCTCGAGTGAATTTTTTCATCATCGCGATGAGCGTCAC
>DATMXF010000231.1:0-4560 GCA_035561835.1 Patescibacteria group bacterium
CTTCCAACGGTAAAAAAGCTGGCCGGCCCTTCCGCCCCCCATGAGGCTTATCCGTCCTTCCCACAACTGACGCTGTTCCTGACGGCTGAAACGTGGGAGGCGAACGGAAACGTTCAGTCTCTCCTGAAACCAGCGGGTTAGCTCTTCCGGGGTGGCGAACTTGGCGTCCATAGTCTGCTCGCCAAGCAGGCATTTCACGTGGCCCTCCACGGAATCTCTGACGAAGGGTGAGGCGTGGGTCGAGCGAGGGGTAGTGTAAAAGATCGTAAGCGCAAGGAGCAGGACGAATGCGCAGGCCATCGCCAGGATCGGTGCCGGCCTGCGAAGCCATAACGGGAAACACCATCGTTCTTCCAGCTTCAGGGGTTCGGTTTCGGTAATGCCCTGAATGATCCTCTCGCGGAGGCCTGAAGGGACCTGAGGCTGGGGGAGCTGTTCCCGCAGAAGACGCTTGGTCCTGAGCTCCAGCGCAAGAAACGTTGAACAGCGCTCGCAGGCGCTCAGATGCCGCGCAACTGTCTCCTGTTCGTCCGCAGTGAGGGCGTCATCAATAGAGGCAGATAGATAAACCCGAATCTCCTGACATTCCATCATGCTTCTCCCTACAGCTTGATGTATCCGCGTGCCTTTGCGAATTCCCACAGGCCCCGGCGAAGCAGCGCCCTTCCGTGGTGGAGCCGAGATCGCACTGTTCCAACGGGGCAGTCGAGCACCTTGGCGATCTCCTCGTAGCGCATCTCTTCCAGATCAGCCAGAATGACGCTTAACCGCTGCTGGGGCGGTAGGGCCAGCAACGCTTGCTCGACCTCGGTCGGGAGCGCCTTTTCGAAGGCGAGTTCGATCTGCTCAACGGAGAGTTGAGAGCCGTCAACGAGGGGCTCCACCTCATCCCAAGGCTCGGTCGGCGGCTCCTTCGCCGTCTTCCGCACATGGTCTAAATGCGTATGTCGGAGGATCGTCAGCAACCAAGCCTTGCAGTTGGTCCCTTCCTGAAACTGATAGAACGACCGAAAGGCCTTAAAGAGCGTCTCCTGAACCAGATCTTCGGCATCGGCCCGTTGTCCGGTCAGACGATAGGCGACGCGATACAACAACGGGAGATGCGGAACCGCCACCTCCTCGAATCCTGTCACCTCTGAAGTCCGGCGTTCCCCTGGAATCACGCCTTCACCTCTTGAAAACGAACGGCGACGATAAAAAGTTCATCATAGACGATCATGACAACACCGGTCTCTCCCAGCCATGGCGATGGTCCCGACCCATACCATCACACTCAGATTGTAGCCCACAAGATACAAACTTGGCCCTTGACAGGGCGTGTGCTAGAGTCAGCCAGCGCATCCCGCTCTTACGAAGACCTAAGGAGGTGCCCATGGACAAAAATAATATTGCGGCGGTGCTGGGGAAGCTGGATTTCGAGATCTTTGTCCTGACGGCGGCCCACCAGGACCGACGCAGTGGCCAGATTGTGTGTTGGGTAGTGCCGGCGACAATCGTACCACAACTTCCCCGCATTCTGGTCGGGGTCGGCCGGACGACATTTACCCGCGAACTGATTGAGAAGAGCCAACGATTTGCGCTGAACCTGCTCGGGAAAGATCAATGGCCGTTAGTCACTCACTTCGGCTTTCGGTCCGGCCGGGAAATGGATAAATTTGTGACCCTCCCCTTTGAGCGCGGGGTGACCGGCAGCCCCATCCTATCAGGGACTGTCGGCTATCTGGAGTGCCGGGTCAGGACCGTATTTGATGCCGGCACCGGGGCTCACCTCTTTTATCTGGCTGACGTTGTTGAGGGGAAGATCGTAGCCGACCGAAGCCCCCTCTGCCTCCACCACTTGCCGGACGTGCTGCCCCCGGAGGATTTCGCCACCATGCAGCGGCTCCTTGAGTATGATGCCCAGTGTAATCTTGGGCTCCTCAACACATAGCCATCAGCGATCAGCGCTCAGCCGTCAGCCGTAGGTCGGGTTAGCGCAGCGTAACCCGACAACACCCTGCCCCCGTGGCCCCCCTTTGCGAACAAATGGGGAGTTCGTGGGTCGTCGTACGGCCGTATCGTATAGGGTGTCCTTCCAAAAAAATAGCTACCAGCAACAAGCTGAACTGACAGCTTATCACTAGTAGCTGCTTTTCCCCAATCCCTCGGGGTCGGTGTAGTGTGTCTAACGCTTCTTTATTTCGCCGGTCACTCTGAGCCTGTCGAAGGGTTCAGCATTCCACCCCTGTCCGCTCATGGTTCGATAAGCTCACCACGAACGGACTGTAAAGGTGTTATTGAGACACGACACTAGTGGGTGCAGGTACCCTCCCATCCGCTGTGCTGGCCCTTTGGCCCATGCCGCCATTCGACAAGTTCATGGAAGATCCCGTCAAAGTACGCCTTAAAGTCGGGGGCTACATCGGCGACGGACAGGATGCCAAGCAGCTTCTGGCCGTCCTCAACAACAGGGAAGCGCCTGACCTTACGCTGGCCAAAAAGCCGCGCAGCCTCAGCCATCTCGAAATCGGGAGCAATCGTGTAAGGATTCCGGATCATGATCTCCTCGATCCGTGTAGTCTTCGGGTTCCACTCTTCGGCGACACACTGGATAGTGAGCTCCCGGTCGGTAATGAGGCCAAGAAGCTTACCCTCGTTGGCGATCAGCACGCACCCTACTTTCTGGTCACGCATCTTACGCGCCACCTCGGCGGCGGTCTCCCACGGCGAAGCCGTTACCAGATCGGTCATCATACCGTCTCGCACCTTCATCTTCTATCCCTCCTTGTAACTGCCGGATAACATGAAAGAGGCGGTCCCATCTCCTCCGACTACCCCGCCTCAAAAATAGTGCAGCCCTTCAGGTAGGCGGCAGGACCTGAAGGGCTGTAACACGTACCTCAACCTCTTGCGAATTCGAACGTTCAGGCGTTTCTACTTCCCGTACTTCCCCCATGGACTATCTCCTCTCCATGGGGCCAAACTCACATATCGCCGCCTTCATATTTAATGTAGTAACCAACCTCGTTCTTGTCAAGAGGGCGAGCTGTCTGGCCTCCGGGTTTGGCAACGTGCTACATTAACAATGAAAACAGGACCGGCGCAAAGAGCTTCTCACGAATGCGAGTGATTCGTTATGGTCCCAAGGCCACCCATGCATCATGAAAACCCCCTCAATCCCCCTTTTCGAAAGGGGGAGGTAAGGAAACGTAGAAGTATCTCCCCCCCCTTTTATGAAAGGGGGGTCAGGGGGGTTTGTCTGAAGCTGAATGCTGAGCGCTGATTGCTGAATAATATTTTCGAAGGAATCAACAAAGGACGACGAGCCAATGAACAACGATTCCACTGAACTGCAGAACGAAGTGAGACGGCTCATGCAGCAACACGGCGTGTCGGTCGAGACCGGGTTCCTTGCGGAGCGACCGTTGCGATGGCTGCCAAAGGATACCGATCACGTTGAGCAAGCGAACGATTTCACTCAGCTCGACGCGATGGCCTATGCGCTGGAGCGGACGATCAGCGAGCGACAGGTCGCTGAATCGATCAAGCGGCTGGATGTTCCCTCCTGGTCGTTCGAGGATCTGCCCTGGCCGGTCGTCCACCGGCTGATGCTGATCTACGCCATGTTCACGCACGCCTACTTCCGAGAGGTATACCCCTATCGCAACGTGTCGGAACTCATGCAGGATCGGAGTCCGAAGATCCTGCCTGCGCAACTCGCAGTGCCGCTCTGGCGCGCCTCAAGGCGGATCGGCATGGAACCCACCATGTCCTATAGCCTCTACGCCCTCTGGAACTACTATCGCAAAGATCCCGAAAAACCGGTGAGCCTGGAGAATATCGAATTGCTCCACTCTTTCACCGGAACGTTGGACGAGCGATGGTTCGTATGGATCCATCAAGCGGTCGAGGTGGCATTCGCCCCCGCCATACCGGAGCTGCTCGCGGCCTCCCTGCTCTCTCGCGTGGGCGATCCTGACAGTCCGATGCTCTCCCTGTCGGATCTTGGGGAAGAGGTGATCGTCGGCAGGATGATTCACTGTTTGAATAACGCTACGAAGGCCGCACGGGATGCCGTCGCGGTGCTCAAACGAATGCGGGAGCACTGCGACTATGGAACGTACTTTAACCAGGTGCGCCTGTTCTTCACCTACCCCAACAGCGTGGTGTTCGAAGGCGTAGAGGACCTGGGAGATACACTCCAACAAAAGTTAGGGGAAACGGGAGGGCAAACCCCTTTCATGCACTTCCAGCTTGCGGCGGCCGGTATCGACCATGATGACGATCCATACTTTCCGCGTATGCGCGGGTACATGGCGAAGCCGTTCCGCGATCTCGTCGAGTTGGTCAAGCAGACCTCAAAGATTCGATCGTTCGTCCTGGAGCGGAGGCACAACAAACCACTCGTGCAGGCGTATAACGCCCTCATTCAGACCATCCCGCTCGACTGGCGAATTGTGCACATGAGTCTTGTGGATGATTACATTGGACGGTTCGGCGAAGAACACGGGACGGGCAAGCCGCCGCTGGACTGGCTGAGCGGGCTGCATAACAAAGCCACATCGTACCTTATCGAGCTGT